>NZ_JALQDP010000006.1:0-157469 GCF_023631165.1 Caballeronia sp. AZ1_KS37 | reverse complement strand
GCCGCCCAGCGATCCAACGCGCACATCAAGGCGTTTTGCGACCGCCTGCGCGCCAGAGGCAAAAAGACCAAAGTCGCATTCGTCGCAGCAATGCGCAAGATGCTCACCCAGCTCAACGCCATGATGCGCGACGGCACAACTTGGAATCCCCCAAACCCATGATCCTTACCAACTCAACCCTTGACGCTCAATACAGTTGCTTTCTTTGCAGCAGCAAAGAAAGTGACTGCCGCCCCGCACAGGGGCAGTGCTAATAGACCGACGCGAAAACGGGATCCGGCGACAACCCCAAAGCGCCAAAGCTCAAAAGCCCCAAAACTCAAAAACCAAAAAGCCCCCTACGGCCAGCATCATTCTTTTGGGCTATGATCAAACCCTACCCGCAGGAGCAAAAATATGTCACAGATCGCTGACACGGCGAATCTCGAAGCTCAATCCAGAACCGAAACGCCCATTTCCCTGCCGTGGATCGAACGGCTCGTATCCATCGATACCGTAAGCCGCAATCCGAATCTCGGCCTGATCGAAACGGTACGCGACGAACTGCGAAAAGCGGGCATCGAAGCGACCATCACCAACGATCCGCGCGGCCAGTGGGCGAATCTCTTCGCCACGGTCCCGGCGCACGACGGCCAAACCGACGGCGGCATCGTGCTGTCGGGTCACACCGATGTCGTTCCGGTCGACGGTCAGGACTGGCAGAGCGATCCGTTCAAGCCCGAAGTGCGCGACGGCCTGCTCTACGGCCGCGGCTCGTGTGACATGAAAGGCTTCATCGGCGCCGCGCTCGCCATGCTGCCGAAGATGCAGGCGACGAAGCTCGCGAAACCCATCCACTTCGCGCTTTCCTACGACGAAGAAGTCGGCTGCGCCGGCGCGCCGCTGATGATCGCCGACCTGAAAAAGCGCGGCCTCAAACCCGGTGGCTGCATCGTCGGCGAACCGACATCGATGCGCCCGATCATCGCGCACAAAGGCATCAACACCTATCACTGCTGCGTGCGCGGCTTCGCGGCGCATTCGTCGCTGACGCCGAAGGGCCTGAACGCGATCGAGTACGCAGCGCGGCTCATCTGCCACATCCGCGATCTCGTCGACGAGTTTCGCGCGCAAGGTCCGTTCGACGAACTCTACGACGTGCCCTTCACCACCGGTCAGACGAGCACGATAAAAGGCGGCAACGCGATCAACACCGTGCCCGCCGAATGCAACTTCGAGTTCGAATTCCGCAATTTGCCGACGATCGATCCCGATCAGATCTTCAAACGCATCCAGTCGTACGCGCATGACACGCTGCTGCCGAAGATGCTGAAGGAACACGGCAACGCGGCGATCGAATTCACGAAGCTCGCGTCCGCGCCCGGCCTCGACGCCACCGAGCAGGCCGCGATCACGCAACTCGTGCGCGCGCTCACGCAAAATCAGGACAAGCACAAGGTCGCCTACGGCACCGAAGCGGGCTTGTTCGCGAACGCGGGCGTGCCGAGCATCGTCTGCGGGCCGGGCAACATCGAACAGGCGCACAAGGCGAACGAGTATGTGTCGCTCGAACAGCTCGTCCAGTGCGAGGCGTTCCTGGGCAAGTTCATCCACAGCATGTCCGTCGAAGCACAGCCCCGTTGACCTCTCCAGATCGACAACACGTCATGTCCACTGCCATGCAGCATTCCGACAATACGATCGACGGCACGCCGATTCCGACGCTCGACGAAATCGCCGAGCAGCATATGGCGCTCACGCCGTGGGTGACGCGCACCCCGACCTTCGAGCGCCACGACTTTCCGACGCTCGAAGGCACGCCGGTCACGTTCAAGTTCGAACTCTTGCAGGCAAGCGGCACGTTCAAGGCGCGCGGCGCGTTTTCGAATATCCTCGCGCTCACCGACAGCGAACGTTCGGCGGGCGTCACGTGCGTATCGGCGGGCAATCACGCGGTGGCGGTCGCGTACGCGGCGCAGCGCATGGAAGTGGGCGCGAAGGTCGTCATCATCAAGAGCGCGAGCCCGGCGCGCGTGGCGCTGTGCCGGCGCTACGGCGCGGAAGTCGTGTTCGCGGAGAACGTCGCCGAGGCGTTCGATGTCGTGCGGCGCGTCGAAGCGGAAGAAGGACGCGTGTTCATCCATCCGTTCAACGGCTATCGCACGGTGCTCGGCACGGCGACGCTCGGCTACGAGTGGACGTCGCAGGCGCCCGATCTCGACGCCGTGATCCTGCCGATCGGCGGCGGCGGCCTGGCCGCGGGCGTATCGACGGCGATGCGCCTCGCAAATCCGTCGCTGCATGTCTTCGGCGTGGAACCGGAAGGCTCGGATGCGATGAAACGCAGCTTCGAGGCGAATCACACGGTCAAGATGGGCGCGATGCACGGCATCGCCGATTCTTTGATGGCGCCGCATACCGAGCAGTACAGCTACGAGCTATGTCGGCGGCATATCGACGAGATCGTCACCGTGTCGGACAACGAGCTGCGTCACGGCATGCTGCAGTTGTTCGGTGAACTCAAACTGGCGGTCGAGCCGGCATGCGCCGCCGCCACCGCCGCCCTGCTCGGACCGTTGCGCGAGCGGCTGGAAGGCAAGCGTGTCGGCGTGCTGCTGTGCGGCACCAATACCGACCCGACGACCTTCGCGAAGCATCTCGCGCTCGCGCGGGAAGCGTCGGGCGACTGAAGCTTTCGCAAGCAGGCGTTTGCATGTCTTTTCTCGGGGCGCATCGTGCGCCCCGAACTCGTTTTGCGCAAACTTCACGCTGAGATTTTCTCAAAGCGTATTAATGAAAAAAATAATTGATCTTTGTGCATATCTTTGTCATTCCGGCGGCAAAGCTTGTCTGCGCACGTGCGCGCTGATAGTGTCGCCAACCAAATGCAGTCGGAAGATCTGTTTCTAAACCTGAGTACTGTTTAATCTTTTTCAATCGCCATTAGCGCCCGTTTCAAAGTTCGCGGAGCTGATTCGGCACGAACAAGAACTCTCTCCGGCAAGTACAGGCAGCAACGATCCATCGTTGCGGGAACACGCACACCTACGAATAGCGATTAAATTCAATTAATGTCTACCGCAGTATTTACAAAGCGGATAGATAGACGGATCCATTTATTACGGCGCTTTTGGACGCACCAATTTTTCAAACAATGAGCAAAATAAATCGAATCCCAGAAACGGGAATAATGCAATGCGTTTTATCTGAATTCGGCACGCGTCGCGGACTTACCGCGCGCCGATCAGTTCTGGCGCTGATGCTGGCGGCCTCATCGGCCTGCATTCCCGTTGCTCATGCAACCGAAAGCGCGCTCGGCCGGCCTGTCGCGGGCATGAGCGTCGGCCCGAGCGCGGGCATCGTGCCGCCCGAGCCGATGACCATCGTGAACTTCGAGAACATCTATCTCGACGGCTCGATCGGCGCGAACCGCTCCGTGCCGATCGCCGGCACGGCGACTGCCGGCGTCGACGCGAAGATCGACTTCACGCTCGCTACCCTGATGCGCTCGTGGGGCAGCACGGGCGGATGGAGTTTCGCGTCCGCCATCACGCTGCCCTACGTCTGGACCGACGTGAAAGCAGGCGCGTCCGTCGGACGCCTGAACGGCGCGCGCAGCGACAGCGCCGCGAACTTGTTTGACCTCTACTTCACGCCGATCGTCGCGGGATACCACTTCTCGCGCACCGATCACATCGCGCTCAGCTTCAACGTCTGGGCGCCGACCGGCCGTTACGACCCGAACGCGCTCGCCAACACGAGCCTGAACAACTGGACCTTCGTGCCTCAAGTGGCGTACACGAAGCTCGTTCCGCAGTACGGCCTGGAATTCGACGCCGTCGCGGGACTGCAGTTCTACACGCGCAATCAAGCCACCGATTATCAAAACGCCCCGCTCTTCACGCTCGATCTAATGGGCCTGAAGAAATTCGCCAATGGCGTCGGCGTAGGCCTCGTGATGGGCACCGTTCAGCAGCTCGGCAAGGACTCCGGCCCAGTCGCCGATCGGCTCGACGGCTTCGTCGGACATGACTTCTCGCTCGGTCCCATCGTCACTTACGACACCAAGGTGGGCGGCAAACATCCCGTTTCGGCGAGCTTGCGCTGGGTGCCGAGCATCGCGAGCACGAACCGGCTCAAGAGCACCAACAGTTTCATGGCAAGCGCGACGCTGGCGTTCTGATGCCTGCCCGCATCGCGATATGAATTCAACCCGAAGAAGGAGCAACGCATGAAAAAAACCTCTATCAGCACGATAACCGCGCTGCTGTTCGCTGCGGGCACCGCGCACGCGCTGGAAGCGAAGCAGCCGCCGCGCAACCCGTTCCTCGCCGCCGAGAAATATTCGATCACGCACTTCGATTCGTCGCAGAGCGATGCGTTTCCGTATGCGGTCAAGCCCGGCTTCTTCAACGTCGATATCAGCAAGGCGCCGCGCGTCGTCGCCGGTCCGGTGAACATCATGACGCTCGCGTCGACGTCGCCGAACTACATGTGGGGCGTGTCCAGCGAAGGCGTGACGTATATCGACGTGTCGAACGGCGGCTTCAAGGAAGTCGCACGCGCCCCGTCGCCCGGCAACAAGGTCATTCCGGCCGCGCTGCACGACAAGGTGCTCGGCGAGCGCTACACGAACATCAAGCAGGCCGAAGACGCAGTGTTCAAGACCTACGGCCTCGACTGGACGCGCGTCGTCAACGGCGTGTACTCGGTGGTGGACAAGGATAATCATGTCTACTACAACGATTCGGACGGCAACATCAGCATGTTCGGTCTCGTGGACGAAAAGAATCCGGCCGCCGGCATCAAGGTCATCAAGACCGTCGACATGAAACCGATCGTCGGCAAGGCGCATCTCGTCGGCACGGGTGTCACGTACGACGGCAAGTTCGTCGTGGCATCGAACGTGTCGATCAGCGTGTTCGACCGTTCGCTCGAAGGCCAGCCGCAGACGATCCGCTTTGCGCCGGGCGAATTCGTGAGCAACTCGTTCGCGATCGATCAGAAAGGCGGCATCTACATTGCGTCGAATCGCGTGATGCATAAGGTCGTTTGGACCGGCACGAAGCTCTCGGAAGACGAAGCAGACGGCGCATGGAAGGCCGAATACGAGCACGGCGATCAGCCGCCCGCAGTCAAGTTCGGCGACGGCACCGGCTCCACGCCCACGCTCATGGGCTTCGGCGACGACCAGGACAAGCTCGTGGTCATCACGGACGGCGCGAACCGCATGCACCTCGTCGCGTTCTGGCGCGACCAGATGCCCGCGGGCTGGAAGCAGATTCCGGGTACGAAGTCGCCGCGCATCGCCGGTCAGATCGGCATCACGGCCGGACTCAAGCATCCGCCGAAGTTCGTTCAGAGCGAACAGTCGGTGGTCGTGAACGGCTACGGCGCGTTCGTCGTCAACAACGTTGCCGAGAAGGGCCATCCGGACAAGCTCGTCGACGTGCTGTCGCTCGGTCCGGTCAACAAGCCGGCCTCGGGTGCCGAGCGTCTCGAATGGGATCCGAAGAAGCACGCATGGCGCTCGGTCTGGACGCGTGACGACGTCGTTTCCATCAGCATGGTGCCGAGCACGAGTTCGGCGTCGAACATGGTGTTCGTGAACGGCTACTATCCGAAGACGGGTTGGGAAATCACCGGCATGGACTGGAACACCGGCAAGACCGTGCATCGCGTGTCGTTCGGGCAGAGCAATCTGGGCAACGGCGCTTACGCCATCATCCAGTACCTGTCCAACGGAGACCTGCTCATGAATAGCATCGGCGGTCCGACGCGCGTCGTTCTGAAGGACGCAGCAGCGAAGTAAGCGGCGCGTCTTGATGCAAGAAGGGCCATCGCGACTGAACATCGCGATGGCCCTTCGGCGTTTACAGCGTCGTGCCGGACGCGCTTTTTGCGTCCGGCCACTTGACGTCACATCACCGTTGCGAGCTTTCTCCGTTCGCTGCGCAGCATGAAGACGTTCGCCGCGATCACGCCGACCGTCACGAGCGCGATGAACAAAGTCGCGAGCGCGTTCATCTCCGGATTCAAGCCAAGACGCACGCGCGAGAACACGACGAGCGGCAATGTCGTCGAACCGGGACCGGACAGGAACGCCGACAGCACGAGATCGTCGATCGAAAGCGTGAACGACAGCAGCCAACCGGCGACGAGCGCCTGCGAGATCAACGGCAGCGTGATCGAGAAGAACACGCGCAGCGGCGTCGCGCCGAGATCGAGCGCGGCCTCCTCCAGCGAAGGATTCAGCTCCCGCACCCGCGATTCCACGATGATCGCCACATACGAGATGCACAACATGACGTGTCCGATCCAGATCGTGAAGAATCCGCGATCCGGCCATCCGATGAGCTTCGCCATTTCGACGAACAACAGCAGCAGCGAAATGCCCTGAATGACTTCGGGGATCACGAGCGGCGCGTTGATCATGCCCGCGTAGAGCGTGAAGCCCTTGAAGCGCCCCATGCGCGCGAGCACGAAGCCCGCCCACGTGCCGATGACGACCGACGCGCACGCCGTGAAAAACGCGATGCGCAACGACAGCCACGCCGCGTTGATCAGTTCGTCGTCGGTGACGAGCGCGCGATACCACTTGAGCGACGGCTCGGTCCAGACGGTGACGAGCGGCGAATCGTTGAACGAATAGACGATGAGACTCAGGATCGGTATATAGAGGAACGCGAACCCGAGTCCGAGCGCGGTGATTTGCAACGGACGGCTGACCTTGATCATCGCTTTTCCTCCAGTTGCTTCGCCTGGAAGTGCTGGAAAAGCGCCATCGGCACGAGCAGCAAGAGGACCATCGCGCAAGTGACGGCGGAAGCCATCGGCCAGTCGGCGTTGTTGAAGAACTCGTTCCACATGACGCGGCCGATCATCAGCGTATCCGCGCCGCCGAGCAGTTCGGGAATCACGTACTCGCCCACCGCCGGAATGAACACGAGCAGGCAGCCCGCGATGATGCCGTTCTTCGACAGCGGCAACGTGATCTGCACGAACGCCTTCCACGGCTTCGCGCCGAGATCGTAGGCCGCTTCGAGCAAAGTCAGATCCATCTTCACGAGATGCGCGTAAAGCGGCATCACGAGAAACGGCAAATACGAATACACCATGCCGATATATACCGCGATGTTCGTGTGATACAACTCGATCGGCGAATGCAGCAGGCCGATCGAAATCAGGAAGTTATTGAGCAGGCCGTTGTTCTTCAGAATGCCGATCCACGCGTACACGCGAATGAGGAACGACGTCCAGAACGGCAGCATCACGGCCATCATCAGGATGTTGCGCGTGGCCGGATTCGAACGGGCGATGTAATACGCCATCGGATAGCCGATCAGGAGGCACAGCACCGTCGATACCGCCGCGACCAGCAGCGAGTTCATGTAGGTCGCGAAGTACAGGCTGTCCTTGACGAGGAACGCGTAGTGCGCGAAGTCGAGCGCGATATGCATCACGCCCTCTTCCATCGTCACGAGATCCGTGTACGGCGGAATGCCGAGCTGGCTGTCGGCGAAGCTGATCTTCACGACGAGCAGGAACGGCACGAAGAACAGCAGCAGAAGCCACAGATACGGACCGCCGATGACGAGCGTGCGTCCGGAAACGCCGATGCGCTTGAGCCAGTTCGTCATCATGCGGTCAGCACCACGCCCGCCGACGCGCTCCAGCGCACGTAGACTTCGTCGTCGAACGTGGGCGAATCGATCTCGCCGATCGCGAGGCTCGACAGGTTCGCGACCACGACCTTGCCGGAATCGAGCGTCACGTGATAGAGCGTGTAGCCGCCCATGTACGCGATGTTCGTCACCTTGCCGCGGCCCCAGTTGTAGGTGCCTTCGGGCGGCTTGCGCGTGAGCGCGATGCGTTCGGGACGCACGGATATCGTCACCGGCATGCCGAGCGGCCCGGTGATGCCGTGGCTCACATAGAGCCGCACCGGAAGGTCCGGCGATTCGACGAAGATGTGATCCGGCTCGTCCTCGACGACATTGCCGTCGAAGAGATTGGTCGAGCCGATGAACTGCGCGGAGAAGCGGCTATTCGGATACTCATAGACTTCGTGCGGCGTGCCGAGCTGCACGATCTGCCCTTCGCTCATCACGGCGATGCGATTGGCCATCGTCATCGCTTCTTCCTGATCGTGCGTCACCATGATGCAGGTGACGCCCACCGTATCGAGAATATTGACGAGCTCGATCTGCGTGCGCTGGCGAATCTGTTTGTCGAGCGCGGACATCGGCTCGTCGAGCAGAAGCAGCTTAGGTCGCTTGACGAGGCTGCGCGCGAGCGCGACGCGCTGCTGCTGACCACCCGACAACTGGTGCGGCTTGCGCTTGGCGAACTTCGCCATCTGCACGAGTTCGAGCGCGTTGTGGACGCGGTCCTTCAGCTCGCCGCCCTTTACGCCTTCCTGCTTCAGCCCGAACGCGACGTTCGATTCCACGCTCATGTGGGGAAAGAGCGCGTAGGACTGGAACATCATGTTGACCGGCCGGTTGTACGGCGGCATCTTCGCGAGGTCTTCCCCGTCGATCAGAATCTGCCCTTCGGTCACCGATTCGAGTCCGGCGAGCATGCGCAAAAGAGTCGACTTGCCGCAGCCCGAGCTGCCCAGCAGCGCGAACAGCTCGCCCTTCTTCACCGACAGGTTGACGCCCCGCACGGCCGTCGTCTCGCCGAACTTCTTCACGACATCGACGATCTGCACGAAGCTGTCGTCCGTGCTCGAGACCGATGGGAAACTGCCCGGCTCGCGCCGGCCGGAATTAGGCGCTGCCTTCAACGCGCTCGACTGCTCACTCATGATTGCCTGTTCGACTCCTTGCTTCCATGCGTCTTTCGTGACTCGCCCCGCCACGCGATGCGATCACGAACAAAGCCCCCGGAGGTCCAGGGGCTTCGTCGTTTCAAAAGAATAACCGGCTTATCGGATTCATCGGCCGGACTTGAATTCCGTCCAGAGCCGCGTCTGCAGGCGCTGGATTTCCGGCGGCAGCGGCTTCAGCAGGAACAGCGTCTTGATGACATCCTGCGGCGGATACACGGCCGGATCGTTCGCGACGTCCTTGTCCACGTACTTGCGCGCTTCGAGATTTGCGCTCGGGTAGTACACGGCGTTGGTGATCGCGGCGTGAACCTGCGGCGTCTCGATGTAGTTGATCCACTCGTGCGCCGCGTCCTTGTTCTTGGCGTCCTTCGGAATCGCCATCACGTCGAACCACACGGGCGCGCCGCCCTTCGGAATGTAGTACTCGATCTTGAACGGCTTCTTCGCATCGACGGCGCGATGCTTCGCGATCACGACGTCGCCCGACCAGCCGTAGGTGAAGCAGATATCGCCGCCGACCATGTCGTTGATGTAGCCCGACGAGTTGAACTGCGTGATGTACGGACGGATTTTCTTCATCATCGCGAGCGCTTCGCGATAATCGGCCGGGTTCGTGCTCATCGGATCCTTGCCGATGTAATGCAGCGCGGCCGCGAACATCTGGTCCGGCGCGTCGAGCACCGAGACGCCGCACGCCTTCAGCTTCGAGATGTTCTCGGGCTTGAAAAGGATGTCCCAGTTGTTCAGTTCGGCGTTCGCGCCGAGGATCTGCTTCGCCTTGTCGACGTTGTAGCCGAGGCCCGTCGTGCCGTACGCCCAGGGCACCGTGTATTTATTGCCCGGATCCGCGCCCTCGACGAGCTTCATCAGGTCGGGATCGAGATATTTGAGGTTCGGCAGCTTCGACTTGTCGAGCGGCGCGAAGATGTTCGCGGCGATCTGCTTGCCGGCGTAATTGCTGGTCGGCACGACGATGTCATAGCCGGAACGGCCGGTCAGGAGCTTGGCCTGCAGGGTGTCGTCGCTGTCGTAGTTGTCGTACTTCACCTTGATGCCGGTCTGCTTGGTGAAGTTGGGAATCGTGTCCTTCGCGATATAGTCCGACCAGTTGTACACGTTCAACTGCGTGTCTTTCGCGAAGGCCGCGAGCGGAGTCAACATCGCGGCGCATGCCAGGGCGCCCGCCAGCTTGGCCGTGCGGCTCGCCAGTTTCTCGTTCATTTCGATTCTCCCTTGTTCCGACTTGTCACGACGTCGTGCCGCCCGGACCCGGCGCATTTTCGCATCGCCGAGCGACCCGCGACTCCCCTAAAACCCCGAAAACTACCATTAAACGCGGACGCGACAAAAAATAATCCGCCGCTTGTCGCGCACAATGTACACGCCCTTGCGTCACGCGGCGACGGTCTTGCCGCGCGGGGCTCTGCCCGGCTTAGCGCCGCGCGCCGACAGCCGGAAAGAGCGCGCATTTTAGCCCCTAATCCCCTGCCGCGGCACGTGATAAACCCACACTCGTCAAAGTGACACGCAGGCGTAAGCCCGATGCAATGTCATTATTCGTGGTCGGTCGCCTGCGTCCCCTTGCGCCCGCCGTTTTGCGAGTCGTTTCTTCGTCGTTTCGTTGACTCGCACGAGCGCGGCCGACACGGGACAAGCCTGACGAATAGCCAGCGGAACAGTTGTTGCGAGCCAATTCGACGTGCGCCGCGAAAAGCGGCGTCTTCTGAACCGGCAACGCGCACCGTTGCAACGCTATTCGAGGCCGCCTCCCGCATGAATACCAATCCCTCCGCGCTCGCCCGGCCGTCAGCCGCGAAATCCGACGCGCAGTCGCCCGTGGCGACCCGTGAAGATCGGGAGCGCGCGCCGCGTCCGCGCAGACACTGGTATTCGTTCGCCGGCGCGGGCGCGCTCGTCGCTGTCGGCTACATGGATCCCGGCAACTGGGCGACGGCGCTCGCGAGCGGCGCGCGCTACGGTTACTCGCTGCTTTTCGTCGTCCTGCTCGCGAGCCTGATGGGGATGCTGCTGCAATGGGTCGCGTCGCGCGTGGGCGTCGTGACCGGGCGCGACCTCGCGCAACTGTGCCGCGAACGCTACAGCCGCCGTACGACGCTTGTCCTGTGGATCGCGTGCGAAATCGCGATCATCGCGTGCGACGTCGCGGAAGTCGTCGGCAGCGCGGTTGCGCTGCAAATGCTCTTCGGCCTCTCGCTCACGGCCGGCGTGCTGGTTTCGGCGGTCGGAACCTTCGCGATGCTCGCGCTGCAAAACCGCGGCAAGCGGTCCCTGCAGCGGGCGGTGTCGACGCTCATCTTTCTCGTGAGTTTGTGCTTCGTCATCGAACTCGCGCTGGCGCATCCGGTCTGGGGCGATGCGCTGCGCGGGCTCGCGCCGTCGCGCGAACTCGTCCGCGATGCCGGCATGCTCTGGCTCGCCGCCGGCGTGCTCGGCGCGACCGTGATGCCGCACAACCTTTACCTGCACTCCGCGCTCGTCAAGGAGCACGCGAGCGCGCGCGACGACGCGACCATCGGGCGCGCGCTTCGTGGCGTGAACATCGATACGTTCGGCTCGCTCGGGCTTGCGTTCATCGTCAACGCGTCGTTACTGATCGTCGCGGCCGCCGTCTTCCACGCGAACGGCCACACCGGTGTGAACGATCTCGCCGACGCCCACCGTCTCATTGCGCCGCTCGTCGGCAGTCATTGGGCGGGCGTCGTGTTCGCCGCCGCGCTGCTCGCGTGCGGCCTGAACGCGACGGTCACGGGCACGCTCGCCGGCCAGGCGGTGATGGAAGGCTTCCTGCGCCTCAAGATGGCGCGCTGGGCGCGGGCGCTCCTGACGCGCGGGCTCGCGATCGGTCCGGCGCTCGTCGCGGTCGGAAGTTTCGGCCAGCATGGTTCGAACGCGCTCCTCGTCGCGACGCAAGTCGTCTTGAGCCTGCAATTGCCGCTCGCCGTGATTCCACTCGTGCGCTTCGCTTCCGATGCCGGGCTGATGGGCCGCTGGCGCGTCGCGCGCGTGCCGCTGGCGCTGGCGTGGATGTGCGCGGGCGTGATCGTCGCGCTGAACGGCGCGATGCTCTGGCAGGCGGTGTTTTCGGCCTGACGCACCGGTTTCGATGCCATTTCGTCTGGAATGTCGGGATCGCGGCGCGGCTCGCGCTGTCAGACTGTCCTGATGCCCGCCCCGCCCCAACAGGACACGAACTACATGGCCCACGGCCCACGATCGATTTCGCTGAAAAATTCCCGCCGCTCTGCCGGCCGCGCACGCATGTTCGCGCTTCTTCTTGCCGGCCTTTGCACAAGCGGCGCTACGCACGCGACCGTCGCGGTGCTGCAACCCGCGCGCGAAGCCGCCGCCTCGCAACCGCTCGAACTGACGCTCCTCTATACCGACGATGACGCGAAATCCCTGACCGTCGATGTCCCGAAGCAACTGACCGTGAATCTGACCAATGGCGATTTGCCGCCGGCGCCGCTCACGCTCGAGCGCGATCCGACAGTGCCGGACCGTCTGCGCCTTGCGCCCGGCCAGTATCGCCGCGTGCGTTTTTCGGCGCCGTGGCCCGATTCGGCGCGCGGCGCGGTGAAGATCGATCCGGTCGGCTTCGATGCTTCGCCGATGCTCGTCACGCTCAATCGCAGCGATACGCAGACCGAGGTCGCCGCCGCGGAGAAGGCCGAGTCGCAAGCGACGACGCCCGGCCAACTCGCCGTCGCGACGGCCGCGGCGAATACCGCCGTCCAACCGGCGTCCAGCACGGACACGTTGCTCTCGGGCCGCTTCTCGACGTTCGAGCCGATCTATTTCGCGGATGGCAAAAACGGCGACAATCTCGCGAAATTCCAGTTCAGCTTCAAATATCGCCTGCATCTGCCTGACGATCCCCGCTCGCGCGGCTTCCTCGACAACCTCTATTTCGGCTACACGCAGACGGCCATATGGAATCTCTCGGCCGAATCGGTGCCGTTTCGCGACATCAGCTTTCAGCCGCAACTGTTCTATTACGTGGAGGACACCGGCTGGAAAAGCGCGCTCTTCACGCGCATGGGCGTCGCGGCGGGCATCGGGCATGAATCGAACGGCAAGAGCGGCGACGAATCGCGCTCGATCAACATCGCGTTCGTGCGCCCGACATGGGATTTCGGCGATCTGAACGGCAATCACCTGACGCTCTCGCCGAAGTTCTATTACTACCTGTCGAAGGCGGGCAACGAGGACATCGCGGATTATCGCGGCTACGTCGATTTCCTCGTGAAATACGGCAGCCCGGACGGCTGGCAACTCGCGACGACATTACGCAAAGGCTCGAAGCACTGGTACGGCAGCGTGGAATCGCAGTTGACCTATCCGCTCGCGAAGCTGATCGGCAGCGCGTGGGGCGGCTATCTGTTCGTGAGCTACTTCAACGGGTACGGCGAGGACATCCTCGATTACAACCAGCGGCATCACTGGATCGCGCGGATAGGCTACAGTATCGCGCGTTGAGTTTTTTTACGATTTTGAATGCCGCGTTGCCGCCCCTTTTTGTTCGGCGCCGATGCGGTCACGAGCTAGCCCAATGTCTTCGAATCTTCACGATCTGCCTGATAGCCCCTGCATCGGCGTGTGCTCCACGCTCTTCGACGACGTCTGCAAAGGCTGCGGCCGCACGGCCGGCGAAGTGTCCAACTGGGTGTTTCTGAACGACGACGAAAAACGCGCGATCTGGGAGCGCATTACGCGCGAAGGAACGGCGATGCGGTTTCGCAACGACAGGCTTTGACCGGCATGTAAAAACGGCCCGCTCTTTCGAGGCGGGCCGCTTGTTTCAGCGCGAGCGCGAAGCCGGTGATTACTGAATCCCCTGGCTCGCCAGAAAATCTTCGTAATTCCCGCCGAAGTCGCGCAGCGTGCCATCCGTCTTCACTTCGATGATGCGATTCGCCAGCCCGCTCACGAACTCGCGGTCGTGCGACACGAAGATCAGCGTGCCTTCGAACTTCTCCAGCGCGATCTGCAGCGACTCGATCGACTCCATGTCCATGTGGTTGGTCGGCTCGTCCATCAGCAGCACGTTGTGGCGGCCGAGCATCAGCTTGCCCCAGATCATGCGGCCCTTTTCGCCGCCCGACAGCACCTTCACGTTCTTCTTGATATCGTCCGCGTTGAAGAGCAGACGGCCGAGCGTGCCGCGCATCATCTGCTCGTCGTCGCCCTCCTTGCGATACTGGTCGATCCACTCGGTCAGCGTCTCGTCCTTCGGAAACTCTTCGTACGTGTCCTGCGGCATATAGCCGACGTTGGCGTTTTCCGCCCACTTCACCGTGCCGTGATCGAGTTCGAGCGCGCCCTTGAGCGACTTGAGCAGCGTCGTCTTGCCCGCGCCGTTCTCGCCGATGATCGCGATACGCTCGCCCGGCTGCACCGAGAGCGAAAAGTTCTGGAAGATCGTGCGGTCGTACTTCTTCGTGATTTCCTCCGCGACCACCGCGATGTTGTGCAGCTTCTTCTCGTACTCGAAGCGGATGAACGGATTCTGACGCGACGACGGCTTGAATTCCTCGATCTTGATCTTGTCGATCATCTTCAGACGGCTGGTCGCCTGACGCGCCTTCGACTTGTTCGCCGAGAAGCGGCGCACGAAGTCCTGCAGGTCGGCCACGCGCTCCTTCGCCTTCTGGTTCGCGGCCTGCTGACGCTCGCGCGCCTGCGTCGACGCCAGCATGTAGTCGTCGTAATTGCCCGGCCAGACCTTCAGCGTGCCGTAGTCCATGTCCGCCATGTGCGTGCAGACCTGGTTCAGAAAGTGACGATCGTGGGAGATGATGATCATCGTCGAGTTGTACTGGTTCAGCACGTCTTCCAGCCAACGGATCGAGTTGATGTCAAGGTTGTTGGTCGGCTCGTCGAGCAGCAGCACGTCGGGCTTCGAGAACAGCGCCTGCGCGAGCAGCACGCGCAGCTTCCAGCCCGGCGCGACGTTGCTCATCGGGCCATTGTGATCGTTGATGTTGATGCCGATGCCGAGCAGCAGTTCGCCCGCGCGCGCTTCGGCCGTGTAGCCGTCGTATTCGGCGAACTTGGCTTCGAGGTCGGCGGCGCGCATGTAGTCGTCGTCGGTGGCGTCGGGGTTGGCGTAGATCGCGTCGCGCTCGGTCATCGCGGCCCACATTTCGGTGTGGCCCATCATGACGACGTCGAGTACGCGCATGTCTTCGTACGCGAACTGGTCCTGGCGCAATTTACCGAGACGCACGTTCGGCTCCAGCATGACGTTGCCCGATGACGGCTCGAGATCGCCGCCCAGGATCTTCATGAAGGTCGACTTGCCGCAGCCGTTGGCGCCGATCAAGCCATAGCGGTTGCCTTCGCCGAACTTGACCGAGATGTTCTCGAAGAGGGGCTTGGGCCCGAATTGCATGGTGATATTGGCGGTAGACAGCACGGCGCGTCCTTTTGAATGGGGTACGACGAAAAACCTGAGATTTTAACAGCTTTTGGCGGGCTTTTGCCCGCGAGCGGCGATTCTGCCAAGCTGGCTCGGGCGGCGGATTTCGTGCCGCATCATGAAAAACGGGGCGCGGCCGTGCAGCCGCGCCCCGTTCATCCCGATGACGATCCTGTTACGTGCGCTCGGCGATGAACGCCTTCACGACGCCAGCATCGGCAGGAACGATATCGAACCTTTGTGGCAGTTTTTCAAGTCCGACGAACGCAGCCGGCCGCTCGGGCTCGCGATTGAGCGCCTCGCGGATCGTCTCGCCGAATTTGATCGGCTGCGCGGTTTCGAGGACGATCATCGGCACGCCGGGCTTCAGATTTTCGCGCGCGACCTTCACGCCGTCGGCGGTGTGCGTGTCGATCATCGTGTGATAGCGCTCGAATACGTCGCGGATCGTCTCCACGCGGTCCTCGTGGCCGCTCTTGCCCGACGCGAAGCCGAATTCCTTCACGCGCGCGAAATCGCCGCTCACCGCGAGGTCGAAGCCGCCCTTCTCTTCGACGTCGCGGAACAGTTGCAGCACGCGCGCCGGATCGCGTCCGAGCAGGTCGTACACGAAACGCTCGAAGTTCGACGCCTTCGAGATATCCATGCTCGGGCTCGTCGTGTGATACGTCTCCGCCGCGCCGCGCACGCGATACACGCCGGTCTTGAAGAACTCGTCGAGCACGTCGTTTTCGTTGGTCGCGACGACGAGTTGATCGATCGGCAGGCCCATCATGCGCGCGATGTGCCCCGCGCACACATTGCCGAAATTGCCCGAGGGCACCGTGAACGACACGCGTTCGTCGTTGCTCTTCGTCGCGGCGAAATAGCCTTTGAAGTAGTACACGACCTGCGCGACGACGCGCGCCCAGTTGATCGAATTGACCGTGCCGATCTTGTGCTTCGCCTTGTACGCGTGATCGTTCGACACGGCCTTGACGATGTCCTGGCAATTATCGAAGTTGCCTTCGACCGCCAGATTGAAGATGTTCGGATCCTGCAGCGAGAACATCTGCGCGGTCTGGAACGCGCTCATCTTCTTGTGCGGCGAGAGCATGAACACGCGCACGCCGGTCTTGCCGCGCATCGCGTATTCGGCGGCGCTGCCGGTGTCGCCCGAGGTCGCACCGAGGATGTTCAATTCATCGCCGTGCTTGGCCAGTGCGTACTCGAACAGATTGCCGAGCAGTTGCATCGCCATGTCCTTGAAGGCGAGCGTCGGGCCGTTCGAGAGTTCCAGCAGCGACAGCGTCGTGCCGTTTTCCTCGCCGAGCGTCTTCAAAGGCGTGATCTGAACCGCGCTCTCTTCGTGGCGCACGTTGCTGTACACCTGCGCGGTGTACGTCTTGCGCGTAAGCGAGCGCAGGTCGTCGGCAGGAATGTCGTCGCTGAACTTCGACAGCACTTCGAATGCGAGATCCGCGTACGACAGCGTGCGCCAGCGCGCGAGTTCGTCGGCGCTGACTTTCGGATACTCCGCCGGCAGATACAGGCCGCCGTCTTTGGCGAGGCCGCCCAGCAGAATGTCGGAGAACGTGTGGCGTTCGTCGGTGCCGGCGCCGCGCGTCGAAATGTAGTTCATCGTGCTTGCCTTTAGTTGAGCGCTTCCATGCGCAGCTTCGTCACCTTGGAGACGACCGTGGACAGCGCCTCGATCTGCGCGATCGCCGCGTTCACGTTCTTTTCGAGCGTCTCGTGCGTGATGAGGATGATGTCGGTCTCGCCCTTGTTCGCGCCGTCGACTTCTTCCGATTCCTTCTGCAGCAGCGCGTCGATGGAGATGCCCTTGTCCGCGAGAATGCGCGTGATGTTCGCGAGCACGCCCGTCACGTCCGCGACGCGCAGGCGCAAGTAGTAGCCGCTCGTCACTTCGTCGATCGGCAGGATTGGCGTGTTCGACAGGCTGTCCGGCTGGAACGCCAGATGCGGCACGCGATGCTCGGGATCGGCCGTATGCAGGCGCGTCACGTCGACGAGATCGGCGACCACGGCGGACGCCGTCGGCTCCGCGCCCGCGCCCTTGCCGTAGTAGAGCGTCGTGCCGACCGCGTCGCCGTGCACGACGACCGCGTTCATCGCGCCTTCCACATTGGCGAGCAGGCGCTTGGCCGGAACGAGCGTCGGATGCGTGCGCAGCTCGATGCCCTTCTCCGAGCGCCGCGCGATGCCGAGCAGCTTGATGCGATAGCCGAGATCTTCCGCGTAGCGAATGTCGATCGCGGCCAGCTTGCTGATGCCTTCCACATACGCGCGATCGAACTGCACCGGCACGCCGAACGCGATTGCGCTCATGATCGTGACCTTGTGCGCGGCATCGACGCCTTCGATGTCGAAAGTCGGATCGGCTTCGGCGTAACCCAGTTCCTGCGCGGCCTTCAATGCGGTCGCGAAGTCGAGCCCGCGGTCACGCATTTCCGAAAGAATGTAGTTCGTCGTGCCGTTGATGATGCCCGCGATGTACTCGATGCGGTTCGCCGTCAGCCCTTCGCGCAGCGCCTTGATGATCGGAATGCCGCCCGCCACCGCGGCCTCGAACGCGACCATCACGCCTTTCGCGCGCGCGGCCTCGAAAATTTCCGTGCCGTGCACCGCGAGCAGCGCCTTGTTGGCCGTCACGACATGCTTGCCGTTCGCGATCGCGCGCAGCACCAGTTCGCGCGCGAAGCCCGTGCCGCCGATCATTTCGCACACGATGGCGATGGAAGGATCGTCGACGACCGCGTTGAAGTCGTCCGTCACCGCGATGCCTTCCTGCTTCGCCGCTTCGGCCTTCGCCGTCGTACGCACGGCGACACGCGAAATTTCGATGCCGCGTCCCGCGCGTCGTTTGATTTCTTCCTGGTTACGGCGCAGCACCGTGAAGGTGCCGCTGCCGACCGTGCCGAAGCCCAAGAGTCCTACTTTGATCGGTTCCATGCAGCGCGAGTCTTTAAAAGAGAGATTAAGCGGAATGTCGTTTGCGATAGCCGTCGAGGAAGCGCGCGATGCGGTTGATCGAATCCGCGAGATCGTCGACGTTCGGCAGGAAAACCACGCGGAAGTGATCCGGCGTCGGCCAGTTGAAGCCGGTGCCTTGCACGAGCAGCACGCGCTCCTCGAGCAGCAGATCCGTGATGAACTGCTGGTCGTCCTGGATCGGATACATCTTCGGATCGAGCTTCGGGAACATGTAGAGCGCGGCTTGCGGCTTCACGCACGTGACGCCCGGAATCGCCGTGAGCATGTCGTACGCGAGTTCGCGCTGCTTGAAGAGGCGCCCGCTCGGGACGATCAGGTCGTTGATGCTCTGATAGCCGCCGAGCGCCGTCTGGATCGCATACTGGCCGGGCACGTTCGGGCACAGGCGCATCGACGCGAGAATGCCGAGGCCTTCGAGATAATCCTTCGCGCGGCGGCGGTTCTCTTCGATCAGCCCGGAGATCGCCATCCAGCCCGCGCGATACCCGCACGAGCGGTAACTTTTCGAAAGGCTGTTGAACGTGACCGTGACGACGTCTTCGGAGAGCGCGGCCATCGACGTGTGCGTCTTGCCGTCGTAGACGATCTTGTCGTAGACCTCGTCCGCGAAAATGATGAGACCGTGCTCGCGCGCGATCGCGATCAGATCGCGCAGCAGTTCGTCGGAGTACAGCGCGCCTGTGGGGTTGTTCGGGTTGATGACGACGAGCGCCTTCGTGTTCGGCGTGATTTTCGCGCGGATGTCGTCGAGATCGGGCATCCAGCCGTTGCTCTCGTCGCACATGTAGTGGCGCGGCGTGCCCGACGACAGGCTCACCGCGGCCGTCCACAGCGGATAGTCCGGCGCCGGAAGGAGCACTTCGTCGCCGTCGTTGAGAAGCGCCTGCATCGCCATGACGATCAGTTCCGACGCGCCATTGCCGATGTAGATATCGTCCAGTTCGACGCCCGTCACACCCTTTTGCTGCGTGTAATGCATGATCGCCTTGCGCGCGGCGAACACGCCCTTCGAATCCGAATAGCCCGACGAACCCGGCAGATTGCGGATCATGTCCTGAATGATCTCGTCCGGCGCCTCGAAGCCGAACGGCGCCAGATTGCCGATATTCAGCTTGATGATGCGATGGCCTTCTTCTTCGAGGCGCTTCGCGTGTTCGAGCACGGGCCCGCGAATGTCGTAGCAGACGTTTTGCAGCTTGTTGGATTTGAGAATCGGTTTCACGGCTGGCGCTCTGGGTCTGATGTGAATGCGGACGGGTTCTGGTGATGTCGGTCGCGTGCGGCTCGGAATTCGGGGCAGCCAGCCTCGCGCGCGGCGGACGGGCGTTGCAATAAATACCGAGGTGAAAGCCGATGGCGGCTCGCCCGGACGGCTCGCTTTTCCCGAGCGCCGAACGATGCATTTTAGACGCCGCGCCAGGTAAGGCATGGGCGATGCGGACCGGATTGCGTGTCGAAGGCGGCTTGTGGCGGCACGCGAGCGCAACGGGTGGCGCACGAGCGAGCCCGGCAGCCAAAAAGTTATAATTTACTGATTATGGCCCAGTTCCGCAATGCACCAATCGAATGCGCCGGAACCGGCGCAAACGGCGCTACGCGCGCCCGCCGGGCCTCTCTCCTTTTCCTTGCCGGATCATTGTTTTGAAACTGCACCAGGATTCCACCAGCGCGCTCAATACCATCACGAGCTACGGAGACGGTTTCGTGGCGATCAATCTCGAAAGGCACGAAGGCAGCGTGATCGTCATGCCGCAGACGCCCGTCGCGGCGTGGCCGGTGTCGTCGTTCGATGCGCTCAAGCCCGAGGATTTCGATGCGCTCGTCGAGGCCGCGCCGGAAGTCGTCATTTTCGGCAGCGGGTCGCGGCTGCGCTTTCCGCATCCGCGCCTCACCGCGCAACTGGCGAAACACCGCATCGGCGTCGAAACGATGGATTTCGGCGCGGCCTGCCGCACCTACAACATACTGATGTCCGAAGGCCGGCGCGTGGCCGCCGCACTGCTGATCGAAGCCTGAGGGGATCGCTAAGGCGGCGCTAAGGAAGCGTTGGCAGACTCCCGCCGCCCGTCCGATATCGGCAGCAGCCGTCGCTTGCCAGTCGTCAATTTTGACGGATGCCGGTCGGCCGTGCGCTACACTCCCGCCCGGCATCGTCGTTACGCCGGGCGTTTCGACGTCGGACAAGTGCGCAGCGCGCGCTCGAACGTGCGAACTCGCATCGACAATGCGTGCCTGAGCATGCACGAGTTGCATCCTCGCGCGGCGCGCATTCATCGCTCAATTCGTTTCATTAGCGCCGCGCATCGCGGCATCGGACAGGTCGACTTCATGAACGATACGCCTACCCGGCTACCGCTCACGCGTCTTTCGCTCATTCTTCTGGTACTCGCACTCGCGATCATCTGGTTCGCGCCGCTCGGGTATCGTCATCTCGTGCCCAGCGACGAAGGCCGTTACGCCGAAATGGCGCGCGAGATGTTCGTGACCGGCGACTGGATCACGCCGCGCTACAACGGCTACAAGTATTTCGAAAAGCCGCCCCTGCAAACTTGGGCGAATGCCCTCACCTTTGCGTGGTTCGGCATCGGCGAATGGCAGGCGCGCCTTTATACGGCGCTCACGGGCTTTCTGGGCGTGCTGCTCGTCGGCTATACCGGCACGCGCGTATTCAACGCGATGACGGGCTTCGCCGCCGCGGTCATCCTCGCGACGTGCCCGTACTGGAACCTGATGGGCCACTTCAACGCGCTCGACATGGGCCTGTCGTTCTGGATGGAGCTGACCCTCTGCGCGCTCCTGCTCGCCCAGCGCCCCGGACTGCCGACCCGCGAAGTGCGTCTCTGGATGTGGCTCTGCTGGGCCGGCATGGGCGCCGCGGTGCTGTCGAAGGGTCTCGTCGGCCTGATCCTGCCGGGCGCCGTGCTCGTTCTGTATTCACTCGTGTCGCGCGACTGGGCGCTCTGGAAGCGGCTCTATATCGGCAGCGGGCTGATCGTATTCCTGATCGTGACCGGCCCGTGGTTCGCGCTCGTGCAGATGAAGAACCCGGAGTTCTTCGACTTCTTCTTCATCGTCCAGCAGTTCAAGCGCTATCTGACGCCCGAGCAGAACCGCCCCGGCGCGTTCTATTACTTCGTGCCGGTTCTGATCGTGGGTTTTCTGCCGTGGCTGTCGATCGCCTTTCAGAGCGTGCGCCACGGCTTGAAGACGCCACGCCAGCCCAACGGCTTCGCGCCGGTCACGATGCTGTTGATCTGGTCCGCGTTCATTTTCCTGTTCTTCAGCGCGTCGCATTCGAAGCTCATTTCGTACGTGCTGCCGATCGCGCCGGCGCTCGCGCTCGTCATCGGGCTGTATTTGCCCTCGCTGACGAAATCGCAGTACCGCATGCATCTGATCGGCTATGCGGTATTTCTGATCGCCGCGGCCTTCGGAGCGATTTTCCTCGGCCGCGCGGGCAGCGCCAACACGCCTAACGCGCTCTATCGCGAGTTCCAGGTCTGGGTGTACGCGGGCCTCGCCGTCGCTTTCGTCGTGACGATATTCGCGCTCTGGCTGAACCGGCGCAGCGTGCTCGCGGGCGCGACGGGACTAGGCGCGGCCTGGCTGCTGCTGGGCACGATCGCGGGCTCCGGTCACGATGTCTTCGGCACGCAGAGTTCCGGCGTGCGGCTCGTGCCGGCCGTGAAGGCCGCGATGGCCAAGCTCCCGCCCGACACGCCGTTTTACTCGATCGCGAAGCTCGACCACACGATGCCCTTCTACCTCGGCCACACGATGATCATGGTCGGCGAAGCCGACGAGCTGACCTTCGGCGTCCAGACCGAGCCGCAAAAATGGGTGCCGAGCGTCGACGAATGGGTCAGGCTGTGGGATTCGGAGCGCTACGCGTTCGCGCTGATGCCGCCCGCACGCTACGACGAGCTCATGGCACGCCACGTGCCCATGCAGGTGATCGCCCGCGACGAGCGCCGCGTGATCGTGGAGAAACCGCAGCCGTGAGCGCGCGTTTTCCTCCCGGTCGCGATGCTGCGCTGCACGATCGTTCGGCATTTCGCGATGAACCGAGTATCCTTGTTCCGCATTTGAAAAACGCGCGATGAACCCGATCTCCTTTATTTGCATCGTCATCGGCGTATCGTTGAACGCATGCGCCCAGCTCCTGCTCAAAGCCGGCGTGAACGCGGTGGGCCATTTCGACATGACGCCCGCCAACATTCTGCCGGTCGGCATCAAGATCGCGACGCAGTGGCCGATCATCGGCGGGCTTGCCTGTTATGTGCTGAGCGTCGTCGTGTGGATTGTCGGGCTGTCGCGCGTGGACGTGTCGATCGCCTATCCGATGCTCTCGCTCGGCTATGTCGTCAACGCGTTCGCCGCGTGGTACCTGTTCGGCGAAGTGCTGTCGATGCAGCGGCTCATCGGCATCGGCATCATTCTGGTCGGCGTCGTGGTGCTCGCGCGCGGCTAGTTGCCGGACCGAAGCGTCCGCCGGATCAATTCATTTTTTAAACGCATAGTCCATGACTCAAACAACGCGGCCGTTCCTGCCCTTCGTGAAGCCCGATATCGACGAAGAAACCATTCAGGGCGTCGTCGAGGTGCTGCGCTCGGGCTGGATCACGACCGGCCCGCAGAATCAGCAGTTCGAGGCGGAGTTGTCGGCGTACGTGGGCGGCCGCCCGGTGCGCGCCTTCAACTCGGGCACCTGCACGATGGAAATCGGCTTGCGCATCGCGGGCGTCGGCCCCGGCGACGAAGTCATCACCACGCCGATGACCTGGGTGTCGACCGCGAACGTGATCCTCGAAGTCGGCGCGACGCCGGTGTTCGTCGATATCGATCCGGTCACGCGCAACATCGACCTGAATCTGCTCGAACGCGCAATCACGCCGCGCACCAAGGCGCTGATGCCCGTCTATCTGGCCGGCCTGCCCGTCGACATGGACAAGCTCTACGAGATCGCGCGCGCCCACAAGCTGCGCGTGATCGAAGACGCCGCGCAGGCGTTCGGTTCGACGTGGAAAGGCCAGCGCATCGGCGCGATCGGCGACATCGTGTCGTTCAGCTTCCACGCGAACAAGAATGTGACGTCGATCGAAGGCGGCGCGCTAGTAATGAATAACGAGGACGAAGCGGAACTCGCGCGCAAGTACCGTCTGCAAGGCATTACGCGCACGGGCTTCGACGGCATGGATTGCGACGTGCTCGGCGGCAAGTACAACCTGACGGACGTGGCGGCGCGCGTCGGCCTCGGCTCGTTGAGGCGCGTCGAGAGCATCACGCAGCAGCGCCGCGAACTGGCGCGCCTCTATTTCGAAGCCTTCAAAGGCGGCGCGGCGGTCGAGCTCGGCGTGGGTCTGCCGGTCGAGAACTTCACGGACCACAACTGGCACATGTTCCAGATCGCGCTGCCGCTCGAAAGGCTCAAGCTCACGCGCGCGGAATTCATGGCGCAACTGAAGGAGCGCAACGTCGGAAGCGGCGTGCATTACCCGGCGCTGCACTTGTTCACGCTGTATCGCGCGCGTGGCTACAAGGAAGGCATGTACCCGCATTCGGAGCATTACGGCGCGTCGAACGTGACGCTGCCGCTCTTCCCGGGCATGACCGCCGACGACGTGACGCATGTCGTCCGGTCCATCGACGAAATCTGCGAGCAGTTCGGACACAACGGGTAACACGGACCATCAAGGACAATCAGCGCAACATGAGTCATTTCGATTTTCCGGCGACGTCCCCCGAGCTTTCGGTGATCATCCCGGTGTACAACGAAGCGGACGGCCTCGCCGCGCTTTTCCAGCGCCTCTATCCGGCGCTCGATGCGCTCGGCACGTCGTACGAGGTGATCTTCATCAACGACGGCAGCCGCGACAAGTCGGCCGCGCTGCTCGCGCAGCAGTTCCACGTGCGGCCCGACACGACGCGCGTCATTCTGCTCAACGGCAATTACGGCCAGCACATGGCGATCCTCGCGGGCTTCGAACAGTCGCGCGGCGAGATCGTCGTCACGCTCGATGCCGACCTGCAGAATCCGCCCGAGGAAATCGGCAAGCTCGTCGCGAAGATGCGCGAGGGCTACGATTACGTCGGCACGATTCGCCAGCAGCGGCAGGACAGCCTGTGGCGCAAGAAGGCGTCGCGCGCGATGAACCGCCTGCGCGAGCGCATCACGAAGATCAAGATGACGGACCAGGGCTGCATGCTGCGCGCGTACAGCCGCCATATCATTGATACGATCAATCGCTGCGGCGAGATCAACACATTCATTCCGGCGCTCGCGTACACCTTCGCGCAAAACCCGATCGAAGTCGATGTCGCACACGAGGAGCGGTTCGCGGGCGAGTCGAAGTATTCGCTCTATAGCCTCATCCGCCTGAACTTCGATCTCGTTACCGGCTTTTCGGTCGTGCCGCTGCAATGGCTGTCGTTCATCGGCGTGATTCTGTCGGTCGGCTCGGCGGGCCTGTTCCTGCTGCTGTTGATTCGCCGCTTCATGTTCGGCGCGGAAGTCCAGGGTGTGTTCACCCTCTTCGCCATCACGTTCTTCATGCTCGGCGTCATCATCTTCGCGCTCGGGCTGCTCGGCGAGTACATCGGGCGCATCTATCAGCAGGTGCGCGCGCGGCCGCGCTATCTCGTGCAGACGATTCTCGAACAGCGCGACGGCGTATCGGTCGCCGCCAAGCCGTTGCAGGACGCCGTGCAGCAAGTGGTCGCCGTCACGCGCGAGGAAGACGACCGATGAAGCCGCGCGCAGTCGTCTTCGCGTATCACAACGTCGGCGTGCGCTGTCTGCAGGTGCTGCTCGCGCGCGGCGTCGATGTTGCGCTCGTCGTCACGCACGAAGACAGCGCAAGCGAGAACATCTGGTTCGGCAGCGTCGCGCAGGTCGCGGCGGAACATGGCATCGACACGATCACGCCTGCCGATCCAAAGTCGCCCGAGCTTTTCGGCGCGGTGGAGAAAATCGCGCCGGACTTCATCTTCTCGTTCTACTACCGGCACATGCTGCCCGTCTCGCTGCTTTCGCTCGCAAAGCGCGGCGCGTACAACATGCACGGCTCGCTTCTGCCCAAGTATCGCGGCCGCGTGCCGACGAACTGGGCCGTCATCAACGGCGAAACCGAGGCCGGCGCGACGCTGCATGAAATGCTCGCGAAACCCGATGCAGGCGCGATCCTCGCGCAAACGCCGGTGCCCATCCTGCCCGACGACACAGCAGCGCAAGTCTTCGACAAGACCGTCGTTGCCGCCGAGCAGACGCTCTGGCGCGTGCTGCCCGCCTTGCTCGCCGGCGAAGCGCCGCATCTGCCGAACGATCTCGCGGCGGGCAGCTATTACGGCGGACGCAAGCCGGAAGACGGCCGCATCGACTGGTCGCAGCCGGCGCAGCGTGTCTACAACCTGATTCGCGCGGTCGCACCGCCGTATCCGGGCGCGTTCACGGATATCGGCCCCGATCGTTTCATCGTCGCGCGGGCGCGGCTCGTGCCCGAAACGGGCGCGCCGGGCGTTTCACCCGAAAGACTCCGTGAGCTGCGGGGTTTGCCCCCGGGCCTGACCGTGGCGGATAATGCGCTGTTTGGCGTCTGCGGCGATGGCCGCGTCATCGCCATCCACGAATTGCGTCACCGGCCCCTGAACGCCGACGCGCAACCGTCGGGCGAAGAACGCACCGTCGATCCTTCCGAATTCGGCCGAATCATTCAATCCTCTCGTCATTCATGAAAAAAGTTCTGATCCTGGGTGTCAATGGCTTCATCGGCCATCACCTGTCCAAGCGCATCCTCGAAACCACCGACTGGGAAGTCTTCGGGATGGACATGCAAACCGATCGCCTGGGCGACCTCGCGAATCACGAGCGGATGCATTTCTTCGAGGGCGACATCACGATCAACAAGGAGTGGGTCGAGTATCACGTGAAGAAGTGCGACGTGATCCTGCCGCTCGTCGCGATCGCCACGCCCGCCACGTACGTGAAGCAGCCGCTGCGCGTGTTCGAGCTCGACTTCGAGGCGAATCTGCCGATCGTGCGTTCGGCCGTGAAGTACGGCAAGCATCTGGTGTTTCCGTCGACGTCCGAGGTGTACGGCATGTGCACCGACGAGCAGTTCGATCCGGAAAACTCCGTGCTTTCCTACGGCCCGATCAACAAGCCGCGCTGGATCTACGCGTGCTCCAAGCAACTCATGGACCGCGTGATCTGGGGCTACGGCATGGAGGGTCTCAACTTCACCCTCTTCCGTCCGTTCAACTGGATCGGCCCGGGCCTCGACTCGATCTACACGCCGAAGGAAGGTTCGTCGCGCGTCGTGACGCAGTTCCTCGGGCATATCGTGCGCGGCGAAAACATCAGTCTCGTCGACGGCGGCGCGCAAAAACGCGCGTTCACCGACATCGACGACGGCATCGGCGCGCTGATGAAGATCATCGAAAACAAGGGCGGCGTGGCGTCGGGCAAGATCTACAACATCGGCAATCCGACGAACAACTTCTCGGTCCGCGAACTCGCGAACAAGATGCTCGCGCTCGCAAACGAATTCCCCGAGTACTCGGACAGCGCGAAGCAGGTGCAACTGGTCGAGACGTCGTCGGGCGCGTACTACGGCAACGGCTATCAGGACGTGCAGAACCGCGTGCCGAAGATCGACAACACGATGCAGGAACTCGGCTGGGCGCCGCAAGCGTCGATGGACGACGCGCTGCGCAAGATCTTCGAAGCGTACCGCGGCCACGTGGGCGAGGCCCGCAAGCTGGTGGAACAGGCGTAAGGCGCGCGCGTGGCTCGCATCGTTCTGAAAATCGACGTCGATACGCTGCGCGGCACGCGCGAAGGCGTGCCGAACCTCGGGCGGCTCCTCGACAAGTACAGCGCCCGCGCGACGTTCCTCTTCAGTCTCGGCCCGGATCACACCGGCTGGGCGCTGCGGCGGGTCTTCCGGCCCGGCTTTCTGAAGAAGGTGTCGCGCACGTCGGTGGTCGAGCATTACGGCGTGAAGACGCTCATGTACGGCGTGCTGCTGCCGGGGCCGGATATCGGCCGCGAAGCGGTGTCGGAAATGCGTGCGATCCACGAGGCCGGCTTCGAATGCGGCATCCATACGTGGGATCACGTCTACTGGCAGGACAACGTGCGCGGGCGTGATCGCGACTGGACCGTCGCGCAGATGCAGCAGAGCCACGCGCGCTTCATCGAGATTTTCGGCGGACCGCCCGTCACGCACGGCGCCGCCGGCTGGCAGATGAACGGCTACGCGTTCGAGCAGATCGACGCGTGGGGCATGCGCTACGCATCCGACGGGCGCGGCCACACGCCGTATATTCCCGTGCTCGACGGCCGCACGCTGAATCACATCCAGATGCCGACCACGCTGCCGACGCTCGACGAAGTGCTCGGCGTCGACGGCGTCGACGAAAGCAATGTCGCGGCGCACGTGCTGCGTCATACGGCGAACAATCCGCACGATCAGGTGTTCACGCTGCACGCCGAACTCGAAGGCCAGAAGCTCGCGCCGGTGTTCGAGCAACTGCTCGCCGGCTGGCGCGCGCAGGGACACAGCTTTGCCACGATGGGCGATTACCATGCGGCGCTGGACCGCGCGTCGCTGCCCACGTACCCTGTGACGTGGGGCGAGATTCCGGGCCGCGCGGGCGAACTGATCGTCCAGCCGGGCTGAAGCGGCGCGTGGCCGCTTTCTCCCCGCCTCGCTTTTCTCACCGATAAACCAGAACGACCGGAGAAACCTACGTGTCAGTTGCAGTCGACCAGCCCGTTCCCGACTTCACCGCACCCGCGACGGGTGGCGAGTTCACCCTGTCCTCCTTGCGCGGCAGAAAGGTCGTGCTCTTCTTCTATCCGAAGGACAACACGCCCGGCTGCACCACCGAAAGCCTGCAATTTCGCGACCACTACGATCAGTTCAAGGCGGCCGGCGCGGAAGTGATCGGCATCTCGCGCGACAGCGTGAAATCGCACGACAACTTCAAGGCGAAGCTCGAGCTGCCTTACACGCTGGTTTCGGACGCTGACGAAGCGATCTGCACGCTCTTCGATGTCATCAAAATGAAGAAGATGTATGGCAAGGAAGTGCGCGGCGTGGAGCGCTCGACCTTCCTCGTCGACGCAAACGGCGTGCTGCGACGCGAGTTTCGCGGTGTCAAGGTGCCGGGCCACGTAGAGGCGATCGTCGAGGCTGTACAAGCGATTTGAGGCACGTTATATTGGTTCGCAATGAGCGCCTGCCTTCCCCATTTCCTTCGTTCCAGTGCAAGCCGCCGTGTGCCTGTGGGTACGGTGGGCATGGACCCGGGCTATGTGGATCCGGCAAGGGAAAGGCGCTCTGAAGCTGAAGTCAGCCGCTGGTTCCGGTAGTCGGAACGGCGGCTTTTTCATTTGGCGTCGCACGAAAGCCACGCTTCATCGGCTCGGGCGCGGCGTGTTGCACGCAACCTCCAAGGAGCAGATCGAAACTTAGGCGAACCGGCGATTTCGACAACGAAGCGCGCCTCCGGGCGCAAACTGCAGGATTCGTATCGCTTCGAGGGCGTACGAGCAGGATGCGACAGGCGGCGCACGATACACGACCCGATTCCTTTCGAGGGAACATCATGCCTTTGCCTACCGCCCCGGCCAAGCTCGGCCATCTCCTTCCGGCTGAAGAATACAAGGCCAAAGCCCGGCCTTCGAAGCAGTCGAAAAAACAAGCCGCGGCGAGCGATGACGACGCCTATGGCGCGGTCGAGACCGTCGCCGCCGAGCGTCCCGCCACGAACGCCGCGCACACGCTGCGCTCGATCGCGAACGAAGTGCTGACCCAGATTCCGGCCGAGCCGCCCGTCGAAGCCGTCGTGCCGCCGCCCGCACCGGGCACCGTCCCTACGCGCGGCCGAAAATCGAAGCAGACCGCCGCGCTCCTGCAGCCGACGCCCGGCGCCCGCGCCACGCCGGATGCAGTCGAAGCGCGCACGGAGCGCGCCGAAACGCCCGTCGCGACCGAAGCACCTGTCTCGGCCACGGCGCGCGATACGCGCGCGCAGAACAAACGTCGCAAGGGCACGGCTGCCGAAGCCGAATTGCGCAAGCTCTTCGTGCTCGACACCAACGTGCTGATGCACGACCCGAGTTCGCTCTTCCGCTTCGAGGAACACGACGTCTATCTGCCGATGATGACGTTGGAAGAACTCGACAACCACAAGAAGGGCATGTCGGAAGTGGCGCGCAACGCGCGTCAGGTGAGCCGGACGCTCGATGCGCTCGTCGCGCACGCGGGCAACGCCAGCAAGATGGCCGAAGGGCTTCCGCTCGCTGCGCAAGGCAATCGCGACGCGCTCGGCCGCCTCTACTTCCAGACGACGCTCACGGACATCGAGCCGGTCGAAGGCCTGCCCGTCGGCAAGGCGGACAACCAGATTCTCGGCGTCGTGCGCGCGCTGCAGAAGGAGCGGCCGGATCGCCAGGTCGTGCTGGTGTCGAAAGACATCAACATGCGCATCAAGGCGCACGCGCTCGGTCTGCCTGCCGAAGACTACTTCAACGATCAGGTTCTCGAAGACAAGGATCTGCTCTACTCCGGCGTGCGCGCACTGCCGCAGGATTTCTGGACCAAGCACGCGAAGGGCATGGAGAGCTGGCAGGACACCAAGACCGGCACCACGTATTACCGCGTGACCGGGCCGCTGTGCCCTTCGATGCTCGTCAACGAGTTCGTCTATCTCGAGCCGCAGAACGGCGAGCCGTCGTTCCATGCGGTCGTGCGCGAGCTCAACGGCAAGACCGCGCTCCTGCAGACGCTGCGCGACTACGGTCATCACAAGAACAACGTGTGGGGCATCACTGCGCGCAACCGCGAGCAGAACTTCGCGCTGAATCTGCTGATGAACCCGGAAGTCGATTTCGTCACGCTGCTGGGTCAGGCCGGCACCGGCAAGACGCTGATGGCGCTCGCCGCGGGCCTTGCGCAAGTGCTCGACGACAAGCGCTACAACGAGATCATCGTGACGCGTGCGACGGTTCCGGTCGGCGAGGACATCGGCTTTCTGCCCGGCACCGAGGAAGAGAAGATGCAGCCGTGGATGGGCGCATTCGACGACAACCTCGAAGTCCTCCAGAAGACCGATGACGCCGCCGGCGAATGGGGCCGCGCCGCGACGCAGGAGCTCATCCGTTCGCGTCTGAAGGTGAAGAGCATGAACTTCATGCGCGGACGCACGTTCGTCGACAAGTACGTGATCATCGACGAGGCGCAGAATCTCACGCCGAAGCAGATGAAAACGCTCGTCACGCGCGCGGGCCCCGGCACGAAGATCGTGTGCCTCGGCAACATCGCGCAGATCGACACGCCGTACCTGACCGAAGGCAGTTCGGGTCTCACGTATGTCGTCGATCGCTTCAAAGGCTGGACGCACAGCGGTCACGTGACCCTCGCGCGCGGCGAGCGTTCGCGCCTCGCCGATTACGCGTCCGACATTCTGTAAGCGCGCGGCTTTCAACGCGATGAAACGGCCCGGCGGAGCGATCCTGCCGGGCCGTTTCCTTTCGTCCTAACGTTCCGCACTTGCAACACTTACGGCACAGACTTCATGTAAATCCTCAAGACATCTTGCCGCACGGCCGTGCGGCGGATTAGTATCGGCACACTGTCCTGCCTGGCGGGTTGCCGCTCGCCTTTTGCAATGCGTCGAATCTGCCTGCCGCTACTTGTTACCGTCATGCTCGCCGCGTGTGGATCCGCGCCGCAGCAGACGGCACGCAAGCCTGCGGCCAGCACGAGCGCCAACCGCACTTATAGTCCGCCGCCCGGTTTTCCGAAGTTCGTCGATCACAGTGTCGGGCGCGAGGAAATCTCCATTCAGGCGATGTCGCTCGTCGGCGTGCCGTATCGCTGGGGCGGCAACACGCCCGATGCGGGCTTCGATTGCAGCGGGCTCGTGCGGTATGTCGTCGACCGCGCGGCGTCCGTGAATCTGCCGCGCACGACCGCCGACATGAGTTCGCGCGGCGAATCGGTCGAACCCGACGAGATCGCGCCGGGCGATCTGATCTTCTTCAACACGACCGGACGGCCGCATTCGCACGTGGGCATCTATGTCGGCAAGCTGCGCTTCGTGAATGCGCCATCGACGGGCGGCACGGTGCGCCTCGACTATCTGACGAACCCGTACTGGGCGAAACGATTCGACGGCATTCGCCGCGTCGCGCCGCCGAAGACCGCGCCTACCCCGTTCGATGCGCCGACTTACATCGCGTCGCCTGCGCCCGTGCAAGCGCCTGCTCCGTCATCCGCCGACGCTTTCGAGCCCCCGCCCTCGACGCTCAACGCGGCGCAACGCCAGGCTCGCGCCGCGAGCGCTACGACGCCTGGCGTCGCGACGATCAACGCTTCATCGGATCCGATTCAGGCCGCCGCCGACGCCTTCGAACCGCCGCCGCCGACATCGACCGCCGCGCGTCAGCAGGCGCGCTCCGCACAAGCCGCTGCCGATCCCTACGATTCCGCCGAGCCGCCCGTGCGCGTGATGCGCGCCTCCACCGGCTCGCTCGCCGCACCCCGCCCCGCACAGAACGACGATCCCATCGCCCGCTTCGCCACCGGCACGAACTGACGCGCGCTGCGCGTCTCTGCTATCGTGTTCCGATCATTCGTCGACGGAGCGCAACACCATGGACCTGGGACTCGCGGGCAAGGTTGTCCTGATTACGGGCGGCAGCAAGGGGATCGGATTTGCATGCGCCAGAGCGTTCGCGAGCGAAGGCGCGAAGGTCGCGATTGTTTCGCGCGACGCTGCGAATCTGGCCCGCGCCCGGGAGCAACTCGCGAGCGACGGGTATCACGTGCATCTCGCTCGCGCCGACCTGCACGAGGCCCACAACGCCGAGGATGTCGTCGAGGAAGCGAGCACCGCGCTCGGGCCGATCGACATTCTTATCAACAGCGCCGGCGCCGCGCGCCGCTACGATCCGGACACGCTCGACGCCGCGGCCTACAGAGCGGCGATGGACGCCAAATACTTCTCCTATGTCTATCCGCAGCAGGTCGTTCTCAAGCGCATGGCGGAGCGCCTGCGTAACGATCCGAAAGCCGAGCCTGGCGCGATCGTCAACATCGTGGGAATGGGCGGCAAGATCGCGACGGACATCCACATCGCAGGCGGCGCGGCCAATGCGGCGCTGATGCTCAACACCGTCGGGCTCGCGCATCACTACGCGAAGCTCGGCATCCGCATCAACGCGATCAATCCGGGCGCGACGCTCACGGAACGCGTCGAGGAAGCGCTCGATCTGGAGGCGAAGCGGCAAGGCGTGACGCGCGATCAGGTGCTCGCCGACAGTCAGGCGAAAGTGCCGCTCGGACGCTATGCGAAGCCGGAGGAAATCGCCGACGTTGCGCTCTTTCTGGCGAGCCGCCGCGCGAGTTACGTGTCGGGCGCGATCATTCCGATGGACGGAGTGTCGTCGCCGATCATCTGACGCGCTGCGGGCCCGATGAGAGCCCGCAGGCGGAACGAATCAAAGGAAGCGGTGGCCGATCCACCAGCCGGCCGCCGCGAGCGCGGCGGACGCGGGAATGGTCAGAATCCACGCCCACACGATATTGCCCGCGACGCCCCAACGCACGGCGCTGAATTTCTGCGTCGCGCCGACGCCGACGATCGCGCCGGTGATCGTATGGGTCGTCGATACGGGAATGCCGAGGAACGACGCGACGAAGAGCGTGATCGCCCCGCCCGTCTCCGCGCAGAATCCGCCGACCGGCTTCAGCTTCGTGATCTTCTGACCCATGGTCCGCACGATGCGCCAGCCGCCGAAGAGCGTGCCGAGACCCATCGACAGGTAGCACAGGCCGATTACCCAGACGGGCGGCGCTTCGGCTGTTGCGGAGGCGTAGCCGGTCGCGATCAGCAACATCCAGATGATGCCGATGGTTTTTTGCGCATCGTTGCCACCATGGCCGAGCGAATACAGGCCAGCCGAGACGAGCTGCATGCGGCGGAAGCGCCGGTCGACCTTCGAAGGCGGCGTGCGGAAATACAGCCACGACACGAGCAGCATGAAGAACGAGCCGAGCACGAAGCCGAGCAGCGGCGAGATGAAGATGAATGCGACGGTCTTGAGCAGCCCGTCCCAGTTGAGCGACCCCCAGCCGGATTTGGCGAGCGCCGCGCCGACGAGGCCGCCGATCAGTGCGTGCGACGAACTCGATGGAATGCCGTAGATCCAGGTGACGATGTTCCAGCCTATCGCGCCGACGAGCGCGCCGAAAATGACGTAATGATCGACGATCTCCGGATCGATCGTGCCCTTTCCGACGGTTGCGGCGACCTTGAGGTGAAAGATGAAATACGCGATGACGTTGAACGCCGCGGCGAAGGCGACCGCCTGCTGCGGCTTCAATACGCCGGTCGAAACGACCGTGGCGATGGAGTTGGCGGCGTCGTGAAAGCCGTTCATGAAGTCGAACGCGAGTGCGACTATGACGAGCAAGGCGACTGCCCAGATGGCGAGTTGAATCGAATGCATCGGTTGGTGTTGTTTTTACCGGCGCTCGAAGACGGCGCGGGATTGTGTCGTCGTTGCCCGCGTTGCGTGATGCGCCGCGGGCTCGGGCGGCATGATCAGGCGTTTTCCAGCACGATGCCTTCGATGATGTTCGCGACGTCTTCGCACTTGTCGGTAATCGTCTCGAGCAGTTCGTAGATCGCCTTCAGCTTGATGAGCGTCTTGACGTCGTCTTCCTCGCGGAAGAGCTTCGACATCGCCGAGCGCAACACGCGGTCCGCGTCCGACTCGAGCCGGTCTATTTCCTCGCAGATCTTCAGGATTTCGCTCGCGCGCTTCATGTCCGCCAGCAATTCGACGGCCTGCTGCACGCGCGTGACCGTGCTCGTGCAGATATGCGCGAGCTGGCTCGCCTCCGACGTCACGAAACGCACGTCGTACAGGGAAATAGCGGTGGCCACGTCCTCCATCAGGTCGAGGATGTCGTCCATCGTCGTGATGAGCTTGTGGATTTCGTCGCGGTCGAGCGGCGTGATGAACGTCTTGTGCAACAGGTCGATGGTTTCGTGCGTGAGCTTGTCGGCGCGCTTCTCGTTCGCCTGCACGTTCTGCTTGTGAACCTCGGCTTCGTCGAGGTTGTCGATCAGCAGTTCGAGCTCGCGGCTCGCATCGACCATGCACTTCGCATGCGCGTTGAAAATCTCGAAAAATTTGCCCTCGGTGGGCATGAAACGACCGAACATGAAAATCCCGATAAATGGGTCAATCTGAGTCAGACATCAAACTGACATATTGTACCTGTGTGCACTACCCGACGCACCGCGCGCATCTGACGCGCGGCCGCTATTGCCCCGGACTTGACAGCGGTTGCGGTAACTGGCCTATTCGCCGCCGTAGAAGTTTTGTGCGCCCGCGAAGTTGTCGAACTTCGTGTATTGGCCGTGGAAGGTCAGGCGAACCGGCCCGATCGGACCGTTACGCTGCTTGCCGATGATGATTTCCGCCGTGCCCTTGTCGGGGCTGTCGGGATTGTAGACTTCGTCACGATAGATGAAGAGGATCACGTCCGCGTCCTGTTCGATAGCGCCCGATTCGCGCAGGTCCGACATGATCGGCCGCTTGTTCGGACGCTGCTCGAGACCGCGATTCAGCTGCGACAGCGCGATGACCGGCACGTCGAGTTCCTTCGCGAGGCTCTTCAGCGAACGCGATATCTCGGAGATTTCGGTCGCGCGGTTTTCGCCGCCGCCCGAGCCGGACATGAGCTGCAAGTAATCGACGATGATGAGGCCGAGCTTGCCGCACTGCCGCGACAAACGCCGCGCGCGCGAGCGCAGTTCCATCGGATTCAGGCCGCCGGTTTCGTCGATGAAAAGTTGCGCCTCGCTCATTTTCTGGACGGCGTGCGTGAGCTTCGGCCAGTCTTCGTCGGTGAGACGCCCGGTGCGCATGCGATGCTGGTCCAGCCGGCCGACCGAGCCGAGCATACGCATGGTGAGCTGCGTGCCCGGCATTTCCATCGAGAACACGGCGACGGGCAAGCCGTATTCCACGGCCACGTATTCGCCGATATTCATCGAAAAGGCCGTCTTACCCATCGACGGGCGGCCCGCCACGATGATCAGCTCGCCGCCGTGCATGCCCGACGTCATGCGGTCGAGGTCGACGAAGCCTGTCGGCGTGCCGGTCACATCGCTTGGATTGGCTGTGTGATAGAGCGTGTCGATGCGCTCGACGACTTGCGTCAAGAGCGGTCCGATCTCCAGAAAACCCTGCGTGCCGCGCGCGCCCTCTTCGGCGATCGAGAACACGCGCGCTTCGGCTTCGTCGAGAATCTGGCGGACTTCCTTGCCTTGCGGATTGAACGCATCGGCGGAGATTTCATCGGCGACGGAAACCAGACGGCGCAGCACCGCACGATCGCGCACGATCTCCGCGTAACGGCGGATATTCGCCGCGCTCGGCGTGTTCTGCGCGAGCGCGTTCAGATACGCGAGCCCGCCCACTTCCTCGGCCTTGCCGGCCATCGTGAGCGCTTCGTAGACGGTGATGACGTCGGCCGGACGCGTCGAAGCAATCAGCTTGCCGATATGCTCATAAATGATGCGATGGTCGTAGCGATAGAAATCGCCCTGATGCATCACATCGGCGATGCGGTCCCATGCGGCGTTGTCCAGCAGCAGGCCGCCGATCACGGATTGCTCGGCTTCGATCGAGTGCGGCGGGACCTTCAGCGCGTCGAGTTGCGGGTCTTTGGACGGTGCGTTCATGGGGTGGAATTATCGATGAATTCAGCGCGTAGGAACAACGCTCAGACAAATAAAAAAGGCAGGAACCTCGACGGTTCCTGCCTTTCTTTCGTGCGTTGCGAGACGCGAGGCCTCGCCTGAAACTTACGCGTGCTCGCCGAGCACCGACACGTTGACGTCGACGAGGACGTCCGTGTGCAGCGCCACTTGAACCGGATGGTCGCCGACCATCTTGATCGGGCCTTGCGGCAGACGCACTTGCGCCTTTTCCACTTCCGCGAAGCCTTGCTTCTTCAGCGCGTCAGCGATGTCCGCATTCGTGACCGAACCGAACAGACGGCCGTCGACGCCAGCCTTCTGGCCGATCTGAACCGTGAAGCCGTTCAGCTTTTCGCCCTGAGCTTGTGCGGCTGCCAGCTTTTCAGCGGCGACCTTTTCGAGGTCCGCGCGGCGAACTTCGAATTCGGCGATTGCGTCCTTGGTCGCGCGGCGTGCCTTCTTGCCGGGGATCAGGAAGTTACGTGCGTAGCCGTCCTTGACCTTGACGATATCGCCGAGGTTGCCCAGGTTGACGACCTTTTCCAAAAGAATGATTTGCATTTTTGGCTTTCCTTAGTGCGTCGTCTGATTTAGGCCTTGTGCAGGTCGGTGTACGGCAGGAGCGCGAGGAAACGCGCGCGCTTGATTGCCGTGTCGAGCTGGCGCTGATAGTGCGCCTTCGTGCCAGTCAGACGAGCCGGCGTGATCTTGCCGTTTTCGCCGATGAAGTCCTTCAGCGTTTCCGTGTCCTTGTAGTCGATGTACTCGACACCGGCTGCCGTGAAACGGCAGAACTTCTTGCGCTTGAAGAGCGGGTTTTGTTGCTGACGACGCTTGTCGAATTTCTTACCAGTCGGGCGGGGCATGATTAGTCCTTTCCAATGTCCTGCAATTCTGTGATGTGAAACACCAAGGTTCGCGCGTTACGGCTTCTCTTCGCCAGAAAGCCCGTGAAGCGTGTTTCGACGCCCATCGGACAGCTTTCCAGTTTGCCGCTCGCTTCGCCGGCCGCGACCGCCTGCAGAGTCAGTTCGACTTTCCGGGCGATGCCCGCCTCGACGACTTCTGCCGCGTGTTGCAACGTGCAGCTCGCGATCGGGATGCCGGCGGGCGTGTACCGCACCGGTTCGCGTTCCACGACGCTCGCTGTCAGTTGCAGCCGGTTCACTTAAACCTTGGTGGCTGTGGCGAAAGATTCGCCTTAAGCCTGCGCTTCGGACGGCTGGCTGGCCGCCTTCTTGGCTTCTTCGCGCTGCACTTCCTTCATCATCGGCGACGGGCTGGTTTCAGCCTTCTTCATCTTGACGATAAGGTGACGCAGAACGGCGTCGTTGAACTTGAATGCGTGCTCCAGCTCTTCGAGCGTAGCCTGATCGCATTCGATGTTCATGCAGACGTAGTGAGCCTTCGCGAGTTTCTCGATCATGTAGGCCAGTTGGCGACGGCCCCAGTCCTCGATGCGGTGGATCTGACCACCGTGCGACGTGATCGTGCTCTTGTAGCGCTCGATCATCGCGGGCACCTGCTCGCTTTGATCGGGGTGCACGATAAAGACGATTTCGTAATGACGCATATTCACTCCTTGTGCTGACTTTTGGATGAAAGCCACCCGGGCGTCGGACCGGTGCGGCAAGTGAGAAGCCAAAGATTATAGCTTTTCGTGCGCGCTCGCGCAAATGCAAATTCGAACGCCTTTTCAAGCAGTTAGCGGCCGCGCGCGTGCTCGCGCTGCGGTTCGCCGGGAAGCGTCAGCCGACGGCTCCAATATCCGGGTTGCGCGTAGATTTCCTTAAGATAATCAATAAAGTAGCGCACGCGCGCAGGCACGTAGCGCTGCTGCGGATAGACCGCGAGGATGTCGTAATCGGGAAGTTCGAAGTCGTCGAGCACGGTTTCGAGTTCGCCCGATTCCAGTTGCCGCTGGATTTCCCACGTCGAGCGCCAGCCGAGCCCGAGCCCTTCCGAAGCCCAGCGATGCAGCAATTCGCCGTCGTTGCAGTCGAGATTGCCGGTCACGCGCACGGTCACGACCTTGCCATTGCGGCGGAAATACCAGCCGCGGTTCTGCCCGCCCTGCAGATTGAACGCGAGGCAATTGTGATTCGGCAGGTCTTCGAGCGTTTTCGGCCGGCCGTGCTTCTTGAAGTACGCGGGCGTGCCGCAGACGACGCGCCGGTTGCTCGCCAGCTTCACCGCGACGAAATTCGGATCGACCGCGCCGCCGATGCGAATCGACAGGTCATAGCCCTCGCGCACCAGATCGACGACGCGATCGGTCAGATTGAACGACATCTGCAATTCCGGTTTGTCGCGCAGGAACGGCGGCGCGTGCGGCGCGACGTGCATGCGCCCGAAGGCCGCCGGCGCCGACACGATCAGATGCCCGCCCACCGCGCGCCGTCCCGCCGCCAGTTCGTTCTCAGCCTGATCCCAGTCCGCGAGCAGGTTCTTGCAGCGGTCGAGGAACGCCGCGCCCTCTTCGCTCACGACAAGCCGTCGCGTCGAGCGATACATCAGCTTCACGCCGAGGCGCTTTTCGAGCGCGTCGATGCGGCGTCCCAGAATCACGGGCGACACGCCCTCTTCCAGCGCCGCCGCCGCGAGACTGCCCGCCTCGGCCACGCGCACGAACGTTTCTATCTGCTTGAAGCGGTCCATCTGCGTCTCCCGCCGATGCCTCATCACTCGGGCATTCGATACTTTTTGTTTGGAAAAAAGCGACTGACGCTGATCTTATCAAACCTTTTTCACAGACTTAAAGTGCAACGGAACCCTGCTTGAATGCAGACAGCGATTTCGGATAGAGACCCCAGGAAGGAGACAACCATGCCCAAAATGAGAGCCGTCGACGCAGCCGTCCTCGTGCTGGAAAAGGAAGGAATCGATACCGCGTTCGGTGTGCCGGGCGCGGCCATCAACCCGTTTTACTCCGCGATGAAAAAGTCGGGCGGCATCAGCCACGTGCTGGCGCGTCACGTCGAAGGCGCATCGCACATGGCCGAAGGTTATACCCGCGCGGCGCCGGGCAACATCGGCGTGTGCATCGGCACGTCGGGCCCGGCGGGCACGGACATGATCACCGGCCTCTACTCCGCCCAGGCCGATTCGATTCCGATTCTCGCGATCACCGGCCAGGCGCCGCGCGCGCGTCTGTACAAGGAAGATTTCCAGGCCGTCGATATCGAATCGATCGCCAAGCCCGTCACGAAGTGGGCTGTCACCGTGCGCGAGCCGGCGCTCGTGCCGCGCGTGTTCCAGCAGGCTTTCCATCTGATGCGCTCGGGCCGTCCGGGTCCGGTGCTCGTCGATTTGCCGATCGACGTGCAGCTCGCCGAAATCGAATTCGACATCGACACGTACGAGCCGCTGCCGGTCTACAAGCCGAAAGCGACGCGCGCGCAGATCGAAAAAGCGCTGACGATGCTCAACGACGCCGAAAAGCCGTTGATCGTCTCGGGCGGCGGCGTGCTGAACGCGGCGGCGGAAGATCTGCTCGTGCAGTTCGCGGAAACGCTCGGCGTGCCGGTCATTCCGACGCTCATGTCGTGGGGCGCGATTCCCGACGATCATCCGCTGATGGCCGGCATGGTCGGCTTGCAGACGTCGCACCGCTACGGCAACGCGACGATGCTCGCCTCCGATTTCGTGCTCGGCATCGGCAATCGCTGGGCGAACCGCCACACGGGCAGCGTCGAGGTTTACACCAAGGGCCGTAAGTTCGTGCACGTGGATATCGAGCCGACGCAGATCGGCCGCGTGTTCGGACCGGATCTCGGCATCGTCTCCGATGCGAAGGCGGCGCTCGAACTGTTCGTCGAAGTGGCGAAGGAATGGAAGGCCGCGGGCAAGCTGAAGGACCGCGGCGCGTGGGTCGCGGACTGCCAGCAGCGCAAGCGCACGATGCAGCGCAAGACGCACTTCGACAATGTGCCGATGAAGCCGCAGCGCGTCTACGAAGAGATGAACCTCGCGTTCGACCGCGACACCTGCTTCGTCACGACGATCGGTCTGTCGCAGATCGCCGGCGCGCAGTTCCTGCACGTGTTCAAGGCGCGCAACTGGATCAACTGCGGCCAGGCCGGCCCGCTCGGCTGGACGATCCCGGCCGCGCTCGGCGTGCGTGCCGCGGACCCGCAACGCAAGATCGTCGCGCTCTCGGGCGACTACGATTTCCAGTTCATGATCGAAGAGCTCGCCGTCGGCGCGCAATTCAAGCTGCCGTACGTGCACGTCGTCGTGAACAACTCGTATCTCGGCCTGATCCGTCAGGCGCAGCGCGGCTTCGACATGGACTACTGCGTGCAGCTCGCGTTCGACAACATCAACGCACCTGAGCTCGAAGGCTATGGGGTCGATCACGTCGCGGTCGCCGAGGGTCTCGGCTGCAAGGCGCTGCGCGTGTTCAAGCCGGAAGACATCGCGGGCGCGCTGAAGCAGGCGCAAGCGTTGGCGGTGGAGCATCAGGTGCCGGTCGTCGTCGAGATGATTCTCGAACGCGTGACCAACATCGCGATGGGCACCGAGATCGACGCGATCAACGAGTTCGAAGAGCTCGCCGAAACGAAGGCAGATGCACCGACCGCCGTTACGCCGCTCGACTAAAGCATCGCCGCCGCGCGTTCATGCAGGAACGCGCGGCGTGCATCCACTGACCGACCATCAGGAAAGAACAATGCCGAAATTTGCCGCGAATTTGACCATGCTGTTCAACGAAGTCCCGTTTCTCGACCGCTTCGCCGCGGCCGCGAACGCGGGCTTCAAGGCGGTCGAGTTCCTGTTCCCCTATGCCTTCTCGATCAGCGACATCCAGACGCGCCTGAAGGACAACGACCTGCAGATCGTGCTGCACAACCTGCCTGCCGGCAACTGGGAAGCGGGCGAGCGCGGCATCGCGTGTCTGCCGGATCGTGTCGCGGAATTCCGCGACGGCGTGCCGCGCGCGATCGAATACGCGAAGGCGCTGAACGTGCCGCAACTGAACTGTCTCGTCGGGATTCCGACGGCGGGCGTATCGGCGGATCAGGCGCGCGCGACCATCGTCGAAAACTTGCGCTTCGCAGCGGAAGCGCTCAAGAAGGAAGGCATCCGCTTGCTCGTCGAGCCGTGCAACGCGTACGACATTCCGGGCTTCGCGCTGAATCGCTCGAAGGAAGGACTGGACGTGATCCAGGCCGTCGGCTCGGACAATCTGTTCTTGCAGTACGACATCTATCACATGCAGCGGATGGAAGGCGAACTCGCCGCGACGATCACGAAGAACCTGCCGAAGATCGCGCATATCCAGCTCGCCGATAACCCCGGCCGCAACGAACCCGGCACGGGCGAGATCAACTACCCGTTCCTGTTCGGGCTGCTCGACGAGATCGGCTATCAAGGCTGGATCGGCTGCGAGTACAAGCCGCTCAACGGCACGGAAGCGGGCCTCGGCTGGCTGCAGAACATCGGCGGCGTGAAGCAGCACGCGACCGCTTAAACCAGACACATAGGAGGAGCTAGAAGTATGGCAACGATCGGTTTCATCGGCCTCGGCATCATGGGCGCGCACATGGCGCGCAATCTCATCAAGGGCGGCCACAAGCTGGTCGTGAACGGCAAGTTTCCGGTGCCGGACGATATCCGCGCGCAGACGCAGGTCGTCGCGGACTCGACCGAAGTCGCACAGGCGAGCGAAATCGTCATCACGATGGTGCCCGACACGCCCGATGTCGCCGCCGTGCTGTTCGCCGATGACGGCGTCGCGAAGGGTCTCACGAAGGGCAAGCTCGTGATCGACATGAGTTCGATCGCCCCGCTCGAAACGCAGGAGTTCGCGAAGAAGATCAACGCGCTCGGCTGCGACTATCTCGACGCGCCGGTGTCCGGCGGCGAAGTCGGCGCACGCGAAGCGACGCTCACGATCATGGTCGGCGGCCCGGAGAAGTCGTTCAATGTCGCGAAGCCGCTGTTCGAACTGATGGGCAAGAACATTTCGCTCATTGGCGACAACGGCGCGGGTCAGACTTGCAAGGTCGCGAATCAGATCATCGTCGCGCTGAACATCGAGGCGGTCGGCGAGGCGCTGCTCTTCGCGGCACGCTCGGGCGCCGACCCGGAGCGCGTGCGTAAAGCGCTGATGGGCGGCTTCGCGTCGTCGCGCATTCTCGAAGTGCACGGCGAGCGCATGACGAAGCGCACGTTCAATCCGGGCTTCCGTATCGAACTGCATCAGAAGGACCTAAATCTTGCGCTCGACGGCGCGCGCAAGATGGGCCTCGCCCTGCCCCACACCGCGAGTGCGCAGCAGCTTTTCAGCGTATGCGCGGCGAACGGCGGCAAGGCGTGGGATCACTCGGCGCTTGTGCGTGCGCTCGAAATCATGTCGAACTTCCAGGTGGCCGACGAGCCGCAGCAGGCCAAAGCCGCTGCGTGATTCGCGTCACCTGAACCGTGGGGCGTCCCGCGTATGGGCACGCGGGACAAATGCCGCTCTGGGCTGAGGGCGGCAAAGTGGGGTCCGAGAAGCGGCACCCGGCGGTGCGCCGGGTAAGCCTTGGTCGGTCAGACGGTTTGTCGTCGGGTGTCCGCGTCGGATTGTTGCAAACTGCGTCCTAACGCCGATGCATAGTCGGTGCTACAAATCCTTTTGTTGAAACTCAGAACTATCCGGTGGTCATCGCGACTAATCTGCCTAGACTTCGCGGGCCGTAACACCACCGTCAACCAAGGAGTGAACAATGGGAATCCTCAGCTTTATCAAGGAAGCAGGCGAGAAACTCTTCGGCGCAGCCACGCCGAGCGCGCAGGCGGCGCCCGCTGCGGCACCCGTGGATGTCGCCGCGCTAAATCAGAAGGCAGGCGAAGCCATCGCGACGTACATTCGTTCGCAGGGTCTCAATGCGGACAATCTCGATGTGAAATACGACGGCGCTTCGCATACGGTGACCGTTTCGGGTCAGGCGCCGGATCAGGCCACGAAGGAAAAGATTCTCGTCGCCGCGGGCAATGTGCAGCATGTCGATAAGGTCGACGATAAGCTGACCGTGCCGAGTAGCGAGCCTGAATCGCAGTATTACACCGTCGTGTCGGGGGACAATCTTTGGAAGATCGCCGAGAAGTATTACGGCAATGGGTCCAAGAACGATGTGATCTTCGAAGCGAATAAGCCGATGTTGAAGAGTCCGGATAAGATCTATCCGGGGCAAGTGTTGCGGATTCCTGCTGTTAACTGATTGTCTCTGCTCTACTCGAGAACGCGGACTTCGGTTCGCGTTTTTGCTTTCTGCTGAGGTGGATCTTGGTTTGCCTGCGCTTCTCGGCAATCCTGTGATCGTGTCGGTCTATTAGCGTTGCCCCTGTGCGGGGCGGCACTCACTTTCTTTGCTGCTGCAAAGAAAGTAAGCAAAGAAAGCAGCTCCTGATACGCCCGCGGTCACACGCAATTTGGGTAGTCCTCTCGTCCATCGTGGGCTGCCTAAAGAGTGCCCTCAAACACCTAATCGGGCTTGGCTCGCGCACGGTCTGAACCATCGCACCGCACACCAAACTGGTTCAGCACCAAATAGCTCCAGCCCGCTTCGCGGCCGACCGGTCAATCGGGAATGCGCGTGCTTCTCTACTAACGTCTCCATCTCACTGCAATCGCCGCCCTTTGGTTTCCCTTGCATACCCGGCGGCAGCGCGTAGCGCTGTGCCGAAGCCATTTCGTGCTGAACCAGCGCCCTCGAACTTATTGGGCGGCCGACCGTGCGCGAGCCAAGCCCGATTAGGTGTTTGAGGGCACTCTTTAGGCGAGTGCCGCCTGGGACGAGAGGACTACCCAAATTGCGTGTGACCGCGGGCCTGAAAAGCTGCTTTCTTTGCTTACTTTCTTTGCAGCAGCAAAGAAAGTGAGTGCCGCCCCGCACAGGGGCAACGCTGATAGACCGACACGAATACAGGATTCCACGACCGACCGCCAGACCAACCGGCAGCCCGCCGCCGCCCGCCCGCCCCACACCCCAAACACCCACCTCAATAAACATCAAAAACGCGCTGCACGTCCTGCACATTCGAAGCCACTGCAAGCATAAGCAGCACCCGCGCCTTATAAGGATTCAGCGTCCCCGCGCTGACCGTCCCGAGCGCATCATCGTTAGCGGCGCCGTTGCGCATCACATGTCCCGAACCCACGCGCGAAGCGCGCACCACGGCAACGCCCTGCTTCACCGCATCAGCGAGCGCCTGCGTGAGCACCGCATGCATCGAGCCGTTGCCCGTGCCCGCGACGACGATACCTCTCACGCCCGCAGCAACAAGCGCATCGACCGTCACACGAGACACATCCGCGTAGCTCGCGACGATCTCGACCATCGGCCATCGATCGGCGACAGCGAACTCGCTCGCGACGGTATGCGCCCGCACGACCGTGCGCTGAAACTCGACGCGTCCGTCCTGCACGAACCCGAGCACACCGGTCTCAGGCGAGCGAAACGCATCGACGGCATAAGTGCTCGTCTTGGTGACATCGCGCGCGCTGTGAATCTGATTGTTGAAAGCGACGAGCACGCCCTTGCCCGCCGCATCGTTCGACGCCGCGACCGTCACCGCATTGAGCAAATTCAACGGGCCATCGGCGGAAAGCGCGGTCGATGGGCGCATCGCCGCCGTCAGCACGACGGGCTTCGCGCTCTTCACCGTGAGATGCAGCAGATACGCGGTTTCTTCGAGCGTATCGGTGCCGTGCGTGACGACGACGCCATCGATATCGTCCTGCGCAAGCAGCTCATCGATACGCCGCGCGAGTTGCGTCCACAGCGCGGCGCTCATGTCCTTGCTGTCGATGCTCGCGATCTGTTCCGCGTGGATTCGCGCGATCGAGCCGAGCGCGGGCACGGCGTCGAGCAGCTTGTCGACGCCGACGACGCCCGCCTTGTAGCCCGCGGTCTTGGAGGAATCGCCGGCCTGACCGGCAATCGTGCCGCCCGTGGCAAGCACGGCGACACGAGGAAGCGAGGAAGTATTCATGCCGGCGATTGTAAAACAGCCGGCACGACTCTAAGCGGCTTCGCGAAGCTGCGCGGCGATCTGCGCTTCATCGAGTTGCGGCGCGAACATTTCGATCAGCCGATACGCATACGCGCGCAAGAACGCGCCCTTTCGCAAGCCGACACGCGTCGTGCTCGCCTCGAACAGATGCTGCGTATCGAGCGCGACGAGCTCGGTGTCGCGCTTCGCGTCATACGCCATCGCCGCGACGATGCCGATGCCCATGCCCAGTTCGACATACGTCTTGATGACGTCGGCATCGATCGCGGTCAGCACGATATCGGGCATCGCGCCCGCGCTCGCGAACGCCTGATCGACGTGCGAACGCCCGGTGAAATCGTTGTCGTACGTGACGATCGGATATTCGGCGATCTGCTCGAGCGTGATGTTCTCGCGCCCGACGAGCGGATGATCCTTCGGCACAACGACCGTGTGATGCCACGAATAGCACGCAAACGTGACGATGTCCGGATAACGGTCGAGCGCTTCGGTCGAGATGCCGATATCCGCTTCGCCGTTGATGATCATCTGCGCGATCTGCTGCGGGCTGCCCTGACGCAGCGCGAGATGCACCTTCGGAAACACCTCGGTGAACTGGCGGATGACCTTCGGCAACGCGTAACGCGCCTGCGTGTGCGTCGTCGCGACGACGAGATGGCCGTTGTCCTGATCCGCGAACTGGCGCGCGACGCGCCGCAGATTCTCGGCATCGAGCAGCATGCGCTCGATCAGCTGATGCACTTCCTTGCCCGGCTCGGTCAGTCCCGTCAGACGCTTGCCGCGGCGGATGAAGATATCGACGCCGAGTTCGTCCTCGAGATCCTTGATCTGCTTCGACACGCCCGACTGCGACGTGTAAAGGACGTTGGCGACCTCCGTCAGATTCATGTTCTGACGCACGGCCTCGCGCACGAAGCGCAACTGCTGGAAGTTCATGTCAGCCTCTTTGATTTTTATGATGTCACTGCGCGGGAAACACTCGCAACGCGCGTGGAACGGCGGTCACGCCATCGCCGATATCGAGCCTGAGCGCGCGCCACGCCTCGCGATCCAGTTCTGCCTCGATCACGCCGCCCGCGTTGCCTTCGAGCTCGACGCGCACCGAGCCGCCCAGCGTCACGACGCGCCGCACGCCCACCACGATGCCGTCGCGATGCGTGCCGTCGGCGGGATACAGTGCGAGATCATGCGGACGCACGTACGCGAGCGCCCGCCCGCTGAAATGCGCCTGAGCCGCGATCGGGCTCGCGGCGCCATCGGCGATGAAGCCGTTCGCGTTCACTTCGCCCTGCAGCCGGTTCGCGGCGCCGAGAAACTCGTAGACGAAGGACGTCTGCGGATGATCGTACACGTCTTGCGGACTGCCCACCTGCTCCACGCGGCCATGATTCATCACGACGATGCGATCCGCCACTTCGAGCGCCTCTTCCTGGTCGTGCGTGACGAAGAGCGTCGAGATATGCAGATCGTCGTGCAGCCGGCGCAGCCAGCTGCGCAGTTCCTTGCGCACTTTGGCGTCGAGCGCGCCGAACGGCTCGTCGAGCAGCAGCACTTTCGGCTCGACGGCAAGCGCCCGCGCCAGCGCAATACGCTGCCGCTGTCCGCCTGACAGTTCCGACGGAAAACGCTCCGCGAGCCAGTCGAGTTGCACGAGCTTCAGCAGCTCATGCACTTTCTCGCGAATCTTCGCTTCGCTCGGACGCTCGCGGCGCGGCTTCACGCGCAAGCCGAACGCGACGTTCTCGAACACGGTCATGTGCCGGAACAGCGCGTAATGCTGGAACACGAAGCCGACCTGACGCTCGCGCGCGCCGACCGCCGCGACGTCTTCGCCGTGCAGCACGACCTGTCCCGCATCGGCGAATTCGAGACCCGCGATCACGCGCAAGAGCGTGGTCTTGCCGCAGCCCGAAGGCCCGAGCAGCGCGACGAGTTCGCCCGCCGGAAAGTCGAGCGACACGTTGTCGAGCGCGGTGAAATCGCCGAAGCGTTTTTGCAGATTGCGAACGATGATGCTCATGATGTTTATCGGCCTCTCAATTCTGTGCGGTGGCTTTTGCGGCGGTCAATGCTTGCGTCATGCGGCGCTCCGCGAGAAGTTTCAGCGCGAGCGTCACGAGCGCGAGCAGCGCCAGCAGCGACGCCACCGCGAACGCAGCCGAGAAGTTGTATTCGTTGTAGAGAATTTCGACGTGCAGCGGCATCGTGTCCGTCTGCCCGCGGATGTGCCCGGACACCACCGACACCGCGCCGAACTCGCCCATCGCGCGCGCGTTGCAGAGAATCACGCCGTAGAGCAGGCCCCACTTCACGTTGGGCAGCGTCACGCGCCGGAAGATCTGCCATCCCGATGCGCCGAGCACGTGCGCCGCTTCCTCTTCGTCGTTGCCTTGCGCCTGCATCAGCGGAATCAGTTCGCGCGCGACGAACGGAAACGTGACGAAGATCGTCGCGAGCACGATGCCGGGCACCGCGAAGATGATCTGCACGTCGTGCGCGGCGAGCCACGGGCTGAACCATCCTTGCGCGCCGAACATCAGCACGTAGACGAGACCCGAGATGACCGGCGACACCGAGAACGGCAAGTCGATGAGCGTCGTCAGGAGCGCCTTGCCGCGAAACTCGAACTTCGCGATCGCCCACGACGCCGCCAGTCCGAAGACGACATTCAGCGGCACGGCGATCGCGGCGGTGATCAGCGTGAGCTTGATCGCGGACCACGCGTCGGGATCCTTCAGCGACTCGAAGTAATAGTCGATGCCCTTGGCGAACGCCTGCACGAACACCGCGACGAGCGGCACGACGAGAAAGAACGCGAGAAACGCGAGTGCGATACCGGTCAGGAGCCATCGCACGGCGCGCGGCTCGGTGACGGGATTGAGGCCGTGCGCGTCGCGCTGTGTCGTCGTCTGCAATGGAAGCACCTTGCTCATGCCGTTTCTCCCGCTGCCAGGGAGACGTTGACCGGCGCCGCGCCCGTCTTGCTCGTGCGGCGCTGCAGCCACCATTGCAGCGTGTTGATCAACAGAAGCATGAGGAACGACACGCACAGCATCACGACGGCGAGCGCGGTCGCGCCGGCATAGTCGTACTGTTCGAGCTTCGTGATGATGAGCAGCGACGTGATCTCCGACTTCATCGGCACGTTGCCCGCGATGAAAATCACCGAGCCGTATTCGCCCAACGCGCGCGCGAACGCGAGTGCGAAGCCCGTCAGCAGCGCCGGAAAGAGCGACGGCAGCACGACGCGCCGGAACGTGAGCCAGCGCGTCGCGCCGAGGCACGCGGCGGCTTCTTCCTGCTCGCGCTCGAAGTCTTCGAGCACGGGCTGCACGGTACGCACGACGAACGGCAGGCCGATGAACGTCAGCGCGACGAGCACGCCGAGCGGCGTGAACGCGACCTTGATGCCGAGCGGCGCGAGATATTGCCCGATCCAGCCATTGCCCGCGTAGACCGCGGCGAGCGAAATGCCGGCGACCGACGTCGGCAGCGCGAACGGCAGGTCGACCATCGCATCGACGATGCGCTTGAACGGGAACGTGTAGCGCACGAGCACCCACGCGACGAGAAAACCGAACACCGCGTTGATGAGCGCGCCGCCGAGCGCCGCGCCGAACGTCAGCCGATACGATGCGAGCACGCGCGGCGACGTCACCGCGCGCACGAACTGCGCCCAGTCGAGCGTCGCCGTCTTAGCGAAGGTGGCGGCAAGCGGAATCAGCACCACGAGGCTCAGATAAGCCACCGTGATGCCGAGTGTCAGGCCGAAACCGGGTAGCGCGCTCGGTTTCCTGAATGTGAGAGTCGTCATCCTTGAATCATCCTTTTTGCGCGCGGGGTGGGCGCGCGTTGCTGCTTCGGGCGCGCGGCGTCTTGAACGCGCCGCGTCGCCGGTTGACGCTTATTGCGGCTGATAGATCGAATCGAACACGCCGCCATCCGCGAAATGCGTCTTCTGCGCCTTGGTCCAGCCGCCGAAGGTGTCGTCGATGGTATAGAGCTTCAGCTTCGGAAACTGCTTCGTCAGATCGGCGGGCACCTTGTCCGAACGCGGCCGATAGAAATTGCGCGCGGCGATCTGCTGCCCTTCGTCGCTATACAGATACTTGAGATACGCTTCGGCGAGCTTGCGCGTGCCGTGTTTGTCGACGACCTTGTCGACCACCGCGACCGGCGGCTCCGCCAGAATGCTCACGGACGGCACCACGATCTCGAACTTGTCCGGACCGAATTCCTTCAGGGACAGGAACGCCTCGTTTTCCCACGCGATGAGCACGTCGCCCTGACCGCGCTGCACGAAGCTCGTCGTCGCGCCGCGCGCGCCGGAATCCAGCACGCCGGCGTTCTTGTAGAGCTTCGTCACGAACTCCTTGGCGGTCTGCTCGTTGCCGCCCGGCTTGTGCTGCGCGTACGCCCACGCCGCGAGGTAGTTCCAGCGCGCGCCGCCCGATGTCTTCGGATTCGGCGTGACGATCGACACGCCCGGCTTCGTCAGATCGTCCCAGTCCTTGATGTGCTTCGGATTGCCCTTGCGCACGAGAAACACGATCGTCGACGTGTACGGCGATGCGTTGTCCGGCAGGCGCTTCTGCCAGTCCGCGCCGACGAGTCCCTTGCCCGCGAGCGCGTCGATGTCATAAGCGAGCGCGAGCGTAACGACGTCCGCCTGCAGTCCGTCGATGACCGCGCGCGCCTGGCCGCCCGACCCGCCATGCGACTGCTTGAAGGTTACGGTCTCGCCCGTCTCCGCCTTCCACTTTTTCGCGAAAGCCTGATTGAAGTCCTGATACAGCTCGCGGGTCGGGTCGTAGGAAACGTTCAGAAACGACGTATCCGCCTGCGCCGGCGCCGTCATGATCAAACCCGCCGCGCCAAGCGTCGCCGCAGCAAGAAGCCGTCGCAATCCCGTGTTGATGCTTTGCATTCCCCGTTCTCCGTCTTATCGAATTGACGGAATGAGTCTAACGAGGCCTCTATATGATTGAAAATAATCGTTATTCACTTTTTTATACGTAAAACTGCTAAGAACGATATTCCTGGATGGAAGAAGCGCCGGCGGGCGCGATTCGACGGTGCGGAGGCTTCGTGGCCGCGAACTTAAAGTAAAGCTTGAAAAGCGCCAAATACTGTATAAAAATACAGTCACCTGTCCATTCATACAGTGCATCAGGGGCTCGAGCCAGTGACCAAAACATCAAAACTTACCGCGCGGCAGCAGCAGGTGTTCGAACTCATCCAGCGCGCGATCGACCGCACGGGCTTTCCGCCCACGCGCGCCGAGATCGCGGCGGAGCTCGGCTTCAGTTCGGCCAATTCCGCCGAGGAGCACCTCAGGGCGCTGGCCCGCAAGGGCGTCATCGAGCTGGCGGCGGGTTCGTCGCGCGGCATCCGGCTGCTCGGCGATGCATCTCGCATCGATCGGTCCGAGGAGCTGCCGCATCAGTTCACGCTGCCGCATCAGAGCATCATGCAATTGTCTCTGCCGCTCGTCGGCCGGGTCGCGGCGGGGAGTCCTATCCTCGCGCAAGAGCACATCTCGCAGCACTATGCGTGTGACCCCGCGCTCTTCTCCAGCAAGCCGGACTATCTGTTGAAGGTGCGCGGCCTCTCGATGCGCGACGCAGGCATTCTCGACGGCGATCTTCTCGCCGTGCAAAAGCGCAACGAAGCGAAAGACGGACAGATCGTCGTCGCGCGTCTTGGCGACGACGTCACGGTCAAGCGCTGGAAACGGCGCGCGGACGGCGTCGAACTGATCGCCGAAAACCCCGAGTATGAAAACATCTTCGTGCGCGCCGGCAGCGGCGATTTCGCGCTTGAAGGCATTGCCGTCGGGCTGATCCGCTCCGGCGAGTTCTGATGTTGGCCCGCGAACGGGCAAGGCACGAAAGTCGAAGCACATTACTTTCGCACCGAGACACGAAATGTCTCATTGACATCGCAAGATAGCCTCACCAACCGCTTTCGACACCTGATTCAGGCGTCTCACAACACAACAAGCATGACGGCCACCGCGCGCGGTGCGCCGCGGTGCGTCCTATCGTCTGGAGAGTCATCATGGAACGTTTTGCCCGTCTGCTGCCCTTCCGTCAATTCGGCCGCCTGCGCCATCTGCGCACGCTGATCGCCTGCGGCATGCCGCGCGCCGAAGCCACGCCCGATCTCTTCAACGAAATGCCCGCGTTGCCGTCCCGTCAGCCGGCCTTCGCTCGCGTTTCCCTCAACAGCACGGTGCACGCCGAGGCCGAGCAGCGCGCGCCAGTGCGCGTGTATCGCGGGCAATCGCGCGTGATTCTGGTGGGCAAGATCGACGAGGTTTCGCGCATGATCGACCGCTGCATCGCCGAGGAAAATGCCGGGCTGGCCGGCGGAATCCTCGCCTGAATGGAACGCCATCGCACGCACGACGTGAATTCACGGGATTTAACCGGCGCCCGCGCGGTCAATCCGTAATTCACGTTTTGCAAGAGGCTTGGCCCAAGCATGTCCCGCACTACCCGTTCTATTGTCGTTACGCTCGTCGTCCTCGTTATCGTCGCGGTGCTCGGTTTCGTTTACGCATCGCCTTACATCGCACTCGATCGCGTGAAGCGCGCGGCCGATGCGCGCGATGCGCAAACCGTCAACGAATACGTCGATTTTCCGGCGTTGCGCGCGAGCCTCAAGGACCAGATCGCGGCGCTGCTCACGCGTCGCGTGGATATTCAAAAGAGCGGGAATCCGCTCGCGATCATCGGTGCGATGATCGGCGCGGCGCTCGTCGGTCCGCTGGTGGATTCGTATGCCACACCGGACGGCGTCGCGGCGATTCTGAACGGCATCCCGCCGCGCGGCGATCCGGGCGAGCGTCCGCCGCAAGCTGGCGACGGCGCACCAGCGAATGCGGGGAATGGGCCCGCGTCCGGCGTCACGACCGCACGGCAGCCGCCGAAAGAGCCACCTCAGACGACGGCGGGTTATCGAAGCCTGAACACGTTCGTCGTCACGTATCAACACGGCGCCGGCGATGCGCGATACTCCGCGATCTTCCACCGCAACGGGCTCGTGTCGTGGAAGCTCGTCGCGGTCGATCTCAACGGTTGACGCGTCAAGCGTCGCGGTTCACGCTTCGCACCGCATCACGCCCCGGCTTCGGCCTTGACGGGCTTCGCCGCGTACGCCGCTTCGTCTTCCGCTTCGGCCGATTCACCGGCCTGACAGACGGCAACCAGGATGCTGCACTTCACGCGATCCAGCAGCGGCGTGTTGCCCGCGCCCATCCACCAGCGCGCGAGGCCGCTGCGGCAGCGATGCCCGACGACGACGAGATCGACCTGAAGGCTGTCGGCGAGCGCCGCGATTTCGTCGATCGGATGGCCGAACGCGAAATGTCCCTGTGCCTGAAGGCCACGCTCGCGCAGCCATTCGACGCCCTCTTGCAGGATGTCGCGCGCGGCCTCTTCGAAGCGTCCGCAGGCCATGTCGGTTAGCAGTCCGGCGCTCTGCGCGATGCTCGAGCGCATATCCACCACCGCGAGCACATGCGTCTCCGCATTCAGGTCGAGCGCGAGATTGGCGCCCTGACGCAGTGCCTTGCGGCCTTCTCTGGAGCCGTCGTAGCACAGCAGGATTTTTCGGTAGCTCTCCATCTTGACCTCCCTGGCCAACGTGCCGTTGAGCGCGACTTGCCCGCGGCGTTGATTCATCATCGTGCGTCGTCCCATGGGAGACAACGCTGGAAAACGCTTACCGGCGCGAACACGCTAGCTCGCACCGTGCCAGAACCACAAAAACGTCGACGGACAAGCCTCTGGCACTTTCGGCCGGAACCGGTTCGACGCGCCCCGCACCGGTTTGACACGCGCGCGCAGCATGCGGTTGCACGCCAAGCGCCGCCTTGGTGCAATGGATTACACTAGCCCGCTGGATTTCCCTCATCCGGCTTTCCCTGCGCACAGATGCATGACTGATCAATCTTTGCAACAAAGCGCTACACGCGACGCCGATGGAAACCGCGCACCCGCCATCGAATTCAGCGAAGTAAGGAAGCACTACGGCGAGCGCACGGTCGTCGACGGCCTGTCGTTCGATGTGCGGCCCGGCGAATGCTTCGGACTGCTCGGACCGAACGGCGCGGGCAAGACGACGACGCTCAAGATGCTGCTCGGCATCACTTCGCCCGATAGCGGCGCGATCCGTCTCGTCGGCGAGCCGGTGCCCGCGCGCGCCCGATTCGCCCGCGAGCGTGTGGGCGTCGTACCGCAGTTCGACAATCTCGATCCCGATTTCACTGTCCGCGAAAATCTGACGGTGTTCGGCCGCTACTTCGGCCTGACGGGCGCGCGCATGGATGCGCTCGTACCGTCGCTCCTGGAGTTCGCGCGGCTGGAGAGCAAGGCCGATGCGCGCGTCGGCGAGTTGTCGGGCGGCATGAAGCGGCGTCTCACGCTCGCGCGCGCGCTCGTCAACGATCCCGATGTGCTCGTGATGGACGAACCGACCACCGGGCTCGATCCGCAAGCGCGGCATCTGATCTGGGAGCGTCTGCGCTCGCTGCTTGCGCGCGGCAAGACCATTCTGCTGACGACGCATTTCATGGAAGAAGCCGAGCGTCTCTGCGATCGCCTGTGCGTGATCGAGGAGGGCCGCAAGATCGCCGAAGGACGGCCGCGCGAGCTGATCGAATCGGTGATCGGCTCGGACGTGATCGAAATCTACGGACCCGATCCGCAAGCGCTCGCCGCCGAGCTTGCGCCGCTCGTCGCGCGCATGGAAGTGAGCGGCGAGACGCTCTTTTGCTACGTCGACGATCCGCAGCCCGTGCATGCGCGCGTGAAGGGCCGCGCGGACGTGCGCTATCTGCATCGTCCGGCGAATCTCGAAGATGTTTTCCTGCGTCTCACCGGACGTGAGATGGTGGACTGAGCCAATGGATACGCTCGAACGATCCCGCATCGACAAACAGCGCGAGCCGAAGCGCGCACAAAACCTCACGCCGCTTTCCAGCGCGTTGCCCGCGAACGCCACGCACTGGATGTCCGTGTGGCGGCGCAACTATCTCGTCTGGAAGAAACTCGCGATCGCCTCGATGATCGGCAATCTCGCCGATCCGATGATCTACCTCTTCGGCCTCGGCCTCGGTCTGGGCCTGATGGTCGGGCACGTCGACGGCGTGTCGTATATCGCGTTCCTCGCGGCGGGCACGGCGGCGTCGAGCGTGATGATGTCCGCGAGCTTCGAATCGATGTACTCCGGCTTCTCGCGCATGCACGTTCAGCGCACCTGGGAAGCGATCATGCACACGCCGCTCACGCTCGGCGATATCGTGCTTGGCGAGATCGTCTGGGCCGCGAGCAAGTCGGTGCTGTCGGGCGTGGCGATCATGATCGTCGCGGGCGCGCTCGGCTATGCGAGCTTTCCGTCGATGCTGATCGCGTTGCCGGTCATCGTGCTGACAGGACTCGCGTTCGCCAGCACGGCGATGGTCGTCACCGCGCTGGCGCCGAGCTACGACTTCTTCATGTTCTATCAGACGCTCGCGCTCACGCCGATGCTCCTGCTCTCCGGCGTCTTCTTTCCCATCGCGCAACTGCCCGCGATCGCGCAACACGTCACGCAGGTCTTGCCGCTGTATCACGCGGTGGAGCTGATCCGTCCGGCGATGCTCGGCCGCCCGTTCGACGGCTTCGCGCTGCATGCGCTCGTGCTCTGCGCGTATGCGGTCGTGCCGTTCTTCCTGTGCGCGTGGCTTTTCAGGCGGCGCATGATGAAATGAAAGACGGCGATGGACTTCGAAAGCCCATCGCCGTTTTGACATCGCCGAAAAGGAAAGCGCGCTACTTCACCGGAAACTCGTGATGCCCGCCGAAGCCGAAGCGCATCGCGGACAACATGCGTTCCGGGAACGATTCGGCATCGCGCGAACGGAACCGCGTGTACAGCGCCGCCGACAGCACTTGCGCCGGCACCGCTTCCTCGATTGCCGCTTCGATCGTCCATCGTCCTTCGCCGCTGTCCGCGACTTCGGTGGAATAGCGGTCGAGCGAGCCGTCGCCCGCGAGCGCGCCCGCGGTCAGATCGAGCAGCCACGACGACACCACGCTGCCGCGACGCCACACTTCCGCGATATCGGCGAGATCGAGCGAGTAACGCTCGTTCTCCGGCAGTTCCGTCGAGTCCTTGCGCTCGAGCACGTGAAAGCCTTCGGCATAGGCCTGCATCAGTCCGTATTCGATGCCGTTGTGCACCATCTTGACGAAATGCCCCGACCCGACCGGCCCGCAGTGCATGTAGCCGTTCTCGACGCGCGCATCGCGTCCTTCGCGGCCCGGCGTCGCGGGAATGTCGCCGCGTCCCGGCGCGAGCGTCGCGAGAATCGGATCGATGCGGCGCACGACCGGCTCGTCGCCGCCGATCATCATGCAGTAGCCGCGCGTCAGGCCCCACACGCCGCCCGACGTGCCGACGTCGACGTAATGGATGCCCTGCTCGCGCAACTGCGCGGCGCGGCGGATATCGTCCTTGTAGAAGCTGTTGCCGCCGTCGATGATCACGTCGTCCGCGCCGAGGATCTTGTGCAGATCGTTGAGCGTGTCTTCGGTGATTTTCCCCGCCGGCAGCATCAGCCAGACGACGCGCGGCGCGGTCAGTTTCGCGACGAGATCGCCGAGATCCTTCGCGCCCGTCGCGCCTTCGCTCGCGAGCGCTTCGGTGGCCTCCGGATTGTGGTCGTACACGACGCACGTATGTCCGCCGCGCATGAGCCGCCGCCCGATGTTGCCGCCCATGCGCCCCAGTCCCACGATGCCGATCTGCATGATGGTCACTCCTTCCCGTTGGATTTCACGCGTTCGATCTGCTTCTTCGCGGCGTCGTAGACCGCTTCGGGCGTGAAGCCGAACTTCGTCTTCAGCGCCTTCAATGGCGCGGATGCGCCGAACGTGTGCATGACGATCTGCGATCCGAGGCGGCCGACGTAGCGGTCCCACCCGAGCGTCGCGGCCTGCTCGACGCACACGCGCGCATGCACGTCCGGCGGCAGCACCGATTCCTTGTACGCGAGATCCTGCTTCTCGAAGATGTCCCACGACGGCATCGACACGACGCGCGCCGCGACGCCTTCGCTTGTCAGCTTCTCGTACGCCTCGACGCAAAGCGACACTTCGCTGCCCGTCGCGAGCAGCAGCACCTCGGGCTTCTTGCCGCCTTCGGTATCGGCGAGCACGTAGGCGCCGCGCTTCACGCCTTCGGCGGACGCGTATTTCTTGCGGTCGAACGTCGGCAGCGGCTGGCGCGTCAGCACGATGCACGACGGCTCCTTCGGATGCGTCAGCGCGACGCGCCACGCTTCTGCGACTTCGTTCGCGTCGGCGGGACGCAGCGTGCACAGGCCCGGCACGCCGCGCAGCGAGGCGAGCTGCTCGATCGGCTGATGCGTCGGACCGTCTTCGCCGACGCCGATCGAATCGTGCGTGAACACGTAGATCACCGGCACTTCCATGATCGCGGACAGGCGGATCGGCGGCTTCATGTAGTCGCTGAAAATCAGGAACGTCGATCCGTACGGACGCAAGCCCGACAGCGCGAGGCCGTTGCAGACCGCGCCCATGCCGTGCTCGCGAATGCCGAAGTGCAGATTGCGTCCGCCGTAGCTGTCGTGCTCGAAGCTGCCCGCGCCTTCGAACTTCAGATTCGTCTTCGTCGATGGTGACAGGTCTGCCGCGCCGCCGATCAGCCAAGGCACGCGCGGCGCAATCGCATTCAGCACCTTGCCGGACGAATCGCGCGTCGCGAGGCCCTTGGCGTCCGCCTCGAAGGTCGGGATGTCCGCGTCCCAGTTGTCGGGAAGCTTGCCTTCGAGCATCTGCCACGCTTCTTTCGCGAGTTCCGGATTGGCCTTCTCGTAGGCGTCGAAGCGCTGCTTCCACTCGGCGTGCAGCTTCTTGCCGCGCGCGCCCATGCCGTCGGCGAAGTGCTGCATGACGCCGTCGGGCACGTAGAACTGCTTGTCCTCCGGCCAGCCGTAGAACTTCTTCGCGAGCTTGACCTCTTCCTCCCCGAGCGCCTCGCCGTGCGCGCTCGCGGTGTTCTGCTTGTTCGGCGCGCCCCAGCCGATGATGCTTTTCACGACGATCAGCGTCGGCTTGTCGGTGTGCGACTTCGCCTTGTTGATGGCCGCTTCGAGCGCGTCCGCGTCGTTGGCGTCGTCGACGTGCAGCGTGTGCCAGTTGTAGCCGTGAAAGCGCGCTTCCACGTCGTCGCTGTAGGCGAGCTCCGTATGGCCTTCGATGGTGATGGTGTTGCTGTCGTAGATCCAGATGAGATTCGACAGCCGCAGATGCCCCGCGAGCGACGCCGCTTCGTGCGACACGCCTTCCATCATGTCGCCGTCGCCGCACAGTGCGTAGACGCGGTAATCGAAGAGCTTGTCGTCGCCCTTGTTGAAGCGGCTCTCCTTCCAGCGCGCGGCCATCGCCATGCCCACGCTGTTGCCGAGGCCCTGGCCGAGCGGTCCGGTCGTCGTCTCGACGCCCGTTGTCATGCGGTATTCCGGATGGCCCGGCGTCTTGCTGTCGAGCTGGCGGAACTGCTTGATATCGTCAATCGACACGGCGGGCTTGCCGGTCGGCTTGCCGTCGCCGTCGAACTCCTTCACGCCGGCAAGATGCAACAGCGAGTACAGCAGCATCGACGCATGCCCGACCGACAGCACGAAGCGGTCGCGATTCGGCCATAGCGGCGCGTCGGGATCGTAACGAAGATGGTTCTGCCACAGATGGAACGCGACCGGCGCGAGCGCCATCGGCGTGCCGGGGTGGCCGGAATTGGCCTTCTGCACGGCGTCCATCGAGAGCGTGCGGATGGTGTCGATCGTGAGGCGATCGAGATCTTTGGCCTGAGGTGTTGCTTGAGACATGAGCGACGACTCCTTTGCGAAGAGCGCGCTGTGGCGAGGGGCGCCGCAGCGGGCAACCAGGACCATCGAGCAAGTGCAGTGCCTTACGAAAAGTACCGCACCGCGAATGACACGGGAGCGCGCCGCGAATCCTCGGGTGCGGGATTCGGGCGGCGTTACGGCAGAGTACGGGCCAAAAATTAGGCCGGTATTACAGAGCGATAAACGACGGGCACGCGAACGTCAATGCTGACACATTCGCGGCAAAGGCATGCAATTCTTCGCCAAATGCTTGAGCCGGCGAAGGAAATCAGGGCGCCGGATTCGGCTGACGCTCGTGCAGCGCGTCGATTCCGGCCAGGATTTCGTCCGACAGTTCGATGTTCACGCTACCGATGTTCTCCTTCAACTGCGGCATCGACGTCGCGCCGATCAGCGTACTCGTCGTGAACGGGCGCGTGTTGACGTACGCGAGCGCGAGTTGCGTCGGCGTGAGTCCGTGGCGTTTCGCCAGTTCGACGTACGACGTGATCGCCGCGATCGCCTGCGGCTTGCTGTAGCGCTGGAAACGCTCGAACAGCGTGATGCGCGCGCCCGCCGGACGCGCCCCGCCCTCGTACTTGCCCGACAGCCAGCCGAACGCGAGCGGCGAATACGCGAGCAGCCCGACGCCTTCCTTGTGCGTGAACTCCGACAGCCCGAGCTCGTAAGTGCGATTCACGAGGCTGTACGGATTCTGAATGCTGACGATTTTCGGCAGCCCCGCCGTTTCGGCCGCGCGCAGGAATTGCGCGACACCCCACGGCGTTTCGTTCGACACGCCCACATGACGGATCTTGCCCGCCTTCACGAGATCGGCGAGCGCCGCGAGCGTTTCCTCGATCGGCACCGTGTATTCATCGTCGATATAGGGATAGCTGGATCGGCCGAACGTCATCGTGCTGCGATCGGGCCAATGCAGCTGATACAGATCGACGTAATCCGTTTGCAGGCGCTTCAGGCTGCCGTCGATGGCTTCGTTCAGATTCTTGCGATCGAACTGGTTGCCCGCGCCGCGGATATGCCGCGGATTGTGCGGCTGGCGCGCGGGCCCGGCGATTTTCGTCGCAAGGACGATATCGGCGCGCTTCGCCGGATGCTTCGCGAGCCACGTACCGATGTATTCCTCCGTGCGGCCCTGCGTCTCGGGGCGCGGCGGCACCGGATACATCTCGGCGGCGTCGATGAGATTCACGCCTTGGGCGAGCGCGTAATCGATCTGCTCGTGCGCTTCGCTTTCGGTGTTCTGCTCGCCCCAGGTCATGGTGCCGAGCCCGATCAGGCTGACGTCGATACCCGAATCGCCGAGTTTCCGAAACTTCATTGCTCATTCCTCTTGTTGACGAGTTGTTTGCGCGCTGTGGGGAGACCGTAGGCGCTTTGTCGGACAGGCTGCCTGGCTGATTTTCCGGCAATCGCAAAACCTACCATAGGCGCGAAAGCTCTGCTCTCGCGGCTAGAATGGCAAGCTTCCAACCCGTCAGGCAGGAGCACGCAACCGATGCCGTTAGCACGCGATCGCGAGACAAAAGGCTCGTCGCTCATCGTCATGCTCGTCGCGGCGACCTTCTTCATGGAGAACCTCGACGGCACGATCATCGCCACCGCCTTGCCGCAGATGGCGCGCTCGTTCAACGTGCATCCCGCCGACATGAGCCTCGGCATCACGGCGTATCTGCTGACGCTCGCCGTGTTCATCCCGATTTCCGGCTGGGCCGCCGACCGCTTCGGCCTGCGCACCGTGTTCGCGAGCGCGATCGCGGTGTTCACGGCCGCGTCCGTGCTGTGCGCGACGACCTCGACCTTGCCCGCGTTCGCCGCCGCGCGCGTGTTGCAGGGCATCGGCGGCGCGATGATGGTGCCCGTCGGGCGCCTGGCCGTCTTGCGCGCGACGCCCAAGGAGGGCCTGATGCGCGCCATCGCGATCATCACGTGGCCGGGTCTCGTCGCGCCGGTGATCGGCCCGCCGCTCGGCGGCTTCATCACGACGTATTCTTCGTGGCGCTGGATCTTCTATCTCAACGTGCCCCTCGGGCTGATCGGCTTGCTGCTGACGCTGCGCTACATCGGCAACGAACGCGAGGATGCGACGCGGCGCTTCGACTTGCCGGGCTTCGCGCTGTGCGGCATCGCGTGCACGACGCTGCTCTACGCGATGGAACTGATCGGACGCAGCGACGTGGACTGGCGCTTCGTCGGCGCGCTGGTGGCGGTAGGCGTCGTCGCGGGCATCGCGTCGTGGCGGCATCTGCGGCGCGCGGCGCATCCGGTCGTGGATCTGTCGGCGCTGAAGGTGAAGACCTTTGCCGTGGCGATGGGCGGCGGCTCGCTCTTTCGGATCGCGATCAGCGCCGCGCCGTTCCTGCTGCCGCTGATGTTCCAGGTCGGCTTCGGCATGAACGCGTTCGATTCGGGCCTGCTCACGCTCGCGGTGTTCGCGGGCAATCTGTCGATGAAGCTCGTCACGACGCCCGTGATGCGTCGGTTCGGCTTCCGGCCGGTGCTGATCGTAAACGGCGTGCTCGCCGCGCTCTCGCTTGCCGCGATGAGCCTGCTGACGCCCTCGACGCCCACGTTCGTGATCGTCGCCGTGCTGTTCGCGAGCGGCCTGTCGCGTTCGCTGCAGTTTACGGCGCTCAACACGCTGTCCTTCGCCGACGTGCCGAAAGCGCAGATGAGCGGCGCGTCGGCGCTATCGAGCACGCTCTTCCAGATGACGATGGGCATCGGCGTGGCGGCCGGCGCAATCGCGCTGCGCATCGGCGAATGGATCCACGGCCACGATGCCCATTCCATCGGACCGGAGGATTTCAGCGTCGCGTTTCTGATCGTCGGGTTCGTGGGGCTCGTCGGCGTCGTCGATCTGTTCGGGCTCGCGAAGGACGCCGGCGCGCTCGTTTCCGGGCATCGCAAGCCGAAGGCGTGAAGGTTTTATGACGGAAAGGCTCAAGCCTTCGCCGCGCCTGCCGTAATCCGCGGTATGAACTCGCACACGCTCGACGCCCTCTCCGCCCTGACCGAAACGGTTGCCGTCCTCCGCCACGCGCGCGGCCTGAAGAATCCGCACGATTTCCCCGACGGCACGCCCGAGCGGCAACTCACCGCCGACGCCTTCGCCGAAGATTTTCTCCGCGCCCTCGATGCCGAACCGAGCATCGGCGCGTGGTGGCGCATCTAATCGAAGCGTCACAACGGCAAGGTCGCGGCATCTATTACCGACGTCCGCGCGATCTGATTCCCCGAATCGGCAAATTCTGAGTCAAGTCTTCCTATTTGGCGAAACGTTTGCGCGCGGCTATCAAGTCGCGCCCGTGCGCGCCGACAACTCGCATATCGCCATGACCCAATCAGGAGATGCCAGTGAAGTGGGCAGCGTTACTTTTTGCCATCGCCGTCGCGCTCGCCGTGACCGGCTGCGCGCCGATGCCGGCCGCCAATACGGCTCAGATCGAAAAACCGGCGGCTTCCGCCGAGATCATCCGCTTCGAGATTCCCGCTGACGCGCTCGGCGCCCGCGACCCGCAACTCACGGCGATCCTCGCCAAAGCGGGCGCGCTCGCCGCCGCTCAAAAGCAGCCGACGACCATTCTCGTCACCGCGCTCGCGCAGGACTTTCCCTATCTCAATCAGGCGATCTGGAAAGGCATTCCCGCGCGACATGCGGTCAAGCTCAGTCTCGAAAACCTGACCGCCGGCGCGCGCCAGCCGTACAGCGTGTCCATCAAGCCGACGCAGGGAGGCTGACGCGATGCGCCCATTTCTCATCCTCGCGACTGCGCTGTTTTCGATGCACGCCGCCGCCGGTCCGTTCGACGTGAGCGCGCCCGCGTCCGTGCAAACGCTCGCGGCGCTCGGACCTGCCGCGCAGAAGGTCTATCCGCCGCTGCCGACGCTCGCGATGCTTCCGCCTTCCAGCGGCGAAGAAGACGATGCGCCTGCCAAATCCGCGAGCAAGAAAGCGAAGAAAACGCGCCGCGTCGCCGATTGCAAATGCAACGGACCCGAGCCGCGTCTCGTGGTGTCGGACGAGTCGCGCACGTATATGAAAGACGTCGAGCGTCGCATCGACATCGCGCTCGCGCCGTAATCGAAGGAGCCACGTTCCATGTTCCGTCCGATTTGCGCGGCGCTGGCCGCCTGCGCGCTGCTCGCCGCGTCGCTCGCGCCGCGCGCCGCTCACGCCGACGATTGCTTCGAACAGGCCGGCGCCTATCAGGGCGTCAATCCGCTTGTGCTGCGCGCGGTCGCCTGGCGCGAATCGAAAGGCGACGCCGCCGCGCTCAACCGCAACGCCAACGGCTCGATCGATATCGGCCAACTGCAGATCAACTCGATCCATTTTCCCGATCTCGCGCGTCAGGGCATTCCGCATCGCGCGCTCGCCGATCCGTGCGTCAACGTGTTCGTCGCCGCCTGGCTGCTCAAGCAGAAGATGGTGAAGCACGGCAACACATGGCGCGCGATCGGCGCGTATCACTCCGAATCGCCCAAACATCGCGACGCCTACGCGCGCAGCATCCAGCAGATTCTCGTCAACTGGGGCGAGTTGCAGCCCGAGATGCGTTGAGGGTGCAACTCGGCCATCGGCTCAAAGCTGGCTCATGCCGCCGTCGATGATGATCTCCGTGCCGACGATGAAACCCGATTCCGGCGACGCCAAATGCAGCACCGTCGCCGCCACTTCGCTCGACTTGCCGAAGCGGCCGAGCGGAATCTGGCTTTGAAGCTGCGCGGCGGCTTCATCGATGAGGCCGAGCTTGTCGTGGAGCGGCGTCGAGACCGGACCGGGACTCACGACGTTCACGCGCGCGCCGCGCGGCAGCAATTCCGCCGACAGCGTCTTTGCGAGCGACACGAGCGCCGCCTTGCTCGACGCATAGACCGATGACATCGGCATGCCGATATGCGCGTTGATCGAACCGTTCAGCACGATCGACGCGCCTTCGTTCAGCAAGGGCACGAGCGACTGGATCTGGAAGTACGGTCCTTTCACGTTGATCGCGAAGGTTTCGTCCCACGCTTTTTCGTCGATGTCCGTGAACGGCCCGAAGGTGGCGACGCCCGCGTTCACGAAGATCGCATCGAGCCGGATGTTCGCATCGGTCAATGCTTGCGCCAGTTCGCGCGCAGCGCTTACCGTGCCCGCCACGTTGCGGATCGCGATGGCGTTCGCGCCGAGCGACTCGCGTGCCGTCGCGAGCGCGCTTTCATCGCGGCCGGTGATGACGACGCGCGCGCCTTCCGCAGCAAATGCCTGCGCTGCCGCGAGACCGATGCCGCTGTTGCCGCCAGTGATCAGAACTGTCTTGCCTTCGAAGCGTTTCATGACGTTCTCCTTGTGAACGTTGCAGGGTGTGAAGGCATTATGGTCGGGCGTGCGCCCTTTTCCGTACGACGCGGCCGGCGCACTCGTTCGATATCGTCGAACGAGTTTTTTGTCTGAGTGAGGCGCCCCACAGATGCGCCTTGAAGCGAACGCGATCGCCTCCTAGAGTTACGCAGTTCCTTCCCGACAGGAGGCGCATCATGCAAGACGCGCAACGCGGCGCACAGCCCAATCCCGAGCGGCTGCTGCAAATGGGGATGGCGTTCTGGGCGTCGAAGACGCTGCTTTCGGCGGTCGAACTCGGTGTGTTCACGCAACTGGCGACCGGCCCGCGAACGGCCGACGATCTCGTGCAGGCGCTGGCACTGCATCCGCGCGGCGCGCTGGATTTCCTCGATACGCTCGTCGCGCTCAACCTGCTCTCGCGCGAGGGCGGCTTCTACGCGAACGCCGACGACGCCGATTTCTTCCTGGATCGCAACAAGCCTTCATATGTCGGCGGATTGCTGGAAATGGCGAACGCGCGCCTCTATCCGTTCTGGGGTTCGCTCACGGAGGCGCTGCGCACCGGCCTGCCGCAGAACGAATCGAAGCACGGTGGCAACGTCTTCGAGACGCTCTATAGCGACCCGGCACGTCTGCGCGGCTTTCTCCAGGCGATGAGCGGCGTCAGCATGGGCGCGGCGCACGCGATCGCGCGACAGTTCCCGTGGAGCGAGTACCGCACGTTCATCGATATCGGCGCGGCGCAGGGCGCGTTGCCGGTGCAGGTGGCGCTTGCGCATCCGCATCTGACGGGCGGCGGCTTCGATCTGCCGGTGGTGGGTCCGGTCTTCGACGCGTACGTCGCCGCGCACGGACTCCAAGACCGGCTGCGCTTTTATCCCGGCGATTTCTTCAAGGAGCCGTGCCCGTCGGCGGATGTGCTCGTGATGGGGCACATCCTGCACGACTGGGATCTGCCGCAGAAGCTCGAACTGCTCGCGAAGTGTCATGCGGCGTTGCCGGCGGGCGGCGCGTTGATCGTGTACGACGCGATCATCGACGATGAGCGCCGTCAGAATGCCTTCGGGCTTCTGATGAGCCTCAACATGCTGATCGAAACGCCCGGCGGCTTCGACTACACCGGCGCGCAATGCTGCGCGTGGATGCGGCAAGCGGGATTCGCGACGGCGCGCGTCGAACCGCTCGTCGGCGCGGAGTCGATGGTGATCGCGACGAAGTGAGCGGGCCGCGCGCCTGAACGCTTCGTCAGCGGTCGTTCGACATGCCTTTCAGGCGATCGTTGCCGGCGTCGCGGGCGGCGTCGGCGGTGGAGAAATTCTCTTCGGAAACCAGCGCGCGCTTGACCTCGCGCGCCGCGAAATCGACGAGCGTGATGACCCAGACGAAACCGCCCGCCTGCTCCGCGGTCTGCACGAATGCGCGCAGATCGCCTTCATTCGACGATGCCATACCGACCTCCTCGTTCAAGTTGATGCGCCCTGCCGGCCGCGCGAGACGCGTATCGACCGGCGATGCGATGCGTCGGCTGAACGGGCGCTAACGGGCGGCAGCCGGCCGCCTTCAGGCTTCGAAATCGAGACCGCCGAAGAGCACCGACGGTTCCGCCTGCGAGCGCGTCGCGAGATCGACCTCGCGCGCGCCCTGCCACGCGTCGAGCTTCGCGCCGATGGCGTCGAGATAACGCAGGAATCGAGCCTCGCCGCCCGCGCCCATCAGCCGTTCGATCTCGTCGTCGTCCCAGGTCAGAAATACGTTCAGCGGATACGGATAAACGCGCCGATGTTCATCGCCCTGTCGCGGTGCACGTTCGGCGCTGACATGCAGACGCGTCGGCACGGCCGGGCTCTCGTAGCCGAGAATGTCGACGCGCACGCCGTGATCGACGACGCGCGTCACACGTTCCACGATGCGCGGCATGAATTCGGTTTCGAACCGGAGCGCCTGTTGCCGGTTCAACGGGCTTCTCCGCGAGCGCTCGACTGCATCAACGGCATCGTCAGACGGCGGGCAAGTCTTCGAGCGATTTCTCGATCTGACCGTCCTGCACGCGCGCTTCGATGCCGATGTGTCCGTTCGTGTAAGGCAGCGCGCTGACTTTCGGGCCGAGGAAGGCGCGGCCGCCGAGTTTGAAGAGCGTGCGGACTTCCTTGCCGCTCTTGATGGCGTCCACGACCTGCTGGACATCCACGATGGTGGTGGGCGCGGCCCAGTCGTTCGTGGCCGGATCGAAACTGCCCCAGCGCACGCTGGTCACGCGGTCGTTGACCCAGCGCACACCGTCGATCGCCAAAGTAGCCATGTCTGCCTCCGATGCCGTCGTTGGGGTGATCTCGAAATCCTAGCATTGTTGGACGAAGGCGGCTGACGTTTGCGCGGGCGAAACGGTCAGCCGGCGCGAACAAACTGCCGCGCTGCGGTAAAATCGCGGATTCCCCTTGAAATTCAAGCGGTTCGCATGAAGGTGCGGCCGCCGTCGCCCATGTCAGCCGTATCGAAGATCAGTCCCCGCCGCGTCTCCGTCGCACCTATGATGGATTGGACCGACCGCCATTGCCGGTCCCTGCATCGGCTGGTATCGCGTCATACGTGGCTCTACACGGAGATGGTGACGACGGGCGCGCTGCTCTACGGCGATGTCGCGCGGCATCTCGCGTTCACACCCGCCGAAGCGCCCGTTGCGCTGCAGCTCGGCGGCAGCGAGCCGGCCGATCTCGCGAAAAGCGCGAAGCTCGGCGAGCAATGGGGCTACGACGAGATCAACCTGAATTGCGGCTGCCCTTCCGAGCGCGTGCAGCGCGGCGCGTTCGGCGCTTGTCTGATGAAGGAGCCGCAGCTCGTCGCGGATTGCGTGAAAGCGATGCGCGACGCGGTGTCGATTCCGGTAACGGTCAAGCATCGCATCGGCGTCGACACCGTCGAGGAATATGAGTTCGTGCGCGATTTCGTCGGCACGATCGCCGATGCCGGCTGCGAAGTGTTCATCGTGCACGCGCGCAACGCGATCCTCAAAGGCTTGAGCCCGAAGGAGAATCGCGAGATTCCGCCGCTCAAGTACGAATATGCGTATCGGTTGAAGCGCGACTTTCCGCAACTTGAGATTTCGATCAACGGCGGCATCAAGACGCTCGATGAAGTCGAGGAGCATCTCAAGCACGTCGACGGCGTGATGCTCGGGCGCGAGGCTTATCACAATCCGTACGTGCTCGCCGGCGTCGACACGCGCTTTTACGGTGCGAATACGCCGGTTCCGTCGCGCGAAGAAATCGAGGCGGGACTCATCGACTATGCACGCGGCGAACTGACGCGCGGCACGTATCTCGGCGCGGTGACGCGGCATGCGCTCGGGCTGTATCGCGGCGTGGCCGGCGCGCGCGGATGGCGTCGCGTACTGTCCGACAATCGCCGTCTCGCGAAGGGCGATCTGACGATTTTCGATGAAGCGCGGGCTCACCTACGCGAGGCGGTGGAAGCGCTCGATGCATGATGCGTGGCCGTCGGAAAAAGATGCTAAAAGGGACTAGGCAAGCGCAATCATTGTTCGTATAATCTCGCTTCTTGATTGCTGCAGCGGTTTTGAAGCAGTCGAGATCGCGGTAACAGTGGTGGCTGTAGCTCAGTTGGTAGAGTCCAGGATTGTGATTCCTGTCGTCGTGGGTTCGAGTCCCATCAGCCACCCCACCGAGAATTCATGCAAAAAGCCCAGTCGAATGACTGGGCTTTTTGCTTTGCGGCTTCTGATTCGGACGGCCCTCGGGCACGCGCCGTGCACATCGAAAGTCTCCCCTTGGCGGAGACTCATCATGTCCCGACATCACCTCGCAACAGCCGCCCTTCTCCTCGCCACGACCTTCGCGACCCAAGCCCAGACCGCGCGCCCCGACGAGAGTGCCTCAATGGTCAAGCCGCCGGGCGCACCCGGCGCGCCGTCCGCGAGCGCCACCCGCCCCGACAATCCCGACAACATGCCGGTGAAGCGCCCGAATCCGCCGCAGAACAGCGATCGCATGCTGCATCACAGCCCCGCGAGCGACGCGATCGCGAAATAACCCGCAACGGCCCCGAACCCGCGCTGGAAGCACGCGCGACGCCACTATAATGGCGCTCGTCACGATAATCGGAGCCTACCGCGTGCTCATGCTCCAAGCGGTCTAGCCAATGCAAAAAGTCATTCTGCCGTTCGTTTCCGGTTTTCTCGCCGCACTCTTTTTTCGCGAATCGACCCTGGCGCTGTTGCACGCAGCGGGTCTCGTCGATCCGGCCGGCTTTTCCACCGCACCGTTTGTTCCGCTCGGCATCCCGGAATTCATCGCGAATGCGCTGTGGAGTTCGATCTTCGGCGTGCTGATGGCGTGGCTGCTGCGCGTCGCGCCCGAGCGCAGCGCGCCCTGGATCGGCGCACTCGTGTTCGGCGGCATCGTGCTGACGGCCGTCGGCGTATTCGTCATCGATCCGGCCCGCGGCATCTGGCCGAGCGGCAACATGCTGCCGCGTCTCGCGCCGAACTTCATCGCCAATGCGATCTGGGGCTGGGGCGCGCTCGTCTTCATGCGCGCGTTCATGGCGGGTCACGAGCCGCACTGACCCGCCGCCGGAAACGAAAGCGGCCCGCGCGGGCCGCTTTTCACAGCGTCAGTCCTTCAACAGCCGCAGCGGATGCGCCGCGGGCGTCCACGCGCTTTCGAACATGCGATCGACATCGGCGGCGTTCACATCCTCGGCGCGCGCGATCTTCCAGCGCGGCTCGTTGTCCTTGTCCACGATGCGCGCGCGGATGCCTTCCAGCACATCGCCGCGCTCGAACATCGTGCGCGTCAGATCGAGATCGCGGCGCAGCGTCTCGGCCATCGTCGAGAATTTCGCGCGATCGACCTGCTGCAACGCTACATCGACGGACAGCGGCGAGCGCTCGCGCAGCTCGGCGGCCGTGCGTTTCGCCCAGTCGTTGCCGATGTCCGCCTCGCGTTCGAGCGACGCGAGGATCGACGCGCCGTTGCCCGCCGCGAAGTGCTTGTCGATCATCGTGCGCGCGGCGGCCAGTTCGCCCTTCTCGGGAATCGGCGCGACCTTGTACTTCGTCGTTTCGTTCTGCACGAAGCGCACGATCTCGACGCCATCGAGAAAACGCTGATGCCTGAGCGATTCGATGAGGCCCGGCAGCGCGCCGTCGTCGAGATAAGCGTCCGCCATGCGGGCGTACAGCGCGTCCGCGGCGGAAAGGCTCGCGCCCGTCGCCGCGAGATAACGGCCGATCGCCCCGGGCGCGCGCGCGAGGAACCAGCTCACGCCGACATCGGGAAAGAGACCGATGCGCGTCTCGGGCATCGCCATCTTCGTCGATTGCGTGACGACGCGCAGGCCGCCCGTGTGATGCGCGCCCTGCGAGATGCCCATGCCGCCGCCCATCACGACGCCGTTCACGACCGCGACATACGGCTTCGGGAACGTGAAGATCGCGTGATTGAGCTTGTATTCGTCGGTGAAGAACGCGTCGATCGCCGCCCGGTCGCCCGCCTGCGCGGACTCGTACAGAAAGCGGATATCGCCGCCCGCGCAAAACGCGCGCACGTGCGGGCTATAGACGATGACGGCGCGGATCGCCTGATCGTGGCGCCACGCGCGCAAAGCCTCGCTGATCGCGCGCAGCATCGGCGGGGTCAACGCGTTGAGTGCCTTCGGACGATCGAGCGCAATGAAGCCGATGCCGTTGGCGGTGTCGATACGGATGTCTTCGGTGGTCATCGTGTTGAAGTGTCGGGTCGATTCGCTGAGACGAATCGAGGTTCGGTTCGGTTGGCCGGCGCGAACCACGCGTCGAGCGACAACTCGACGAGCGTCGTGGCCGGCGTCTCGGGCAGCGCCGCGCCGGTCAGCTTCAGCGCGACGATGCCATGCAGATTCGCCCACAGGCCTTCCGCGCACGCGAGCGGCGCGGCGTGCGCGGGCAGCCGGTCGGCGGCACGCAATTCGGCGAACGCGTCCGCGATCAGCGAAAGCGTCGCCGCGCCTTGCTCCGCCGCGTGATCGTCGCCTTTACGCTGGGCCTCGGCGACTGCCTGCGCGGAATCCGTGTGCTCCATGAACATCAGCCGATACGTCTCGGGCTCGGCCAGCCCGAATTCGACATACGCGCGGCCCATCGCGTTCAGGCGCGCGGCCGGATCTGCAATCGATGTATGGGCGAGGAACGCGTCGCGCAGACTCGCGTGCCCTTCCACGCGCAACGCCCGCGCGATATCGCCACGGCTCTTGAAGTGAAGATAGAGCGCGGCGGGCGAATAATCGATCGCCTCGGCCAGCTTTCTCATCGATAGCGATGCAAAGCCTTCGCGCTTCACGATCTCGCGCGAGACCTCGAGTATGCGCTCGCGCAGCGCCTCGCGCTGCTCGCGTCTTTGCTCCGTGCGGCGCTCTTGCGAACCCATGCGAGGCATTGTCGGCACCGCCTCTTTCGAAGTCAAATTGCGACGCGCGGGCGCGCGCTCAGACGGTCATCTTGCCGTCGTCGTCCCGTCGCGAAGCCGCGCGATAAAGCGGCTCGTCCGAGTCGCGCAGCACGACCGACGCGAACACGATGCACAGCGCAAGAATCAGCACACCAACGGCTGCCCAGATGAGCCATAGCGCATTGGACTCGACAAGTGAGTGAAGAAAGGATTGAAGCATGACGACCCCGCGCGATTTTTATATTTGACCGCCCAAGCGCATGGCGTTGAGCAAGTAATGTGCCGAGCGAATCGCATCGCGTGCGGCGAATAGATGGATGGTACTCCGTTGCGCGATCACGCGGAAGGAGGCGCGGCGTGTCCCGCGCGAATAAAGAGGCGGCGCGATGCAGGTCTTACATCGCGCCGTGTAAGAGATGAACGAAGGTGCGTCAGACGGTGACGCGCCCCGGCGGAAAGTGTCCGCTTTTCAGGAGCACGGGCATGCCGTTGGTCACGCGCAGATGCTCCCGCGCGACCGCTTCGATGCGCGTGCGGCCCGCATCGAATGCGTCGATCCAGCCGGCGCTGTCATAGGTCTGCGCGCCGAAGTGATCTTCGAGCGCTTCGACCGAAATGGCGCACGGCACGCGCCGGCCATCTACGATTGCGGCGAACTCGACGGTCAGGTTGGAATCGCGGTAATCGGGCGCGTCCGGAAGGAATCGGATATTCATGATTGTCTCGTTGCTGAAGACGTTCAAGCGCTGAAATCACTTCTATCGCTGCGTTCGATGCGGGTCCGCTCGCGGCGCCGCGAACGATCGCACGAATCGATTCGGCGACTATGGTACTCGCGCTCGCGCCGCGCGGTCCAGCGCCGCGCCGCTCATGCCGCAAGCACGGATTCGTCGACATCGACGACGAGCAGCGAGCTTGCAAGCGGATCGGCATAGTTGAAGTCGAGCAGCCGGCTCATTTCGCGCACGCGGTCGCACACGCGTTGACGCGCATCCAGCGACAGATGCGGATAGTCGCGCAACACTTGCGCGTCGAATCGGTAATGCACGCCCCACGCGACATTGCCCGGATGATTCGCGACGCCGCCCGTGCGCCAGCTCACGAAAAGCGCCGGCGTCGGCTCCGCGCCGATTTCCGCGACGTCCGCGCCGCTCGGAAACAGATCGATCAGGCTGTTCGCGACGTCGTACAGCACGGTATGTCGAAGATGAACGGGGCGCATTACGTCGATTGCAGCAAGCGGTCGATGTATTCGCGCGCGGCCTGCTCGACGTGTGCGAGCGCCTCGTCTTCGGTTGCGAAGCGCCGCTCGGGACCGAGATCGACGAGCGCTTCGAAACGATGGACATCGTCCGGGCCGCCGCGCGCGAGGCTCACCGAGCCGACATAGATCGGCGCTTCACCGTCGTTTTCGCCGTGCGACTGCACGAGCCGCGCCGAAGCGCTGATGTAATACCCACGATATGGCCCCGTGACTCGTTCTGCCATGGTTTTGCCTCCGTTCAATTGGCCGCGCATGCGCCGGTTTTCGCCGATATCGGCGGCAATTTCAACCGAAACGCCAGATGAATAAGGCGCGCGATCCGGAAAATAGTTCATCGGGCGGCTTGACGCGCATACGGGCGCTCTCACGGTTTGATCGCAAGCATCGCGCCCGCGCGGGTTGCGCTAACAACCGCTTACGTGTCGCGTAAGGCGCGTATGGGACAATGCGTCTCTCAAAAAACGCGCCCTCGCCGCGAAGCTCGAGGCACTGCGGCGCGCATCGCAATTCGCTCTCACGAGGTAAAGATGAAGGAATCCGGTCGGCGCTTGCGCCGTATCTCCGCACGCGTCGCGACGCTCGGCGCTGTCGTCGCGATCTCGGCTCTCGGCGCGTGCGCGTCGTCGAACGAAGCATCGCTCATCAATCTGCCCGATGGACAGACCGGCTACGCGGTCAACTGCAGCGGCGCCGACGCCGGATCGAGCTGGGCGAGCTGCTACGTGCTCGCCGGCAAGAAATGCGGCGCGACCGGTTACGACATCGTGTCGAAGGACAACGAGGAAGGCGGCCCGACCGGCGGCGGCATCAGCAACGTGGTCTCCGCGAACGTCAAGAACCGTTCGATGATCGTGCGTTGCAAGTAAAGCGCATCAATGCGCGCTCATCTTCGAGAAGGCGTTGAGCACGACCACGCCGGCGACGATGAGACCCATGCCGAGCATCGCGGGCAGATCGGGCGTCTGTTTGAAGAGCAGCGCTGCGACGAGCGTGATGAGCACGATGCCCGCGCCCGACCACACCGCATACACGATGCCGACCGGCAACGCGCGCAGCGTCAGCGACAGCAGATAGAACGACAACCCGTATCCGGCTACGACGATCGCAGCGGGCAGCGCGCGCGTGAAGCCATCGGAGGCGCGCAGCGCGGAAGTCGCGATGACTTCAGCGACGATCGCGATGGCGAGAAGCACATAAGCGGTTGAGCGCATCGGCGTCGGGGCTCTCTTTTAGTCGCGTCCGAGAGACAGGTCGCCGAAGTTCTGGCCGAGCACGGCGCATAGTGCTTCGACCACAAGCTGATGGTCGTCGCGCTGCGGAAGTCCCGACACCGCGACGGAACCGATCACGCCCGCGCCCTGCACGCGCAGCGGGAATGCGCCGCCGTGCGTCGCGAACGCTTTGGGATCGAGCGTGTACTTGTCCGCGAGCGTCGTGCCGGCCTGTTGCAGCGTGAGGCCGATCGCATACGAACTGCGGCGGAAATGCTCGACGGTGCGCGACTTGCGCTCGACCCAGCGCGCGTTGTCGGGTGTGGTGTTGTCGAGCGCTGCGTAGAAAAGCTGGCGCCCGAAGGTACGCACATCGATGACGATGGCCGCATCGCGCGCCAGCGCCATCTCGCGCAATTGCGAACCGATTTGCCACGCGTGTTCCGAGTGAAATTGCGGGAACACGAGCGTGTGCTCCTGATGCGCGACGGCTTGCAGAACGTGGGGAATGTCCATGGACGGGTCCTTTGGCGTGCTTGAAGCGAAGATGGTGGGTGTGGAGGAGATTTTCGCACGCGTGGGGGAAGGCGCGATGTCTGCGTTGGTCGTGAAGGAGTGGAAATGCGACTTGGGGTTTGGAAGTCGAGGACGACGTTGATGCGAAAAGCCTGACTGACCAGGCTGATTGCGACCCCTGAAACCGAACGCGACGGACACTGCCTGCGCGACAGCGAATGTGTCGTCTGCGAGCATTGCGGACACAGCGGGTTTCTCAGCCACCTACGACCGACGCCTTGTTTGTCTCGCGCAGCATCGTGACCATCAGTTCTTCCGTGAATCGGCTCTGCTTCATGACTTCCATATCTCGGTTGGAAGCCATTTCTCAGTTTCGGTTGGCCCAAACTCACCAGGCAAGGCAACGAAATCAGGTTATACGGTAATGCGATCAGGCTCACGTTTCGACAGCGGCTCGACATCGCTCAGAATCAGCGCCGGCATCGCTCACTTCATGAAGTTGCAATGCTCGCGCGTAGCGGGCTACAGCGGGCCAGCCGAATTCGTCTGCCTGAGCATGCAGTTGGCGAGTTAAGGATCACTCTTCCGAGAGGCGCTCCGAAAGTTGTCATTTCGAAAGCAACCCGCCGGCGCTCGTCGAGATCGAACTTGCGCTCGCCTTGGCGCTTGTGAGCGCGTCGGTTGCCGTGTTGACGCTCTGCGCCGCCGCTTTGCTCGCGGCGGCGGCTCCCGAGACACTCGACGCCGCCGACGCGGCAGCCGCCCCGGCGTTCGATACGGACTGCTGCGGCGCATCGCGTTTCACGGCTTTCGGATCCGCACCTTCGAGCACGAGCAGATTGCTCTGCACACTGATTCTCACCGGATCGGTGTCCTTCCACTGCTTCTTCGGAATCAACAGCTTCCACACGCCGTTGCTGCTCGGCGAGCGGAAGAACGCCACTACGCCAACGTGCTCGGCGTCCTTCTGCATCGGCTCGGCAACGCTCGCGCTCGCGCCCGGGCGCAGCACGACGTCCTTGGTGGCGACGAGATCCGTCTTGAGCAGTTCGAGATCGGCGTTCTGCAACTGGACGTATTCGAGTTGCGCGAAGGTCTTCGAATCCTTGAGCTGATAGAACCGCACCACCGTCGAAAGCGGCTGGCCGGTCGCGTTCTCGTTCAACGCGGCGCGACCGTTCAGTTCCACGTTCATCGACTTGACTTGCGTGGTGAAGAGCCACTCGGCTGCGCTTACCGTGCTGTCCTTCGTGGCCTGCCACGCGCCGCAGCCGGCGATCGAGAGCAGACTGGCCGTGGCGAGTGCGGTCGTTGCGCTTCGCATCAGGCGGCCCGTAATGGAAGCATTCGAGTTGTAGTGATGCATGGTCGGTCCTGCCCTGCTTGATTTATTCGGCTGCGCCATCCCAGCGCCCCAGATGCACGCGCGTAGTGCGCGCAGGCTCGTCCGTCGGGGCCGAGCGGTCGAACAGTTGCGTCGTCAATCCCAGACTGGTTTGCTTCGGCTTCAGCACCGGATCGGGCATCAATTCGGGCCGAACGTGCATCTCCAGATGCGCCTCGGCCTCGTAGCCCAGATAGAAGCGCAACAGCGCCATCACCTCCCGATGCGCATGCCCGCCTGGCGTCAGATCGAGCACCGTCTCGCGTGTATCCGGCGTGATGATCACGCGTACCGCGTTCGAGCGATCGTAGAACCCGCGCCCCAGCAGACACTGCTCGCCGAGGGCCGCCGGTTCATAGTCGTTGACCTCGCGCCAGACCGGATGGAACTCCTCGACCGCAATCGACGCGTCCGGCACCGCGTGCTGCAGCACGCCAGCGAGCCCTTCCGCCGTGCGTGTCTTCTGCGCGGTGATGCCCAGCATCGACATCAGCTTGCGCGGATCGATTCTTGATGGGACCGCATGCGGCTTCGCGCTGAATCCCAGCCCGGCGAAGCTCAAAAGACACCGCGACACCGCATCGCTGCCGCCCTCACGATAGCCGACCGGATAGCGATACTTGCGCCACACGCGATAGTGCTGCGTCAGAATGCGGTGGTGGAATAGATCCAGAAACGCCGAGAGCGGCTCGGCGCCATCGCGGTTCTGCGCCACCTCGTCGACGAAGTAAGACGGCATACGTGCGTCCACGCCGTAAAGGCCAAGGAAGGTCGTGCGTACGGTCGGCGGTGCATCAGGGTGGTCGTCGTCATATTCGACGCTATCGATCTCACGGCTCGGAAAACCAAGCCGTCCACGCGAACGGAACCGCACCGGCTCGGTCATCGGTGAATCGGTCGTACCGATGGGTGCGGCATCGGGTGCGGCCAGCTCGATCAGCTCGCAAAAACGATAGAAGTTCATCCGTGCCGCTTCATCGAGCAGCGTTTGCAGCAGCGTTCGCTCGGCCCCAGGATTCATTGCGCCAAATACCTTCTCCGGCGCGTTCAAAACGGCGCTCCTTCGCCCTTCGTCTCCGGCCACTCGATGCGCGCGCCCGACGGCTGGGAGATGACGACCAGCTTCGTATAGAGATTCAGCGTCGCGTAGAGCGCAAGGAAGCGATTCAGCATGCCGCCGAACATGTCCAGATCTCCGTCGCCCGCGAAGCGCGTGCTGTCGAGTGTCACGCTCACTTCGACCCCGCGCATCAGTCCACCCTTGACGAGCTTTCGTAGCGGACGATGGCGCACGTCCGTGATCGCATCGATACGCCGGCGATTGAGTTCGCCCTCGGTCCAGTCATAGAGCCCGAGCGAGCCACGCAGAATTTCCGCGTTGAGCAGCGAGAGGTAATTCGGCGCGAGATGCGACAGCACTCGCCACTGGAAGCGATCGCCTGTTGGCGGATACACCGGCAATGTCGGCGCAGTCAGGTTGCGCACCGCGCCCACGTTCGTAAAACCGCCACGCATGCGCGTGATACCCGCCTCGCGCAGCGCCTTGCGCGGCAGCATGCCGTTGGTGCCCGTCACCGTCACCGAAAGCGTCTCCTTCGGCAACGTCTGCGCTTTCTCCCAAGCCTGGCCGCCCAATACGAGCCACGTATCGAAGCGACCGGAGGGGCCGCGCCGCATGCGCGTGTGGAAATAGCGCTCCGGAAGCTCGTGCCGAAGCATCCCGCCGCGATGCTTGAACGCCGCGAACGGCGCATATTCGAAGCGCCGGCCCTTCTCGAAGCCTTCGACGGTATCGACTGAATAGATGTCGACGAGCGACCCATACTGCTCGCGCGCCCGTACGCGGTATTCCGTGTCGAATTGCGTGACCGTAACGGGGTCGGCCGCAATTGGAAACAGGTTGATGACCGGCGTGCAGTACAGCCGAACGTTCTCTTCGGTGAAGCGCATGTCGTCGGGATAGGGTTTGTCCAGCACCACTTCGACATCGAACGAGAATGCCGACTTCGGGATCGCCGCCATGTCGAGCCCCAGCAAATCGACGAACATGAACTTCTCGGGGAACGTGAAGTATTCGAGCAGCAGTTGATAGCCGCCAAACGCGTTATCGGCCTTCGGCCACAGGCGCTCGTCGGTGGCGAAGCCCGCTGGTGCAAGGCGCAAGCCTTCCATCGATTGGGGCATGCCCGGACGCTCTTCCGGGAACCCTGGCACGCGAAACTGCAAGGCGATCGGTTTCGCGGTCAACGCCGCATATAGCGCGTGCGCCACCGGGCGGTCCGCGTTCAGGTAGAAGCGCAGCCGTGGCACGCGCAGGCGGTCGCGCTGCGTTTGCGGCTGGATCGCGAAACGAAAGCGAATGACCGAGCGGCCATCCTCACGCGCATAGGCGCCGGCTTCTGAAAGCGTCAGCGGATATAGATCGACCGGCTGCGTGGTGCGATAGACGCATTCGATTTGCGCCTCGTCGGTCCCGTTCAGGCCGGTGGCGATCGGATCGGATGTCGCTTCGAGCCCAGCTTCGACGACTTCGTGCTTTTGCATCGCGCCCGCGTTTGGAGTGAGCTCCAAAATCGACAACGAAGGGATCATCCGAAGATAGTGCGGCCAAAGCATGCTGACCAAGCCTTCGGTGAGTTCCGGCAGTTCATCGTCGAGCTTGTGACGCAAGCGGCCCATCAGGAACGCGAAGCCTTCGAACAGGCGTTCGACGTGCGGATCGCGCTCGCCGATGCGGTCGATATCGAGTTCTCGTGCGCGATCGGGAAACGCCCGGGCGAATTCCTTGCCTGCCTCGCGCAGATAACGCATTTCCGCTTCGTAATAGCGCAGGATTTCGTTGTCCTTGGTCGGGGACGACATCGTGGTGATTTCCTTGTTCTTCTTAAGTCAGCGCCACCGCGCGGGCGCGTCGATTGTGGTCAGATCGGCAGTGAGGCTGTCGATGCGCCGACGACATCACTTTGTGGGCATCCTTGCGGTTGAAACGGCTCTTGGGAATGCGCAGCAGATGGTGTTTCGCTTCGAACGCCAGTGCCGGCTCCCAGCGGTTGATCTGGAAACGTTCGATGTCTGCATCGAGTGCGCCGAGCAGATGCAGCGCCGTGTCGGCGCGCTCCGCTCGCTCGCCGTATTCGACGACGTCGATGTCGCATCGTTCTCGGATGGTGACTCAATGCGACCTTCGAAACGCCCGAACAAAGGCGCGAGCACCGGACGCGCATCTTCCGGCCACGACTCGATGCGGTCGGTGATCAACGCCAGCGCCGACAGCGCGCGTTCGAGCAGCGGCCCGTTGAATCCCTGCACGGCATCGAGCCGATCGGCGAAGGTGCTGCCGCACAGCCATTCGAACGCCGCACGACGCGAACCGGCGCGCGCGGGCAAGAGCGTGTCGTCGAAACGCTCGACCAGCGCCGCGAGCATTTCGAAACCGGCGGCGAGGCCTTCCGCGCCCTCGCGGCGCAGACGGCCATAGACGTAATACACCGCGAACCGCACATCCTTCGCGCGGGACTTGATGAGCCACTCAGCCGCGTCGATGATCAGCGCGTCATCGACATTCGAGAGCTTGGCGACTTCATCCTTGATGGCGAGAAAATCGTCGTCGTAACCGGGGTAGTCACCGACGGGCGCATCGGCGCGAATCGGCAGGAGCCAGTCGTCCCATTGCGGCAGCGCTTCGATCGCGCGATCGGACGGCTTGCGTGCGCCGAACAGCGCGTTGAGTAGATGGGTGAACATAAGAAATCAATGTGTGGATTGACCGCTTTTGCCAAGCGTATCGGCGAATCAGCGTGGGGCCACCGGAGCAAGGTCCGGACGCTCGAATTTATAGCGTTCCTCGGCCATTGGGTAACGGCGTTTCAGCTTGCTTGGCCGCCTCGATCGCGGCCTTGGGCAGCGGCGGCGGGCCATCGGTCTTCGTATTGCGCCCGGCCGTCTCGCGCTTCACGAAGATGCGCGTGGGCAACGTGAAGCCGCGCAGATCCAGCAGCTCCAGCGGCCCCTTGCCCACATCCGTGCGCAGCATGTAGGTGAGCGGATACGCCATGTCGGCGGGCGCCGGTGCAGATGGGCCGTGCGCGTTGAGCGCGTCCTGATCGATTGCTTCGTTCGTCTTCGCAAACTTGGTGCGCGTGTCCTCGAATTGCGCCTTCGCCTGCCACGTCACCTGATACGTCGCCGTGTCGATCGGCTCGACATGCGCGCGCTCCAGCATTCGAACGAACGCCCAGCGACCGGCAAATTCGAAGCGCTTGTTGGTGCCCGCCGTTTCGGTTTGCCACTCCAGACGCGTGCCGGCGCTTTGCGGGTCGCTCGTCGGCCACGCCATGCCGCTCCACGTTTCCATCTGGTTGTAGTAATGCAGCTTTTGCGCGTCGATCGTGAGCAGCGTATCGGTGATGCCCGGGGTCGGCACTGGCTTCAGTTCGAACCGGTACGACGGCTCGCCCTGAGCGAGCAGATGGGCCGCGATGCGTTGCAGCGTATTGATCGCCTTCAGGAACGCCGGATCGACGGCGCGTGCGGCGCTGCTTGTACCGGTGGCGGCTGGCACCGGCACCCATTGGTCGCCCTGTAACTGGATCACGCCCGCGAGTTGCGTGGCGAGGAACGTGTCGATGAGCCCGCCTTGCGGACGCAGAAAACGCGCGAGTTCCGGCAGCGAGGCGTCGTTGACGGTACTCGCGAACGGATAGCGTCCCGCGAACGAGCGGTTCCAGTTTGCGACGATGGTGTCGTTCCACGCATCGTTCAGACTGGCCTGTGCCGGTTCGAGCACGGTTTGCGTCGCTTGCGACACGGGGCGCACGAATAACTCCGCGCCCATGCCAGCCCATTGCTCGCCGAGACTCGCAGCGATCAGTTGCGCGTAGGCGAGCGTGTCGGCCAGATCCGAACCCTTGCCGAGAAGGAGCGACTGCGCCACCTGTCGCGCCTGCTCGTCGGAGTCGGGGCTGTCGCTGATCTGTTGCAGCTTCAGGCGCAGGCTCGTGATGCGTTCGGTGAAGCGTTCCAGGCTCAGGTCGCTACGGGCACTTGCGCTAACGTTTGCGTTCGATTGCGCAACGAGGCGCAGCACCGGACCGAACGTTGAGCCCAAGGGTCCCGCCGGATCGGGTTTGGCGGCTTGCGGGGCGTCGTCCTTCTTGCCGAGGATGTTCTGCGCCTTGTTCACCAGCGTATCCGAGAGCGAGTCGCGCTGTGCGCCTGCCCCGCCCTGATAGTCGAGCGCCTTCATCAACGCGATCAGGGGCGACTGACGGGCATCGGCGATCAGCTTCAGTTGGCTGATGGCTGCGGGCAACGTCGTCGCCGAATCACAGCGCAGGCTGTTCATGAACGACTGCCAGTGCTCGGCGTAGTCGGCGAAATAACGGGCGCGCAAGGCGGTGCGCAGCGCTTCGGGCGTTTGCGCCGATGATGTCATGTTGCCCTGGCTGACATGGCCCAACACCCAATCGCCCGCCACGCCGTTGTGTTTGCGGTTGGGGTTTCGGGTTGTATGCGCCCTCGTGATCAATTCCGCTGAATCCAATGCATGCCTTCGCGAACCCCTTAGGCGCACTCCCAGACCGTACCGGCACCGTACCGTCGCCGTTGTCACACGCAGGCGCAATCTTGAATGTCTTGCGGACCGCAAAACTCGGCGACGACTTGGTACGGCCGGCCACGATTTCAATGGTGCCGATCCGGTCATCTGTTGCAGCCGATTTATCCATTGGATCGTACTGGTCGTCGTCAAGATAGGAATCCCCTCTTTTCCACAATGAAGGCTTGCGCGGACTGGTCCATTCCACGTCACCCCAAGTCTTGTGCTGCTTGTCGTCACCATAAAAGGCGTAGGTACAGCGGTGATAGCGCCGACTGATCGCAGTGTGAAACTCGCGAACGACTGAAGTTACAAGGGTGCAAAAACTGATCCAGTCCGTCTCGATGCTCTTCTTTGCGGTGTCGAGCGGATTGATGAGTTGATCATCGATCAGCCCCCACCACTCTCGACGCTTCAGGTAAATATCAGAATAAGGATCGCCAGACATGGGCAGCGATGGCACCGGGCGCCCGCCATCGCGAATCTTCAACCATCCGTTTCCATATTCCGGGCTAGGCAACAACTGCAGTGCGCCCGGTGACTGAGCAAACACTGCGGTGATTTCCTCAGCGGTCGCTCCGAGCACACGGCTCGAAATCGCGCCAACAACAGTGCCATCTGACTCCGTACCGGATTTCACTCGCTTGTAGGCAGTTGCCGAACCGGTCGCAGGCATGACGCCGTGAACGATGCCGAGAATTTTCTCGCTGTAACCGAAGAACTCGGAGCAATGACGAGCGACTAACCCGCCCATTGAGTGCGTCACAACTATAACCTTATCGCAACGCCCATGATCTCGATAGACTGCCATGATCCTGTCGATCGCATCTCCTAAAGCACGAGATGCAAGGTCATTCGACTTCAGCCAGTTGTAACCCACCGCATGCACAGGAAACCGGTACCGATATGAAAGTCCGATTTCGGCGTCGGTAAGTTTCTCCAGTCCTTGCGCGATAACCATGTCCCTGAGACTGGCGCGCAGTCCGCTCTGGCCATGATCGGTACCGGGATGACAATCATCCAGAGCGTTTTGAAGCCAGACGAGCCAATCACCATAGCTCTTCTTGGAGACCGTCCCCCATCCTCGCCTCTTCATCTCGACAGCAGAAAGTGAGGTACCCTCCGGAAGTTCGCCACCCTCGTACACCTGCGTTTGATTGGGATCGAGTTTCTGTTTGCGATACGATGCGTTCTTGTATGACCATGACACCATCGCTGCTGAGCTATTGACCACCCAGACCGGCTCCCCCTTAAGGTTGCACAGATTGCTTCCCATGATGCCGGGTACAAAAATCACCGGAATGATCCGATTCGGCACCATAACGCAAACTGCGATGCTATCGTCGGAGGGCGACGTGACCGATGCGTAGTGTACCGAGCCGTCGTCGGCAATCTTGGGCGGGATTATGCGTTCAACAGTTGTCATACGGACTCACTTTTTGCTTCTGTATGTTCATGATGTGGTTCGACTATTTCGTGGCAGTCGATCAATCCGGATCAATGCGTAATCGCATGCCATCCACGAAAAGACTTTTTTGCAAGCCGGTCTTACCCTCCGAATCCGTCACGCCCGATATCACGCTTCCATCTTCCCGAATGATGGAAAATTTCTGATTTTGAACTGGCTTATTGTCGAACGGCCACTTGAGCACGAACTGTTCGTCAAAGTTGGCGTGCTTCCACGCATTCATTGACTGTGCGAGCGATGATGGACCTTGGCGGCTGAATGCAGCGGATTTAATCGTTCTGTCACCGCGTGTGCCGTCCTCGATACCGGTCGATGACAACCGAATATATGAACCGCCACATTTGAGCAGTAGTTCCTGCTTGGCTTCGATAGTGACGCGACCTTTTATGCTCGTCACCGTCATGTCTTGGTCTGCACTTAGACGCATATCATCGCTCAACGCACTGATCTCGACCTTGCCACTGGCAGCAAACAGTTTTGCGCCAAGCTTTTGCGCGAATATAGATACCGCTTCTCCCGCGGCAACCGTGAAGCGCTTGAGCACGCTGAAATCTGCGTGCCCGCCCGCCGTGCCGATTAGGTTCTCAGCGGCGCTCATTTGCAAATCGGCGCCTGACGTTAACGCCATACCGGCGGGTGCGCTGACCAAGATTCCAGCCCGTTTGAGTGCCGTGAGAATGTTGTGCAGTAGCGCTTTCTGTCGATCATAGTCGGCGGCGATTGCTTGAGCAGCCGCTGCGACTGACGCCAGAGCTTCGCTTTGCTGCAGGGCCTCTTGAAGCAGACCCCGTGCGGCTTGCATATCGAGTTGTTGCCCACCCCCGCCCGGTTGGTCGTCCGCGCTGATGAACAAACCTTTACCCCCACGAATTGCGCCGTAGCCCGAGCTTCTAAGCTCAAACCCCTCCCCGCGCTTCTCGAGCTTTGAATCGACGAGATACCCCAGACTAAGCTGCGACTTGCCCGAGTGCTCGGTGCTGAGCTTGATGCCCTCCTCTCCAGCCCAGTCTTCCATCCGCAGCTTGTTATTGCTCTGCGTGCGGATGACATTGCGCGACAGCCATCTGCGGTCATTCGTGATGTGATCGACCGCCTGACTGTTGTGATGGAAGCCCAATAGCTCTGGCTTGTCCGGATCGCCGTCCCGGAAGCCGATTACCACCTCGGTATCGTCCAGCCCGGGAAAGTGAAACCCTGTCTGCAACGCGCCCGCGAACGGCTTGGCGAGACGCAACGGCACACTTTCACCGCCTTTGGGCCACTCGTCGAAATCCACATCGAAACGGACCGTGTAGTAGCCGGCGGCCGTCAAATACGCATATTTGTATTTGTCAGGACTTGTCACGCGACCGCTGAGCGTACCCGCAATCTTCGGCCACTTCGATTCGTCGATCTTCAAACGGAAACGTCGGCTAGCCGGAATCGCCTTGAAGGTATTGCTATACGCCTTGTCTCGCGCACCGCCATGCGTCACTTCGACGACCACTAGGCCGTCTTCCGCATCCGGCAACTCGGCATCCGTACGGAAGACACGTCCGCAGCGAAGCTCCTGCACATTGCTCCGGCCTTCGAATACCACCTGCCAGCAAATCGCTTCCTCGTGATACAACTGCGCCTTGCGCTGGGCTTCCGCCTGATCGAGATGCGCCGTGCCGTAGATATAGGGCTTGCCATACGTGGTCGGATCCTGTGGCGCTACGTTCTCCTCCGCCTTGAATCGTTCCCAGGCCTTGTCCGGGTTATAGTCTGCGACGACCATCGCTTGCGGCACGACGAATGTGCGGCACGCCAGTTCGTACACCGACTCAATCGACGCTTCCATACCCGCGTTCTCCCGATACGGGACAGCGCGATCGGGATCGTAAATGTAGTGATCGATGTCATCCGCAAAGACGATTCGATCGCCGTACTCAGTTTCCTCTACATACAAGTAGATGCCCCACTTCGTCATGAGCATCTGGAGGTACGCCAGGTCATCCTGAGCATACTGAAAGCGGAACAGCGTCTGTGGATACACGCCCCGCAACCGAAAAAGGTACTGGTGCGGTTTGAACTTGTGACGAACCAAGATCGCCTCGAGGATTTGAGGGATCGTCTTGTGCTGATAGATTTTGGTGTCGCGAATGCCCTGCAGGCGCGCGAGATGAGATTTGACAACAATCTCATAGCTCACGAAGTCGTTTGTCGTCTTGATCTTTGAGAATGACGAGATGAACCCAGACCACTTACGCGTGGTACCGTCATCGGCGGTCAGCGAAAAGCTCGCCTCCTGGTTCAGATAGTCGCGACGGGAAATGGCACGGGGGTGGGAGACGAGGACCGTCAAGACCACTGGCTCGCCCATCTTCTCCGAGATATGATGCGCCGTCACTGACAGGAGCGCCGCACTGTCTGCGCTCGGCACTTCAAGGTGCTGCGACTGACGCCCCGTCACCAGGCTCGTGATCCGCTCTGCTGCGTCCAATAAGCTGGACATGGTCATACACTCCTTTCTCTGCAATGCTATCGATGCTTGCCAGAAAGCAAGCGGTGATCAGTCTTCGCATGGATGCGCCATTGGCATCGGACCATAGCTCATTGGCAATCGATCTGTAAGGAGGAAATGTCTTAGTTATCCGTATTCCTGATCTTTCTCAAAGCGCGATAGCTTCTCACGTTCGGACGTGATATACGTTGCCGCCTCATCGAATTAACGGCACGCGGTCTCGCCTCTAGGGCGATTGCTCTCGTTACCGCGCTTAAAGCATATTCAAGCATGTTGGTGCATATTCCGTCCGATTCTCGACACCTCACTTCGCACGCGGTCATTGACGCGTCCGATCGATCTGCCTCCGCGCCGCAGCGATCATCCGAATTGCACATCGACATGGAGATCGCGAGTGTCGATCAACGGCTCGGCGATCAACTCGATGCGATCCTGCATCACCCCGACTTCCAGCGGCTCGAAGCGGCCTGGCGGGGCTTGAAGTTTCTGGTCGACCACACAGACTTTCGCAAGAATGTGCACATCGAAGTGCTCGACGTCGACAAGGAAACGCTGCGGCGGGATTTCGAAGACGCACCCGACGTCGTTCAGAGCGGCCTGTTCCGACACACCTACACCGAGGAATACGACACACCGGGGGGCCAGCCGATCGCTGCTCTGATCTCAAACTACGCATTCGATCGCAGCCCGCAGGATATGGCGCTGTTGCGCGACATTTCGAAAGTGTCCGCCGCCGCACACATGCCGTTCATCGGCGGGGTGTCGCCTGAATTCTTCGGCAAGGCATCAATGGAAGATGTCGTCGCAATTCGCGACCTGCGCGGCCATTTCGAACGCGCCGAATATTTTCGATGGAACAGTCTGCGCAAGACGGACGATGCGCGTTATCTGGGTCTGACGCTGCCGCGCTTTCTGGCGCGTCTTCCGTACGGTGCTGATACGACACCGGTGCGCTCATTCAACTACACCGAGGCGGTGAACCATTCGAATGGCGCCGGATATCTCTGGGCGAACGCGTCGTTCGCTTTCGCCACCAATCTCGTGCGAAGCTTCGTGCGCAACGGCTGGTGCATCCAGATCCGCGGGCCGCGCGCGGGCGGGATCGTCGAGAACCTGCCCACGCAACTGTACGCGCTCGGCGCCGGCAATCTCGCCAAGATTCGCACCGATGCACTCGTGCCCGAGACGCGTGAGTTCGAGTTCGCTCATATCGGTCTGATCGCGCTGTCGCATTTCCAAAATCACGATGACGCGTGCTTCTACTCCGCGCACTCCGTTCAGAAGCCCGAGGACTTCGACACCAAGGAAGCGAGCGCCAACAGCCGCGTCAATGCCCGCTTGCCTTACATCTTTCTGCTCTCGCGAATCGCGCATCATCTGAAGATGATCCAGCGCGAGAACATCGGTACGACCAAGGACCGGCGGCTGCTGGAGCTCGAGCTCAACACCTGGGTCAAGACGCTCGTCACCGAAATGACCGCGCCTGGCGACGACTTGCAGGCCTCGCACCCGCTGCGCGAGGCGCGCGTGGAGGTGGAAGACATCGAGGACAACCCGGGGTTCTTTCGCATGAAGCTCTTTATCGTGCCGCATTTCCAGATCGAGGGCATGGACATCGGTCTCTCGCTCACTTCGCAGATGCCCAGGGCGAAGAATTGAACCCGTTCAATCCGGCGGAAGCGTGTCGAAACGCGCTCCCGGCGACAACAAGACCTTCAACCTTATGAAAATAACGAGACCCCTATGGGCACAAGGCGTCTTTATGACGCCGCAGCACTTCCAGCAACAAGCGTTGTGGGAGCAGTTCGCGAACGCGCGCATCGCCGAGATGGCGAGCCCCGATCCTTGGGGCGTGATCGACGTGGCAGTCGACAAACAGGCGCTGGGCATCGATCGTGTGCAGTTCACCAAGCTGGTACTGCGCTTGCCCGATGGGACGCTCATCGACAGCGAGACGTCCGACTGGCTCCCGGCCGCGCGCAGTCTCGATGACGTCGGCTCGCAATACGATGCGATAACGGTGCTCGCGGGTGTGGCGCTCGTCGATGCGCAAGGCGGCAACTGCATCGAGCCTGGGGCGAAACCCGCCCGGCCACGCCGGTTCGTGCGGGAGTATCTGCACGTCGCTGATTTGTACGGCGAAGGTAAGGAAGAAATCAGCGTCGAACGCCACGCCGTCTCGTTGCTGTTCGATTTCGAGGCGGGCGGCGATTACGTGACGTGCCCGGTTGCGCGCTTTATCCGCAATGCGCAGGGACGCTTCGAACTCGATGCGGCCTTCGTGCCGCCGTGCCTGTTCTTGTCGGCCAATACGATGTTGACGACACGCATGAAGCGCCTGTCGGAAATCCTCAGCGCGAAGAGCGCGAGCCTGGCGGTGCGCCGGCGCGAACGTTCGGACCAGATCGCCGACTACGCGGTCGCCGACGTCTCGCTCTTCTGGCTGCTGCACAGCGTGAACTCGTCCTGGCCGGAACTCGCGCGGCTGGTGCAGGCACCGAATCAGCATCCGGAGCGGCTCTATGCGCTGCTTTCGCGGCTGGCGGGTTCGCTTCTGACTTTCTCCACGACGGAGACGTTGCAGGCGCTCCCCGCCTACGACCATCGCGCACCGGAGCCCGTGTTCGCGGAGTTGGAGTCGCTCATTCGCAATTTGCTCGATACGGTCATCCCATCGCGCGTGGTGCCGATCGCACTAGAGCGCGTGCGCGGCACGGTCTGGACCGGCCAGATCGAAGACGAGCGGCTCGTCGAGGATGCGGATTACTACCTCTCGGTGCAGGCCGCGCTGCCCGCTCATGCACTCATCGAGCAGTTCCCGAGACTCTGCAAGGCGGGCGCGCCCGATGAAGTCGAACAGATCGTCAATTCGGCGCTCTCCGGCATTCCGATCAAACCTATGGCGCGTCTGCCCGCGGCGATTCCGGTACGCATCGAGAACCAGTACTTCGCGCTCGATGCATCGCACCCGGCTTTCAAACGCATGATCGATGCGCGCGCGTGTCGGTTCTACGTCCCCGCCTCAATTCCCGATGTTTCGCTCGAACTTTATGCGGTGCTACCGACGTGAACAGCATGACATTGAATGTCGACATCGATCTGCTGCCGGTGGCGCTGCGCGACACGGCGCTCACGGTCGCGGATTTTGCCGACGAAAGCATAGAGAAGTCTGCGGACGATTTGAAAACGACGTGCAAAGCTCAAATCGATGCCCTGACTGCCGAACTCAAAGCACGAGGGTATCCGCAAGACGTGATCGAGGACGCCCGATACGCCCAGTGCGCGCTGCTCGACGAAGCGGCCTTGAACAGTCTAAGAGGCGATGAACGCGAGGACTGGGAACGCCGACCGTTGCAGTTGGAGAAGTTCGAGACCAACGATGCCGGCGAAGAACTCGTGCGGCGAATCCGAGAGCGGCTGCGAGACCCCAGGCCGGTGCTTGCGCTGCTCGCGATCTTCGGCGCGGTGCTGGATCTCGGTTTCACGGGGAGACTCGCCCTCGAAGGCGACGACGCGAAAATTCGCCTCCGACGGGCCATCGATGCTCAGCTTCGTGTCGAGCAGAGGCAGCAGAAGGATGATGGCTCCGTCATCGTCAAAGCGCCAATTATGCGTGCGTGGACGCAGCGAATCTCTCCGCTCGCCGGCATCGCAGTCGCTTGCGTAGTGGTCGGGCTGATCTGGTTTGGAATCAATGCGTGGCTGGATGCGTCCGTTGCCCGCATGACGCAATGAAAGGAGCGCAGGCATGAAACACGAGGTCAAACGATGATGCGCGCGGGACCCGGCCTCTTCGAGCGGATCACCGGACACTTCGCGGACGGAACGGCGATCATCGATCACTCGCCCGAAGAGCAGACTTTCTATTCGGTGCGGGACAACATCCAGCGGATTCTCAACAGCCGTCGCAAGGCGCTCGCGCATTTGCCCGGGTATGGGCTCGACGATCTGTCCGAGATATACCGGCACTTGCCGGCTTCCGCGCATAAGTTGAAAACCGAGATCGAGTCGACGTTGCTCGAGTACGAGCCACGCCTGAGGGCGATCGACATCGAGATCAACAAGCCCGAGCCGGGCATGCTATTGAGCTTCACGATGGCGTGTCACCTACGACGCGAGGGGCTTGTGCGCTTCGGCACGGACTTCATGCCGGATGGCAGGACGCGGTTGAGGATGCTTCAGCAGGCGCGCGATGAATGAGCGTTCGACTGAGGTTCCCCTCGAATCGATGTCGTGGCTTCCGCAAGGAGCGATTCATTTCTCATCGCGCGTCCGAGCGCTGCACGCATCAGGCCTTTAGTTGGCGAACGGGTGGTAGAAGCCGCAGGCCTTTCGCTGATCCTTGATGCGACTCGGGCGCGCACGAGCGCGGTTCTGGCCGCGCGATTGACAAGGCATATTTGCATTGAAAAGACAGACAACAAAAAACCCGCTCAAAGGCGGGTTTGATGGTGTGACGGCTTGCCGATATTGGTTGCGGGGGTAGGATTTGAACCTACGACCTTCGGGTTATGAGCCCGACGAGCTGCCAGACTGCTCCACCCCGCGTCCGTCGAAGAAAAGATTATATGTCATCGCTTACTTTGCCGCAACACCCTATTTTCTAAAACAATCAATCGATGCGTCCCATCCCTCGCGAAGCGCCTACAAACGCGCATGGCATAATCGCTCGTTCATCATCGTCCATGTATCGGCATGCATCACTTGCGTCGGGGCATCATCGGGAAGATCGGCGGGTTCGCTGCGATATGCGCGATCCTGCTGCTCTCGCTCGCGCCCGTCGCATCGCAAACGCTCGAACATGCGCGCATCGAATCGTTGCTCGCGTCCGTGTGCGCAACCGATGCCCAGTCATCGCGCGACACGCATCCGCAAAAGCATGACACCGTCGATCATCTGCAGGCCTGCGCTTATTGCGATCTCATCGCGCACGCGCCCACGCCGACCGTATCGCCGCATCGCGCGGCCGCCCTTCTCCCGCCGCGCGAAACCTTCGTCGCAAATCATCGCACCGACGCGCCTCGCCGAGCATCGCTCACCGCCGCACAACCGCGCGCCCCGCCCGCCTTCGCCTGATTCGCATCGGCAAACACAGACTTCGTTCATCGCCTGAACCCCCAACGGTTTCGGGCACGCAAGGACACATCATGCTTTCATCATCGTTGATGCGCAGCGCACTCGCGCTCGCGTTCATCGGCTCCGCGCAACTCGCATTCGCGCATGCATTGCCGAAGCTGCAACAACCCGGCCCCGGCGCGACCGTCAGCGCCCCGCACGAAGTTGCGATCGACTTCGGCGAAGCGCTCGAACCGACCTTCAGCAAGCTCATCGTCACCAATGCGCAGGGCACGCAAGTCAACACCGAGAAATCCACAGTCGATGCACGCGACAAAAAGCACATGAGCGTCGCGCTCCCCGATCTCGCGCCGGGCGTCTACAAGGTCCAATGGAGCGCGTTCGCGGCCGACGGGCATCGCACGCAAGGCCACTACAACTTCACCGTCAAGTGAGGACACAATGAAAAAAATCGCTGTACTCGCGAGCGCGCTCGTCTGCGCATCGTTCGCTCAGGCCGCGACGCTCGAGGCCCGCGATTGCTGGGTTCGTGCGATGCCGCCGAACCTGCCGTCATCGGGCTACTTCACCGTCGCCAACAACGGCGACAAACCCGCGACCCTCACGGCCGCGGAAACGCCCGCGTTCGGCATGACGATGATGCACAAGTCGGAGAGCAAGAACGGCACGGCGACGATGTCGGCGGTCGATTCCGTCGATGTCCCCGCGCACGGCACCTTGAACTTCGCGCCGAAGGGCTATCACCTGATGCTCGAAGAGCCCGGCAAGCCGCTCAAGGTCGGCTCGACGATTCCGCTCACGCTATCGTTCGCGGACAAGTCGACGCTCAAGGTGAACTGTGACGTGAAGTCGGCAGCGACGGTCGGCCACTGAGTTTCGCGCCCCCCAAAGAAAAGCGCGCCGGATTGTGAAGTCCGGCGCGTTTTTTCATCGCTAGTGCTTGCTGAACAGATCCATGATCTGCTTGCGCTCGTCGGTCGTAACCTGCGGCGCGGGCGGCGCCTGCATGCCCGCCGGACCCACGCCGCCCATCGTGGTGGCATCGCCCGCCATCGGATTGGCGTTATCCAGCCCGATGCTCGCGACGAATCCCGCGCCCGGCGTCCGGTCGGCGTAAAAGAGTTCGCCATCGACCGTGGTGATGCCGTCCGGCCGCTCCATCTGCTCCTGCGGAATGCCACGCAGCGCGCGTCCCATGTACTCGACCCAGATCGGCAATGCGAGCTGCGCGCCGAACTCGCGGCTGCCGAGCGTCTTCGGCTGGTCGTAGCCCATCCACGCGACCGCGACGAGCTGCTTCTGATAGCCCGCGAACCAGCCATCCTTTGCGTCGTTGGTCGTGCCGGTCTTGCCTTGCAGATCGTTGCGCTTCAACACGTTGGTGCCCGAGCCCGTGCCCTGCGTCGCGACGGTATGCAGCAGGCTGTTCATGATGTACGCGTTGCGCGGCTCGAGCGTCTGCGGCGCGTTGCTCCCCGCGATCAGCGGATTGGCGCGCGAGATCACGGTGCCGCGCGCATCGGAGACCTCGGCGATCAGATACGGATTAATGCGATAGCCGCCGTTCGCGAACACCGAGTACGCACCGCTCAACTGCAACGGCGTGACGAGACCCGCGCCGAGCGCGAGCGGCAGATAAGGCGGCGTCTTGTCCTTGTCGAAGCCGAACTTCTGCGTGACGAAGTCCTGCGCGTAGCCCGTGCCGATATACGAGAGGATGCGGATCGACACGAGGTTCTTCGACTTCTGCAGGCCGACGCGCATCGACATCGGGCCGTCGGGCTGGTCATCGTCCTTCGGCTCCCACGCATCGCCGCCGCCCGCCGCGGGAAAATACAGCGGCGCGTCGTTGATGATGGTCGCCGGTCCGAGACCCTTGTCGAGCGCCGCCGAATAGATGAACGGCTTGAAGCTTGAACCCGGCTGACGCCATGCCTGCGTAACGTGATTGAACTTGTTCTTGTTGAAGTCGAAGCCGCCGACGAGCGCGCGGATCGCGCCGTCCTGCGGCGTCATCGAAACCAGTGCGCCTTCGACCTGCGGCAACTGCGTGATCTGCCAGTTGCCCTTGCCGTCCTTCGTGAGACGCACGATCGAGCCCGGCTTGATCGCGAGCGCCTTCGATGCGTTGTTGCGCAGCGCCGCCGCCACGAAGCGCAGGCCGTCGCCCGCGATCGTCGCAGTATCGCCGCCGACGAACTGTGCGCTCACCTGCTTCGGGCTCGCGGCCGTGACCACCGCCGCGACGAGCTCGCCGTTGTCCGGATGATCGACGAGCGCGTCTTCGATCGCCTCGGCGCGGTCATCCGCGTTCGACGGCAGATTGACATTGCCCTCCGGCCCGCGATAGCCATGCCGGCGCTCATAGTCCATCACGCCCTTGCGCACGGCTTTATACGCGGCGTCCTGATCGGCGGAATCGATGGTCGTCGTCACCGTGAGGCCGCGCGTGTAGGTCTCTTCCTTGTATTGGGCGTACATCATCTGCCGGACCATTTCCGCGACGTATTCCGCATGCACGCCGTATTCGGTGCCCGAGGACTTCGTGTGAATTTCCTCGGCGCTCGCCTGAGCGAACTGTTCGCGCGTGATGAAGTTCAAATCGAGCATGCGCTTCAGGATGTACTGCTGACGCACCTTCGCGCGCTTCGGATTGACGACCGGGTTATACGCCGACGGCGCTTTCGGCAGGCCCGCGAGCATCGCCGCTTCGGCAAGCGTGATGTCCTTCAGGTCCTTGCCGAAGTACACGCGCGCAGCAGCCGAAAAACCGTACGCGCGCTCGCCCAGATAGATCTGGTTCATGTACAGCTCGAGAATCTGATCCTTCGTGAGCGCGCTCTCGATCTTGTACGCGAGCAGCATCTCGTAGATCTTGCGCGTATAGGTTTTCTCGCTCGACAGGAAGAAGTTGCGCGCGACCTGCATCGTGATCGTGCTCGCGCCTTGCGATGCGCCGCCGTGCATCAGATCGGTCACGCCCGCGCGCAGGATGCCGACGAAGTCGACGCCGCCGTGATCGTAGAAGCGGTAATCCTCGATTGCGAGCACCGCCTTCTTCATCTGATCGGGAATGTCCTGAAAGCGCACGAGGCTGCGGCGCTCCTCGCCGAACTCGCCGATCAGCACGTGATCGGCCGTATAGACGCGCAGCGGCACCTTCGGACGATAGTCGATGAGCGCATTGAGCGACGGCAGATTCGGCCCCATGACGACGAGCGCATAACCGACGATGAGCGCGCCGATCACCACGCCGATGGCCGCGAGTCCCGCGAACCAGAGCGCGATGCGTGCGAGCGGAGAGCGGCCCCGGCCGCCGCGGTCATTGCGATCGTTGCGGTCATTGCGGCCGCCACCGCCGTTGCGCCCGCCGCCGTCGCGGCCGCCCGAGTCATTGCGTGAGTCGTTGCGAGAGTCGTTCCAGCGGGGTTCGCGATCGTAGCGCGAGGAATTCGAGGAGTCGGGTCGTTTGATGATAGGCATGACTGGGTTCGTTCGGCGCGCCATGAAGCGCGCCCGCTGCCGCGCTGCGATGCGCCGAAAAACGACGCGACTGCCAAGACGGGACGAGCGAATGTGCAGGCCGGATCCGGCCGGAGGTAACAGCGCATTTTAAAGAATTCGCGCGGGCCACCACAAAATGCGCAGGATTTTTTTGTAAGTAAATTGCCGCGAGCCCGCCAGATGCGCGCCAATGTTGTGTTACCCACAAAAAGTGTTGAGAGCCTTGTGGACAACCGTATGAGAAAATGCACAAGTCGTTGATCGCGCGCCGTTTTTGCGCAACGCTCATCGCGTGTGATGCGAGGCCATTCACACGCACGGCCGCGCGCAAACCGATATGATGGATGAATGGATCGCGGGTTCCCGAAACGGCTCTCGCGAGCCTGCAATAACGATGTCGTGCAGTTTGATGAACCGAAGCCGCGGTCGTCCCCTTAGTCCGGTTACGATCGCCTTACTGTTTGTGAGCCGCCCATGACGACCAAACCCAGCGAACGCATCGTTGTTTTCGTGACTCCCGCGCAGAAGCTGGCCATCAGCAATACAGCGGACTCCCTCGGCATCAGCGTGAGCGAGCTCATGCGGCGCGCCGTGCTGAACTTCAACGCGACGAGCGAGCAGATCAAGGTCGCGGGCATCGTCGATCGCCTGCGCGCGCCCAAAGCGCCCGATGCGCTCAACGCCGCGCTGAAAAGCGTCGCTGCGAAAGCCGCCGCACGCGAAGCCCGCGATGCCGCCGCAAGCGCGACCAAGCGCGCAGCGCAGGCGCGCACGCTTGCACAGGCGCATCCCGAGCCCCCCGCATCCGAAGACGCACTCGAGCATGACGCCGATGAGGGCGACGACGCCTCGCTGACCGACGACACGCACACCGAGCGCTAGCCACCGGCGCCCTGCCTGCCTTTTCCGGCAAGGCGCGCCGTTACACTCCTTAACCTTCCGTTAAGTCCCGGTTAAGCCGCGGCATGATCTAATGAGCGGGTAAACCCGGCGTGCACGCGAAGCTCGCGTGCGCTTGCAATCCCGCGCATTGCGCCTCACATTCGAGCCGCGCGGCGCGTGGATCGAGTGAACGCCGCCGTCTTCCTCCAGGAGAAATACATGTCGCTTTTCGATTCCATCACGCGCACGGTCAAAGGCCTCTTGAACGACGCCGCCGACACCATGCAGGACCCTTCGCGCGACGCTCGCCAGATCGTGCGCGAACTCGACGACAGCATCGCGAAGGCGGAAAACTCGCTCATCGAGATCGAAGCGCAGGTCGCGACGCAGCAAAGCAAGCGCGACGCCGCCGCCGACAAGGCGAAGAAGTACGAAGACGGCGCGAAGCGCGCGCTGCAGTCCGGCGATGAAGGCCTCGCGCGCGAAGCCCTCGCGGCGCAGGCGAACGCCGAAACCGAACGCGACGCGCTCGCCGCGGAACTGCAGACGCTGGTGCCTTCGGTCGATCATCTGAAGCAGCAGATCACGGACATGCGTCAGCGCCGCAACGATCTGAACGCGCGCTCGAACATCCTTCAGGCGAAGCAGCAGATCGCGCAGGCGAAGGACACCGCGGCGACGGCGCTGGGCGGCATCGGCGGAAAGAATCTTTCGGAGGACTTTCAGAAGCTCGAAGACAAGGTTCAGCTCGCCAACGCCCGCTCGGATGCGCGCCTGAATTCGGCGGACCAGAAGTCCGGCAAGGCGCTCGATGACAAGCTCGCCGCGCTCAATCGCGGGCCTTCCGTCGAAGACCGTCTCGAAGCGCTGAAGAAGCAGTTGAATCCGCCGGCGCAATAAGTGCTGGCGAGTGCATGCGTGGCGAGCCGCCGGGCAAGCCACGCGTCGCACGAATATGCGTTACCTTGAGCAGTACACGATTGCATCGACAGGAGACGGACGTTCATCGCGTCCGGCCCGCATCATGAAAAAGTTCTTGACGGCTCTGGCGTTGTCGCTGTCGCTCGCATCCCCGCTCGCGTTCGCGTTGCCGACCGCGCAGCAGGTCGAGCAGTCGATGACGCAGGGCAACTGGCAAAAGGCCGACTCGCAACTGAGCGAAGTGCTTGAGGCGCATCCGAAGAACGCGCACGCGCATTATCTCTACGCGCAGGTTCTCGACCGCGAAGGCCGTTACAGCGACGCCCTTTCGCATCTGCAACAAGCGAAATCGCTCGATCCCGCATTGAGCTTCACCGATCCGTCGCGCTTCGCGGCCACGCAGGCCCGCATTCAGGCCGATGCGACGCGCGCGAGCATCTCGCCGCGATCGGACAACGGCGCGACTACGTCGAGCGCGCAGAATCCCTTCAATCAGCAACAAGCCGCGCCCGTGCCGCAGACGCACGGCATCGGCATGGGCGCGTGGATCGGTTTGGCGATCCTGATCGCGGCGATCGCGCTCGTGCTGCGCTGGGGATTGCGCCGTGCGCGCTCACGCGACGACGGTCAGGCCGAGAACGATCGCCGTTCGCAGATCAAGCGCGCAACCGAACTGCTCAACGAAGTGCGCACGCTCAAACTAGACGTGCGGCTCTCCACCGCGCCGGGCCATGAAGCGCTGCTGAAGGACGTCGAAGGCGCGGAAACGCAGTTGCGCGAGATGGTCGAATCGCTGTCGAACTCGAAGAATCCGGTACCGCCGTATGCGATCGAAGATCTGGAGAATCAGGTTGCAAGCCTGAAGGCGCGCGCCGAAGGCCGGCCCGATCCGAACGCGAACAACTATGCGCAAGCCGGCGCACCGAACGGCTCGCCATATGCGCAGGAAGCCGAGCGTTTCGGACGCGGCCAGCCGCAGTATCCGCAGCAAGGGCCGTATCCGCCGCAGCAAGGGCAGCAGCCGCCCGTCATCATCCAGCAAGGCGGCGGCGGGTTCGGCGGCGGCATGGGCGGATTGCTTACCGGCGTGCTGCTGGGCGAGGCGCTCTCGCATGGGCGCGATCGCGTGATCGAGCGCGAAGTCCCCGTCGATCGTCCGCCGCAGAACGATAACGGCGGTCTCGACTTCGGCAACGACAACGGCGGCGGCCTCGATTTCGGCAACGGCTCCAACGACTGGAACGATGGCGGCGGGGGCGGAAACCTCGACCTCGGCAGCAACGACGACAGCTGGCGCGATTCCTGATCTGCTCGCGTACGAAAAACAAGGGCTCCGTTTCGCGGAGCCCTTTTGGTTTCGTCGTGAAGATCAGCGCATCAACCGCCGCCGAGAAAGCGCAGCAGGCCCCAGAGAAACTTGAAGAAGCCGACGATGAATTCCCAGATGCGCTCGAGCTGATCCCAGCTCGCGACGCGCAGGATGGCATGCAGGATCATGCCGTCGGCGCCACGCGGCCTTGAAGAGGCGCGCGTTCATGCGTGAAAGATACGGCCATCGTGGAAAAAAGAAGGCGGCTCCCGCCGCCTACTGTCGCTATCGCAAAAACCAGATGATAACCGCTCGCGCGCCGGACCCCGCCGACGCGAGCCTCAACTCGCCTCGCCTTCAGGCGGGACTTCGTCCGTCAGCGCTTCTTCCAGCCGCTTGAAAATGCGCTTCGTCGCGCCGCGCGGCTGAAGCGCAAACAGGAGCAGCGAGCGGCCCGTCACCTGATACACATCGTCCGCGCCGAACTCCGGCAATTCCTCGCGAATCGGCGCGTTGGTGTCGATGAGACAAATCCACTCGTCGGGGCCCGGAATGTCGGGCAGCGTGAAATCGACCACGTCGTGATACGCGTTGACGATGAGCAGCAGCGTCGCATCCGATGCCGGCTTGCGGATGCCCGTCGCCTGCGCGCGCCCGTCCATCACCACGCCGAAGCAGCGCATGTTCGGATCGTCCCATTGCTCCTGCGTGAGTTCGTCGCCGGTCGTGCCGAGCCACCGGACGTCGGCGACCTGCAGGTCCTCGTTGTATTCGCCGGTCAGGAAGCGCTGGCGCCTGAGCACCGGCAGCGTGTGACGCAGCGTCGTCAGCTTGCGCACGAATTCCGTGAGCGCGCGGCCATCGTCGTCGATGTCCCAGTTCACCCAGCTGATGTCGTTGTCCTGGCAATACGCGTTGTTGTTGCCCTTCTGCGTGCGGCCGAATTCGTCGCCGGCGAGCAGCATCGGCGTGCCTTGCGAAAACAGCAGCGTCGCGAGCATGTTGCGCTTCTGGCGCTCGCGCAGCGCGCGGATCTCGGGGTCGTCGGTCGGACCTTCGACGCCGCAGTTCCACGATTTGTTGTCCGAATGGCCGTCCTTGTTGTCCTCGCCGTTCGCCTCGTTGTGCTTCTCGTTGTACGAGACGAGATCGTTCAGCGTGAAGCCGTCGTGCGCGGTAATGAAGTTCACGCTCGCCCACGGACGGCGCCCGCGCTTGTTGAACTTGTCGCCCGATGCGGTGATGCGCTTGCCGAGCTCAGGCGACACGCCTTCGTCGCCCTTCCAGAATTCGCGCACGGTGTCCCGGTAACGATCGTTCCATTCCGCCCAGCCCGGCGGAAAGCCGCCCACCTGATAGCCGCCCGGACCGCAATCCCACGGTTCCGCGATGAGCTTCACGCTCGAGAGAATCGGGTCTTGCCGGCAACTGTCGAGGAAGCCGCCGCCCTCGTCGAAGCCGTAGGGCTCGCGGCCGAGAATCGTCGCGAGATCGAAGCGAAAGCCATCGACGTTCATCTCCGTCACCCAGTAGCGCAGGCTGTCGGTGACCATCTGCAGGACGCGCGGATGCGACAGGTTGAGCGTATTGCCGGTGCCGGTATCGTTGATGTAATAGCGCGATTCCTCGGGCATCAGCCGGTAGTACGACGCATTGTCGATGCCGCGAAACGACAGCGTCGGCCCGCGTTCGTTGCCTTCGGCGGTGTGGTTGTACACGACGTCGAGGATGACTTCGAGGCCGGCCTCGTGCAGCCGGTCGACCATTTCCTTGAACTCGGCGACGACGCCCGGCCCGCGCGCGAAGTAGCGCGGATCGGCGGCGAAAAAGCCGATCGTGTTGTAACCCCAGTAATTCGTGAGGCCCTTGTCGAGCAGATAACTGTCGTTGACGAACGCGTGGATCGGCAAAAGCTCGACCGACGTCACGCCCAGGCTCTTGATGTAATCGACCACTTCCTTCTGTCCGAGCCCCTCGAAAGTGCCGCGCATGTGCTCCGGAATCGCCGGATGCAGCTTCGTGTAGCCGCGCACGTGCGTCTCGTAGAAGATCGTGTGCTCCCACGGCACGCGCACGCGCGTCGCATGCGTCCACGAGAAGTCCTGATCGACGACCTGGCACTTCTGCATGAAGGGCGCGCTGTCGCGTTCGTCGAAGGTGAGATCGTCGCCTTCGGCGTTGAGCGTATAGCCGAACACGGCCGGGTCCCACTTCAGTTCGCCGACGTGCGCCTTCGCGTACGGATCGAGCAGCAGCTTGTTGGGATTGAAGCGATGTCCGGCTTCGGGCTCGTACGGTCCATGCACGCGATAGCCATAGACCGCGCCGGGTTGCAGGCCGTGAACGTAGACGTGCCAGACTTCATCGGTGTATTCGGGCAGTTCGATGCGCTGCGTTTCCTTTTCGCCCCTCTCATCGAAGAGACACAGCTCGACTTTGGTCGCGTTCGCGGAAAACAGCGCGAAATTCACGCCCTGTCCGTCCCAGGTTGCGCCGAGCGGAAACGGGGAGCCTTCGGCAATGCGGATTTCGTTGGGCATGAGATGATGTGTTCGAAAGATTGACGCGAAGTGCGTCGGGATCGTGCGTTGGCATTGCGCGGCTTCAAGCCGATCGTAAAGAGCATATCCCGTGCCCGTGGCCCGGCCCGGCGTGCAGCTTGCTTCATGCGGTTCGCGCCATCGAGACGCACCCGCGTCATGCGCTGCGCGTGTAAAACCTTCCCGCCGGGAGCGCCGAATGCTCTGCGTTCGACGAACGCTCGACACGCCCTTTTATCGCCGAAGGAGAACGCGCCTTGTCCACCCGCCCTGGTTCCGCTTCGACGAATACACCCATCAACGGCGCGGCCGAGCAAAGCCGCGCCATGGGCCGTTCACTGCGCGACGCGGTACCGTTCGACGCGCACGGCGCCTGGTCGCCCGAGCCGGACCGGCCCGATCCCGTGGAACGCGTGCTCGCGGGCAACGCGGGCCGGCAGGAGCGGCTCATTCCGCTGCGGATGCAGCGCATGGCCGAGTCGCCGTTCGCGTTCCTGCGCGGCTCCGCGACGGTGATGGCGTGGGATCTGGCGAAGTCGCCTTCGATCGGCCACAACGTCATCATCGACGGCGACGCGCACGTCAATAATTTCGGCCTTTTTCGCACGCCGCGCCAGGACGTCGTGTTCGATCTGAACGATTTCGACGAAACGCTCGTCGGCCCGTGGGAATGGGACTTGAAGCGTCTGACCGCGAGCATCAACGTCGCGGCGCGCGAAAATGGCGTCGATGCCGCCGGGCGCGAAAGCGCCGTGCGTTCGGCATGCGCCGCGTATCGCACGACGATGGCCGGACTCTGGCAAGTAAGCCCCTACGATCTCTGGCAGATGCGCTCCTACGCGAGCGCGCTGCACATGGACGCGCCCACGAAGCTCGATTCCGACGAGAAGGCGACCATAGAGAAAACCGTTGAACGCGCGATGAAGCGCTCGCACGCGACGATGCTCGCGAAAGTCGCGGAGCCCGTCGGCAAAAGCTATCGCTTCAAGGCCGATCCGCCGATCCTGACCGCGCTCGACGCCGCCGAGAAAAATCATGTGATCGATGGCCTGAAGGCTTATCTGGAAACGCTCGCCGGCGAATGGCGCATGATGCTCGAACGCTACGACGTCGTGGATGTCGCGCATCGCGTCGTCGGCGTGGGCAGCGTCGGCACGCGCGCGTATCTCGTGCTGATGCTCGGCCGCGCGCTCGGCGATCCGCTCTTCATTCAGGTGAAGGAAGGCATCGTGCCGGCCGCCGCGCCGTTCGTGCCGCCGCTCCCGGAGCCGTATCGCCATCAGGGACGGCGGGTCGTGCACGGTCAGCGTCTGATGCAGAGTTCATCGGATGCGCTGCTCGGCTGGACGACCATTTCCGGCCGCGACTTCTACGTGCGCCAGATGAAGCAGATCCGCGGCTCGATTCCCGTCGACTGGCTGCACGGCGCGACCTTCGACTTTTACGCGTGGTGCCTCGGCCTCCTGCTCGCTCGCGCCCACGCGCGCACCGGCGATGCCGCGCTCATCGCCGGGTATTGCGGCAACTCCGACCGGCTCGACGCCGCCTACGCGATGTGGGCCGAGCGCTATGGCGCGCAGACGGTCGCGGATCACGCGGCTTTTTGCGCGGCGATCAGCGTGGGGCGCGTGCCGTCGGCCTGAACGAATTCCGGCGCCCCGCGCGAGCCGCAATCGAATTGACTATCATTGTCGGTGCCCGCAACGAAACGCGCCGCGCCCGGCGTTTCGCGCGGGTTCCAACGGCATAGCCCTTGCTGCCGCCTTGGCCCGCACAACCGTCTAACGCACACTGGAGGAAGCCGCGCATGAGCATGATCGAAGAATTCAAGAACTTCGCCCTGAAGGGCAACGTCATGGACCTCGCGGTCGGCGTCATCATCGGCGGCGCATTCTCGACGATCGTCAATTCCGTCGTCAAAGATCTGATCATGCCGGTGGTCGGCCTCGCCACCGGCGGCCTGGACTTTTCGAACCTGTTCGTCCGGCTCGGGCCGATACCGCCAACGTTCAAAGGCAATCCCGATTCGTACAAGGACTTGCAGACCGCGGGCGTCGCCGTATTCGGCTATGGCTCGTTCATCACCACGCTGATCAACTTCATCATTCTCGCGTTCATCATCTTTCTGATGGTCAAGTTCATCAACAATCTGCGCAAGCCGGCCGAAGCCGCGCCGCCGCCCGCGACGCCCGAAGACGTGCTGCTGCTGCGCGAGATTCGCGACGAACTCAAGAACGCACCGCGCGTCTAGCCGGGCAAACCCGCTCGCATCGCAGCGGAACCCGCGCGGCGCGGGCGGGTCTGCCTGATTGGCCACCCTATCCCCTTGGTGCGCCCACCCGCTTTTTTCTTCATGAAAGCTGTTCGCGTGGGGTGCAGCAGGACTATTATTGAGATAGATGCTCTGAGGGAAGCCAAGCGGGCCGCCAAACGGTCGTCGGCACGAATCGTGCGCCAGGAAGGAGCAGCGGCTCTTGCCGTTGCTAAAAACGAATGGCCCGATTCACCGTGACCTAATCACATCGATGCGCTATAAAAGATCGACGTGCGGCGCGCAAGACGGGAGTGGCCGCATGAGGACGCTGCGTTTCTTGCAATTCTTTTTCAGGCGAGTTTTTATGTCCTTCCCGAAAAAGCGTAAGCGCGTGAAGGCTGATGGCGACGAGTCTTTTCTCGCCGTGCTTCGGCATTTCAAGCCATTTGGTCAGCTAGACACCAAGATCGCCAGGGCTCGCGCCCAGGATGAACCGGTGCTGTACGCACATGTGTTGCCGGGACTCGATGTCCTTCTGTGCAGCGTGCGAGGCGCCCAGCCGCCCTACCCGGCGATCGACGAGCTGCACAGGCGTTGTGTCGAATCCATCACCAACGCGCTCGAACAGCCGCTCGACGGACTCGAGAACGGCGGTTACTGGTACGAGGGGAACGGTTTCGGTTTCCTTGTATTCGCGAGCCGCGCCCGCGCCCAGATCCTGAGCGAATTCGGCGCGACGGTTTCGGCGCGCAGGCGTCGCGGCACGCGCCGTCAGGACGCAGGCGACGCCGCTTCGCGACCGCTGCGCTGATCCTGCGCGGACCTTCCTGGTTTCTGCCGATGCACGCGGGCCTCGCTGACGAGGCTCGTGCGCCGAGCGCGCTTCGCGCAAACCCCGACTACTCCCGCACGCGTTCCTGTCCTTTAATGGAAGCCACGCGCGAAAGCGTGATGGCGCGTGCCTTGCTGCATCGGTATTCGAAGCATCTTGCGACGCCACGCGTCGCATCGCTCTGACCGATCCACCACACTACAAGGAGAACACCATGTCGGAACACGTCTACAAGCAGATCGAACTGACCGGCTCGTCGCCGCAGTCGAGCGATGACGCCGTGCGCGTCGCGCTCGAGAAGGCGTCGAAAACGCTGCGCAACATGCACTGGTTCGAAGTGGTGGAAACGCGCGGGCACATCGAGGACGGCAAGATCCTGCACTGGCAGGTGACGATCAAGGTGGGACTGCGTATCGATTGATGCGCGTGGCTCATCGCATGAAAAAACCGCGCTTCGTTTTGCAACGAAGCGCGGTTTTACATTGCGGCGAGCGAACGATGCGCGCTTACTTCGGCAGCGAGCCGTCCACGCCTTCGACGTACCAGTTGATGCGCTGCAGTTCCGGGTCGGTCAGCGTCTTGCCGGCCGGCACCTTCTCCGCGCCCGACTGATCCTTGATCGGACCGCTGAACACATCCCACTTGCCTGCGTGCAACTCGTCACGCTTCGCGGAGATCGCCTGCACTGCCTTCGCGGGAATCGCGCCGGTATTCAGGTCTTCGAGATCCACGGCCTTCTGCGGAATGCCGAGCCATACCGGATCGTTCTTCCACTTGCCGTCGATCACCTTCTGGATCACGTCGTTGTAATACACGCCCCAATGCGCGACGACCGAGCCCAAATGCGCGCTCGGGCCGAACTTCTTCATGTTCGAATCCCAGCCGAACGCGAAGACTTTCTTCTCGGCGGCGGTGTTGAGCGTCGCGTTCGAATCGGTGTTCTGCAGCAGGACGTCGGCACCCTGGCCGATCAGCGTTTCGGCTGCCTGCTTTTCCTTGCCCGGATCGAACCAGCTATTGATCCAGATGACCTTCGTGTGGACCTTCGGGTTCACGGAGCGCGCGCCCATTGTGTACGCGTTGATGTTGCGCACCACTTCCGGGATCGGCACCGACGCGACGAAGCCGAGCGTGTTCGTCTTCGTCACGTAGCCCGCGGCGACGCCCGCGAGATACGCGCCCTGATACATGCGCACGTCATACGTGCCGAAGTTCTTCGCCTTCTTGAAGCCGGTGGCCGTCAGGAAGATGGTGTCCGGAAAATCCTTCGCGACCTTCAGCGCGAAATCCTGATAGCCGAAGCTCGTCGCGAAGATGACCTTGTTGCCCTTGTTCGCGAGATCGCGGAACACGCGTTCCGAGTCCGCCGATTCCGGCACGTTCTCGACGCGCGTGATCTTGATCTTGCTGCCGTACTTCGCTTCGGCCTCCTTGCTGCCGGCGTCGTGCGCGAAGGTCCAGCCTGCATCGCCCGGATTGCCGAGATAGACGAACGCGACGCCCGGCGCATCCGCCGCCTGCGCGCTCAAGGCCGCGACGGTGGCGGACAGTGCGACCGTAGCGGTGATCGCCTTCAGCCATGGTTTATTCATTGTGATTCTCCTGGTCGATGTTGTGTGTCAAACGAATTGCTTTGGCCCGCATCAGTGTGGTCGGTCAAAAATGAGAACGGAACCGCGATGCTGCGCGCGAACAACAGCGGCATCAGCTCGCCGCGAAGAACGGCTTGCCGAGCGATGCGGGCGCGTTGAGCCTGATCGTGTTCGGGTTACGCGAGATGAGCACGAGCACGACGATCGTCGCGATATACGGCAGCATCGCGAGAAATTGCGTCGGCACCGGGACGCCGATCGCCTGCGCGTAGAACTGCAGCGCCATCACCGCGCCGAAGAGCAACGCGCCGATGAGCAGCCGGCCCGGGCGCCACGTCGCGAACACGACGAGCGCGAGCGCGATCCAGCCGCGCCCCGACGTCAGTTGCTCCTGCCAGACGTGCAGATAGACGATCGAGTAATAGCCGCCCGCGATGCCGGCCATCGCGCCGCCGAAGAGCGTCGCGCCGTAGCGCACGCCGACGACCGGAAAGCCGACCGAATGCGCGACCGCCGGCGATTCGCCGACCGAGCGCAGCACGAGCCCCGCCCGCGTCTTGTAGAGGAACCAGCCGATCACCGCGAACATGATGAACGCGAGATAGCCGAGCGGCGTGAGCGAGAAGATCGCCGGGCCGAGCACCGGAATGCTCGACAGCCCGGGAATCGGCATCACGTCGATGGTCGAGCGCACCGCCGCCGACGTATAGGGCTTGCCGACATACGCCGAAAAGCCGATGCCGAAGATGGTCAGCGAGAGGCCCGTCGCGACCTGATTCGCGAGCATCGTGATGGTGAGAAAGCCGAAGAGCAGCGCCATCGCGAGCCCGGCGAACACCGACGCGACGATGCCGAGCCACGGGCTGCCCGTGATCGCGGTGACGGCGTAGCCGGTGACGGCGCCCATCAGCATCATGCCTTCGACGCCGAGATTCAGTACGCCGGATTTTTCCGCGACGAGTTCGCCCGCGCCCGCGTACATCAGCGGGATGGCGGCGATCACGGCGCTCGAAGCGAGATTGCTGGCTTGATTGATGTCCATGTTTTTCTCGACCTCGTTAAGCGGCGTGATGTGCAGGCGTCCTGCGCTTGATGCGGAAATTCACGAACAGATCGCAACCGAGCAGGCAGAACAGCAGCAAGCCCTGAAACACGCCCGCGAGCGCTTGCGGCAATTGCAGCGACGTCTGCACCGCTTCGCCGCCGAGATAAAGCAGCGCCATCAGCAGACTGGCGAGCACGATGCCGACCGGATGCAGACGCCCCACGAACACGACGATGATCGCCGTGAAGCCGTAGCCCGGCGACCAGCCCGCCTGAAGCTGGCCGATCGGACCGGCCACTTCGCCCATGCCCGCGAGACCCGCGAGGCCGCCGGAAAGCAGGAGCGAGGTCCAGATCGTCTTCTTGTCGGAGAACCCGGCGTAGCGCGCGGCGAGCGGCGCGAGACCGCCGACGTTCATCCGGAAGCCCGCGAAGCTCTTGCGCATGAAGAGCCACACGCAGGGAATCGCGATCGCCGTCAGAAACACCGACGCGTTGATGCGCGTGCCCTTCAGCCATGTCCAGTGCCAGTCGCCGTAGAGACGCGGGAAGAGCGCGTCGTCGCCGAACATCGCCGAGATCGGGAAGTTCATGCCTTCCGGATCGCGCCACGGACCGCTCACGAGATAGATGAGCAACTGCGTCGCGACGTAGGTGAGCATCAGGCTCGTCAGGATTTCGTTCGTGTTGAAGCGGCTCTTGAGCAGCGCGGGAATGCCCGCCCACACCATTCCGCCGACGATGCCGCCCACCATCATCAGCGGCAGCGTCCACCAGCCGGAAGCATCGCCGACATGGACCGCGATGCCGCCCGCGACGATGCCGCCGAGCAGCATCTGCCCTTCCGCGCCGATGTTCCACACGTTCGCGCGATAGCCGACCGCGAGCCCGAGCCCGATCAGGCACAGCGGCGACGCCTTGAGCACGAGCTCCGACCAGCCGTTGATGCTGGAGAGCGGCTCGATGAAGAACGCATGCATCGCGCGCAGCGGATCCTGTCCGACGAGGCTGAAAATCAGAAAGCCGATGACGAGCGTCGCGACGGCGGCGACCACCGGCACCGCGAGCTGCATGACGCGCGAGGGCGCCGGACGCGCTTCGAGTCGATAAGGGAAGATCATCGTTCTTTTAGTGCTTCTGAAGAGAGTCGGATTCGACGGCGGGCGCGGGCTTGCCTTCGAAGAGGCCGGCCATGAAGAGGCCGATCTCCTCCGCATTGGTTTCGCTCGTCTTGCGCACCGGCGAGAGCTTGCCGCGCGCGATGACGGCGAGCCGGTCGCAGATATCGAAGAGTTCTTCCAGTTCTTCCGAAATCACGAGAATCGCGACGCCGCGCGCGGACAGATCGAGCAGTTGCTGGCGGATGAAACCCGCCGCGCCGACATCGACGCCCCAAGTCGGCTGCGCGACCACGAGCACTTTCGGCTCCTGAAGAATCTCGCGTCCGACGATGAATTTCTGCAAGTTGCCGCCGGAGAGACTTTGCGCGAGCGCATCGCTGCCGCCGCAACGCACGTCGAACGACTTGATGCAGCGTTCCGCGAATGCCTTGACCGTGCCCGCCTTGATCCAGCCGCCGCGCACCATGTTTTCGCGATGCGCGGTCAGCAGGCCGTTATCGGCGAGCGACATCGCCGGGACCGCGCCGCGGCCGAGCCGCTCCTCCGGCACGAACGCGAAGCCGAGCCGCCGGCGGCCGCCCGCGGTGAGACGCGCGGCGGGCTTGCCGCAGATCGACACGGCATCGGCGGCGACGTGTTTATCGCGGATTTCGCCCGATAGCGCCGCGAGCAACTCCGCCTGTCCGTTCCCCGACACGCCCGCGATCCCGAAAATTTCGCCCGCGTGCACCCCGAACGAGACGTTGTCGAGCGACGTGCCGAACGGGTCCGGACTCGCGACCGACAGATTTTTCACCGCAAGGCGCACGTCGCCGGGATTGTGTTCGCGGCGCGTGTAGTCGGGCAGCGAATGGCCCACCATCAGTTGCGCGAGCGACGCATGCGTCTCCTTGCGCGGATCGACGTTGCCGGTCACGCGACCGCCGCGCATCACGGTGGCGTTTTCGCACAGCGACTGGATTTCGTCGAGCTTGTGACTGATATAGAGAATGCTGCAGCCCTCGGACGCGAGGCGGCGCAGCACCTTGAAAAGCTTCTGCACGGCTTGCGGCGTAAGGACGGACGTCGGCTCGTCCATGATGAGCAGCCGCGGATTCTGCAGCAGGCATCGCACGATCTCGACGCGCTGCCGTTCGCCGACGGTCAGGCTGTGGACGTGGCGCTGCGGATCGACATCGAGGCCATAGTCCTTCGACACATCGCGGATGCGCTTGCCGAGCGCCTTCATGTCGAACTTTTCGTCGAGCGCGAGCGCGATGTTTTCGGCGACGGTCAGCGTCTCGAACAGCGAAAAGTGCTGAAAGACCATGCCGATGCCGAGCTTGCGCGCGGCGGCCGGGCTGCCGATCTCGACCGCCTCGCCCTGCCAGCGGATCTCGCCTTCATCCGGGCGCACCGCGCCGTAGATGATTTTCATCAGCGTGGATTTGCCCGCGCCGTTCTCGCCGAGCACGGCGTGGATTTCGCCCGGCATGACGACGAGATTCACGCCGTCGTTCGCCTTGACCGACGGATACTGCTTGCTGATACCGGACAACGCCAGGCGCGGTGGCGTCGTCGACGTGGAGATGGCGTCGCCCATTGAGATCCAGAGATGCGCCCGGCCACCGAGCAGGCCGGGCTGGAAAAAGTTACCGCTCGAGAGCGCAAGACAGCGTGATGTCGCACGAACTCATATCGCGGGCAGAATTTACAGAAATCGAGACGCTAAGTCGATAACTCAAAATTATGTGTTGCGCCCCGCAAACCCAGGCATCGCGGGTAACTCACATCTTGACGAATTTTTTGCAACATATTAAAAACGATATGTCGCACCCCTGCGTCGATCAGCCAGAACATATAGTGGAGATAACATGAGTCAGCAACGCGAGGCGATCGATACTTACTTATTGCGCGTCTTGCATACCCTCCTGATGGAACGCAGCGTGACGCGTGCGGCCGTCAAGCTCAATCAGTCGCAACCCGCCATCAGCGCTGCCTTGCGGCGCTTGCGCGACATCACGGGCGACCCGCTTCTCGTGCGCGGCAAGTCCGGCATGGTGCCGACCGAATATGGCCTGCGCCTGCTCGAGCCGACGCAGAACGCGCTGCGTGAAATCGAGCGCATCAAGGTTCAGCAGCATAATTTCGACCCGTCCACTTCGGTGCGGTGCTATCGGATCGGCTGTCCGGATTATCTGAACGTGCTGTTCGTGCCGACTGTCGTCGAGCGCTTCAGGCAGGCCGCGCCCAACGCCACGCTCGAATTTCATTCGCTCGGTCCGGCGTTCGATTACGAACTCGCGCTGGAGGACGGCAAACTCGATATCGTCGTCGGCAACTGGCCGGAGCCGCCCGAGCAGTTGCATCTTTCCAATCTGTTCGTCGACAAGATCGTGTGTCTCGTCAGCAATACGCATCCTTTCGCGAAGCGCGGCGGGCTTACGCTCGATCAGTACCTGAACGCGCCGCATCTCGCGCCGACGCCCTATTCCGTCGGGCAGCGCGGCGCGATCGACGTGCATCTCGCGCGGGAACGGTTGAAGCGTCATGTCGTCGTTACGTTGCCGTACTTCAATCTCGCGCCTTACGTGTTGATCAAGTCGGATCTCGTGTTTACGACGACGCGGCTGTTCGCGGACCATTACGCGCGGTTCTTGCCGCTGGCAGTCGTGCCCGCGCCGCTCGATTTTCCGCCGATGCAGTATTACCAGTTGTGGCATGAGCGGTGTCATTATTCGGATGAAGTGCGATGGTTGCGGGGGCTCGTCGCCGAGGCGACGCGGTCGTTGATCGATCAGCCTTAACGCTTTCCTTGCTCGTTCGTGAAACCTGTGTTCGCGTCGGTCTATTAGCGTTGCCCCGGTGCGAAAAGACCGACGCGAACACAGGTTTCACGCAACGCCCCCAAGAAAGATCAAGAGCCCGAAGAAGCAGCCTGAACCAAGTCCCGCGCCAGACGATTGTGGCGCTCCACGACCGCGCCTAGATCCACCGTCGCAAGCACCCCATCCTTCACCACGATCTTCCCGTCGATAACACTGGTCGACACCTGCGACGGAGCACAGAACACCAACGCAGCGACAGGATCAGAAAGCCCCCCGGCAAACGCGACCTGCGAGAGGTCGAAGGACACAAAATCCGCCGCCATGCCCGGCGCAAGCGCCCCGATATCATCGCGATTGAGCACCCTCGCGCCCCCGAGCGTCGCAATTTCCAGCGCCTCACGCGCAGTCATCGCATCCGGCCCGAACCCAACGCGTTGCAGGAGCAACGCCTGCCGCACTTCCGCGACCATCTGCGCGCCATCGTTCGACGCCGACCCATCCACGCCGATACCCACCGGCACGCCCGCATCGCGCATCGCGCGAATCGGCGCGATCCCGGACGCGAGCCGCATGTTCGAGCACGGGCAATGCGCGACACCCGTCCCTGTGCGCGCAAAAAGCTCGATGCCCGCCTTGTCGAGCTGCACGCAGTGCGCGTGCCACACGTCATGCCCGACCCAGCCGAGATCCTCCGCATATTCCGCCGGCGTCATGCCGAATTTCTCGCGGCTATACGCGACATCGTTCACGTTCTCGGCCAGATGCGTGTGCAGCGATACGCCGTATTCGCGCGCGAGCAGCGCCGCATCGCGCATCAATTCGCGGCTCACCGAAAACGGCGAACAAGGCGCGACGACCACGCGCAGCATCGCGTAACGGCCTTCCTCGTGATACGTCTCGATCAGGCGTTGCGAATCCTTCAGAATCGCATCCTCCTTTTCGACGACCGAATCGGGCGGCAAGCCGCCATCCTTTTGTCCGACGCTCATGCTCCCGCGCGCCGCGTGAAACCGCATGCCGATCTCGCGCGCCGCCGCGATGCTGTCGTCGAGCCGGCTGCCGTTCGGATAGATATACAAGTGATCGCTCGACGTCGTGCAACCGGACAGCAGCAGTTCGGCCATCGCGGTCTGGGTCGAGACATGGATCATTTCGGGCGTCAGATGCGCCCAGATCCTGTAGAGATTCGTGAGCCAGCCGAAAAGCTCGGCGTTCTGCGCGGCGGGAATCGCGCGCGTGAGGCTCTGATACATGTGATGGTGCGTGTTGACGAGGCCCGGAATCACGAGATGACCGCGCATGTCGAGTACGTCGTCGGCGGATTGCGGAAGTTCGCTCGTCGGCCCGACCTGCACGATGCGATTGCCCTCGATATACATGCCGCCATCGGCGATTTCGCGGCGCGCTTCGTCCATCGTGACGAGCATGTGGGCGTTCTTGACCAGAAGACTGCGTGGCATAAGCTAACTCTCTCCAGAGACAGTTGGGAAACCAGTGAAAAGCCCCGGTTACCCAGCGTCTGCCGCCGTCTTCGGGACGCGGCAAATATCCATGGATATTGCGCGCACCGCTACTGTCCGCAGCCAAAAAATCGGACGCAATCAAGCGACAGTCATAGTCATCTTCACGGCGGCAATATATTCCCGATTATTGGCGCGGGTAGCATCGGCAAAAAGCGATTCCGAGCGCGTGCGTCTTGCTTACGCGACGCTGTCATGCGTCAGGCATTATCTTTCCTATCGCGGCCGCACAGCGCGTCTCGAATTCCTACAATGCTGTACACGGCGCGCATCTGAAACGCCGACGGGTATGTAGCCACTGACGTGGAGCCTCGATCCGCCGCAGACGCACCTCGAGTAATCAGGTGCCGAATTTCGGATCGATGCGCAAAGCCGGATCTCGCACAACTCAAGGAAACTGCGAATGGGCAAGCTCACTACCCACGTCCTCGACACCGCGCACGGCCGCCCGGGCGCGAACCTCAAAGTCGAGCTGTTCGCGCTCAACGGCGACGCCCGCCGCGCGATCAAGACCATCCACACGAACGACGACGGCCGCGCCGATGCGCCGCTGCTCGAAGGCGCCGACTTCGAAACCGGCGAATACGAACTCGTGTTCCACGCAGGCGATTACTTCGCCGCGCTCGGCGTGAAAGTGCCCGAGCCGCGCTTCGTCGATCGCGTCGTGCTGCGCTTCGGCATCGCGGATGCTTCGTCGCACTATCACGTTCCGCTGCTCGTGTCGCCGTGGGCGTACAGCACCTATCGCGGAAGCTGAGCGGCAGCCAAAACATCGCTTGAACCCCACAAGCACATAACGAATCGGTAGTGGAGGAGTACATGGAAGGCTTTGTCACCGACTGGCTCAATCTCGTATTGCGCTGTCTGCACGTCATCGTCGCGATCGCGTGGATCGGCGAATCGTTCTATTTCGTCGCGCTGGACAACAGTTTGAAACCGCCAACCGACCCGAACGCGCGCCGACGCGGCGTGTTCGGCGATTTCTGGCACGTTCACGGCGGCGGTTTCTATCACATGCAGAAGTATTCCGTCGCGCCGCAGGACATGCCGGAAAACCTGCACTGGTCGTTCTGGCCGTCGTACACGACGTGGATGTCGGGCTTCGGCCTCTTCTTCGTGCTGTATCTGATGGCGCCGAGCACGTATCTCATCGACAAGAGCGTGCTCGACATGGGTCCGGTGGTCGCCGTATCGGCCGCGCTCGGCTTTTTGATGGCCGGCTGGATCGTGTACGACACGCTGTGCCGCGTGCTCGGCACCAACGACAAGCTGCTCGGCATCTGCGTCGGCATCTATGTGCTGATCGCTGCGTTCATCGCGTGCCATGTGTTCGCGGGCCGCGCGGCGTATCTGATCACCGGCGCGATGATCGCGACGATCATGTCGGCGAACGTGTTCTTCGTCATCATTCCGGGCCAGCGCAAGATGGTCGCCGCGATGCTCAAGGGCGAAACGCCGAACGCGATCTACGGCAAGCGCGGCAAGCAGCGCTCCGTGCACAACACGTACTTCACGTTGCCGGTGGTGTTCGCGATGCTGTCGAACCACTACGCGATGACCTACACGCACAAGTACAACTGGCTGATCCTCGTGCTCATCATGCTGGCGGGCGCGCTGATTCGCCAGTTCTTCGTGATGCGCCATCGCGGCCAGGTGCTGTGGTACATGCCGGTCGCGGGTCTCGTGCTGGTGCTCGGCGCGTTCGCATGGACGATGCCCGCACCTTCGGTGCCCGTCGCCCAGGCCGCAGGCGCGCCGACGATCAAGGTCTCCGACATTCAGCCGATCATCCAGCAGCGTTGCGCGACGTGCCACTCCGCGCATCCGACGATGATGGGCAGCGCACCCGCCGGCGTCCTGCTCGATACGCCCGCGGAAATCAAGCAGAATGCGCAGCGCGTGCATCAGCAGGCCGTGACGCTGAAGGCGATGCCGCTCGGCAACGTCACGCAAATGACGGATGCGGAGCGTCAGAAGGTGGCGGCGTGGTTTGCAGGCGGCGCTGTCGAATAAGCTTGCCGCTGCGCGCAATGAAATGCCCCGCTTCGTTCGGAAGCGGGGCATTTTTCATTCGACCTTCAACGTGCGAAGTAATCCTTCACCGCGCGAACGACCGTGTCGATATCGGCGCGCGACACATCGCGATGCGTGACGAAGCGCGACGCATAGAGCATCTGCGTGAGGATGCCGCGCTCCTTCAGAAAGGCTTCGAGCCGCGCGCAATGCGCCTCGGGAATCTGCGCGAAGACCATGTTCGTCGCGTGCGACTGAATCTTGATGCCATCGATCTGTGCGAGGCCGGCGGCGAGATGCGCGGCGTTGTCGTGGTCTTGCGCGAGGCCATCGACGTGATGATCGAGCGCATACAGACACGCCGCCGCCAGCACGCCCGACTGGCGCATGCCGCCGCCGAGCACCTTGCGCCAGCGGCTCGCGACATCGATCAATGCCTTCGATCCGACCAGCACCGAACCGACCGGCGCGCCCAGCCCCTTCGAGAAGCAGACGGAAACCGAGTCGAACGGCGCGCACAGTTCGCCGACTGGTTTGTCCGATGCCACCGCCGCATTGAATACGCGCGCGCCGTCGAGATGCGTCGACAGACCGCGACTGCGCGCGAGTTGCGTCGCCCCCGCGACATAAGACGCCGGCAGCACCTTCCCGCCGATGGTGTTTTCGAGCGCGAGCAGACGCGTGCGCGCGAAGTGATTGTCGATCGGCTTGATCGCCGCCGCGATCTTGTCGAGCGGCAAGGCGCCGTCGGGCGCGTTTTCGATCGGCTGCGGCTGGATGCTGCCGAGCACCGCCGCGCCGCCGCCTTCGTACTTGTACGTGTGCGCCTGCTGGCCGACGATGTATTCGTCGCCGCGCGCGCAATGCGCCATCAACGCCGCGAGGTTGCTCTGCGTGCCGCTCGGAAAGAACAGGCCCGCTTCCTTGCCCGTGCGCTCCGCGAGCCTGCCTTGCAATTCGATGACGGTCGGATCGTCGCCCCAGACATCGTCGCCGACTTTGGCCGCGGTCATCGCGGCGAGCATCGGCTGACTGGGACGGGTGACGGTGTCGCTGCGAAGATCGATCATGCGTGGTTCCTTGTTTCAGGCTCGTCTGGGCCGACTATCTTAGCCGTTCGATAAAGAGCGCGCCCCGAAACGGGAAAGGCCGGCGCGCCCGCACCGGCCTTTCGATACGCGATAACGACGCGCCGCTTACGGTTCCACGACGTTGAAGTCGTTGTCGACCTGTTCGAGCGCGCCGAGCAGCGACTTGAACGCGTCGAGATCGCCCGTGACGCGGATCTGACCTTCGCGCAGTGCGCCCGCGAAGCCGGTTTCGCCGCAGAGGATCAGATTCAGCGTCTCGCGCGTCATGTCGATCTGCGCGTGCGGCGGCAACGCAGACGGCAGCGCGGACCACGTCAGCGCGCCGTGCTGCAGATTCACGGAGAAGCGCTTGTCGACATCGCTGAAACGCCAGTCGAAGCGCGCAGCCAGATTCTGTGCCTTCAGCCCGTCGATACGCACCGCCAGATAGTCGAAGAACATGTCTTCGGTGATCGCGCACACCATGTCGCGGCTGCGGCTCGCGAACTGCGTCGCCGCGCGATGCCCTTCCCGCAACTCGCGCGCACCCAGAAGGAACGCATTGCGCCACGTCGCCGATTCGGCCTGATAGCCCATCTGCTCCAGCGCCGCCGCGCCCAGTGCGCGCGCTTCGAGCAACTGCGGCTGCGCGAACACGAGATGATTCATCACCTGAGCGACCCAGCGATATTCGCCCTTGCCGAAATCCCGGCGCGCGCGTTCGAGCACGGCATCCGCGCCGCCCATGTACTCGACGTAGCGCGGCGCCGCCAGTTCCGGCGGCAGCGCGTGCAGATTCGACGGATTGCCGTCGTACCAGCTCAGATACTGCTGATAGATCGCCTTCACGTTGTGCGACACCGTGCCGTAATAGCCGCGCGCGTGCCACAGCGCGTGAAGCGAATCGGGAAGGTGCATGACCTCCGCGATCTCGGCCGCGTTCATGCCGCGATTCATCATGCGTACGGTCTGATCGTGCAGATACTTGTATAGATCGCGCTGTGCTTCGAGATATCCGGCGATACGCTCGCGGCCCCAAGTCGGCCAGTTGTGCTGCGCGAACACGACATCCGCGTGGCGTCCGAAGCGCTCCAGCGATTCGCCCAGATAGCGCGCCCAGCGTTGCGCATTGCGCACGTTCGCGCCGCGCAGCGGACACAGATTGTGCAGCGAGCGCGTGCCGTTCTCCGCGAGATTGAGCGCGCGCTCCTGCGGGAAGTAAAAATGCATTTCGGCGGGCGCTTCGCTTTCCGGCGTCAGCTGGAAAACGATCTCGACGCCGTCGATGACATGCGTCTCCAGCGGCTCGCGAATGAGCTGCGTCGGCGGAATCAGCGTGATCGTGCCGCGCGGCATGGTCTTGCCCATGCCGGCATCGATCTGGCAGCACGCGTTGCGCGCGAGCGTGTGGCCGAACTGGAACTGCGCGCGACGCGCCATCGCCGGGCCGGCCATCACGTTTTCCGACACCGCCTCTTCCATGAACCCGGCCGGCGCGATGATCGCCGTGCGCCCGGCCTGCACATCCGCGTCATTCGTGACGCCGCGCACGCCGCCGAAATGATCCGCGTGGCTATGGCTGTAGATGACGGCCACGACCGGACGCTTCGGCCGATGCGCGCAATAGAGCGCGAGCGCGGCCTCGGCGGTTTCCTTGCATGTCAGCGGATCGATGACGATGAGCCCGCTGTCGCCCTCGATGAACGTGACGTTCGAGACGTCGAAACCCCGCACCTGATAAATGCGCTCCGTCACCTTGAAAAGGCCGTGCAGCGAATTGATGCGGGCGTGACGCCACAGCGACGGATGCGCGGTGTCGGGCGCCTCGGGCTCGTTCAGAAACGCGTAGTCCGCGAGGCTCCAGACGAGCTGGCCATATGCGCCGCGCACCTCGGCGTCCGGCACCGTGCCGATGAATCCGCGCCGCGCGTCCGCTTCCTCGTCGGGATCGTCGGGAGGCAGTTCGTGCAGCGCGCGCTCGTGCGCCGCGCGCGTCGCCGCGGTCGCCGGCAGCGACGGCGGATAAGGTTTCGGCAGCGCCTGTGTGTCACCGTTTTGCATGCGATGTTCCCCGCTGAATTAGATTGCCTCGACGCGCGTCTCGGTGGAGACGGCGGCACGAATGAGATCCGCGGCCTTCTCCGCGATCATGATGGTCGGCGCGTTCGTGTTGCCGCCGATGATCGTCGGCATGACCGAGGCGTCGGCCACGCGCAGACCATCGATGCCGCGCACGCGCAGGTCGGGGTCGACGACCGCGAGTTCATCGACGCCCATCTTGCATGTCCCGACCGGATGAAAGAGCGTGTCCGCATGCTGGCGGATGTAAGCGCGAATGGCGCGCTCATCGCCCTCGCCGGGGCCGAAATCGTCGGTCATGAGCTCGCGCCCGCCCGCTTGCGCAAGCGCGGGCTGCGAGAAAATCCGGCGAATGAGCCGCACGCCGGTCACGAGGTTGTCCATGTCGGATTCCACGCTCAGATAGCGCGGATCGATGAGCGGCGCATCGCGCATGTCGCGCGACTTGAGGCGAAGCACGCCACGGCTTTTCGGGCGCAGGTTGGTCGCGTGACAGCTGTATCCCGGCGGCGCTTTCCTGCCCGCGCCGTCGCCACGGCTGCCCACGAGCGCGAGAATGAACGCGAACTGCAGATCGGGTTCCGCGAGCCCTTCGCGGCTGCGCGTGAAGCCGCCCGCCTCGATGATGTTCGATGCGAACATGCCTGTGCGGTCGCGCCTGTAGCGCATCAGCTCCGGAATCATGCGCGCGATGTTGCGCCACGAGTAGCCGTAGAGATCGGCGGTCGGCACGGCCTTCTTGATCGTGATGTCGATGTGATCCTGCAGGTTCTCGCCGACGCCCGGCAGATCGTGCACGACATCGATACCCATCTCGCGCACATGCGCGGCCGGGCCGATTCCCGATGCCAGAAGCAGTTGCGGCGAATTGAACGCGCCCGCGCACACGATGACCTCGCGACGCGCACGCAGGCTGCGCTCGACGCCATCGCGCACGACGCGCACGCCGGTCGCCCGCTTGCCGTCGAACTCGATGCGCAGCGCGATCGTGCCGGTCATCACCGAGAGCGAGTCGCGGCCGCCGCAGAGCGATGCATCGGCTGCGTCGCCGCGATGCAGATACGCGCGCGCGGTGTTCCAGCGCTCGCCGTTGTACTGCGTGACCTGATATAGCCCGACGCCTTCCTGATGCTGTCCGTTGAAATCGTGATTGAGCCGCATGCCCGCCTGCAACGCGGCGTCGATGAAGCGCTGGCTGAACGGATTGAGCGTGCGCTGATCGCAGACGTGCAGCGGGCCTTGCGCGCCGTGGAAGGCGTCGTCGAGACCATTGCGGATCCGGCCGTTCGACTCGGCCTTGCGGAAGTACGGAAGGACTTCTTCGTAGCTCCAGCCGCGGCATCCGAGTTGCGCCCATCGATCGTAATCGTTGCGATGACCGCGGACATACAGCATGCCGTTGATCGACGAGCTGCCGCCGAGTCCGCGGCCGCGCGGCTGAAACGACACCCGGTTGTTCAGCGACGGTTGCGGCAGCGTGTGATAACCGTAGTTGCGCACATTTTCCTTCACCGCCAGCTTCGCCACGCCGACGGGCGCCCACACCGTGTAGTGATGATCGTCCGGGCCGGTCTCCAGCAATGCGACCGTGACCCCTTGCTGGTCGGCAAGGCGGCTCGCGACCGCGCATCCCGCCGATCCTGCCCCGACCACTATGTAGTCATACTGATCGTTACCGTTTACGCTCGCGCGCCTCCTGGCCGAATCGCTCATGCTGTCTCCGTATTTATTAGTGCGGCACCGGACGGTCCCGAGGCGGACGCTGGCCGGATGCAAGCCGTCCGTCAAGGGTAAGGGGCGGGTCTGTCCCGTTCAACGGAGATTTCGGGTGGGAAGGCGGCGATATCGGGTGGTGTGGGCGGCGCTGTGACGAAAAAAAAGACCGGAGGTGCGTTCCGGTCTTTCGTCACTGCGCGGGTGCTGCTTTCGATGCGCCTATCGCAGCGCGTCTTCGGTCAGCCAGAGCGATTCCTTCAGATCCTGCTCGTTGAGGTTGTGCCCTTCGCCGCCGCCGCGATCGACGACGATGTAATCGCTCACCTTCCCCAGCGCGAGCAGCGGGTGATGCCACACGCCTTTCGCATAGTTCACACCCTGCCAGCCGCGCGTGACGAAGGCGCGGATCTTCGATTCGTCGAGATCGCCCGCGGGCGCGACGACGACGAGATACGGCCGGTCATCGAGCGGAATGAACGCCTGGCTGCCGAGCGGATGACGCTCCATCATCTTGCATTCGAACGGCAGCGTGCGCGGCTGGCCGCGAAACAGATTGACGATCGCGTGGCCGCCGCCGTCGGTCACGTCGACGTTGCACAGATCGTGGAAGCGGATCGTGGTGCCGAGGTTGATTGGAATCTGCTTGGCGCCATCGAGTTCGATGACATCGCCATAAGGCTTGAACGCTGCGCGCGTCAACGGTTCGATAGCGAGTTTCTTCATCATGCAAGGGTTCCGAGGAGACGAAGACGCGACACGCCGCCGTCAGGATAAATATTGAAGCGCACGTGCGTCACCGGGCCGAGCGCGGCGAGTTCGGATTCGAAAAAATGTTGCTTGTCCATCTGCAGTTTCTGTTCGCCGAGCAGCACCGGCCAGAACATCGCCTGCGTGACGAGCGAGCTGTCCGTGCCGCCCTTTACGTATGCCGCCTGAAGCGAGCAGCGGTCGGGGAAATTGCCCTTGAAGTGCGCGGTATCCACTTCGACCTTCTTGATGACGCCCGGCTGCGCCAGCGCGACGATACACCAGTCGTTGCCCGGCTCGCGACGCCGGCGCGTTTCCCAGCCGTCGCCCATGTTCACGCCGCGGCCCGGCATCAGCAAGGTCGATGCGAGACCGAAGTGCTGATTGTTCGTGCCGACCATGTACGCGCCGTTTTCCATCGCGGCGAGATCGACGAGCGCATGCTTGTCCGCGTTGCTCCAGTCGAGTTGCGGCTGGCCATAGACCCGCAGACGCGCGATGCCGCCATCCGGATAGATGTTCACGCGCAGATGCGTGAACGGCTGCTGGACCTCGACTTCGAGATAGTGATGGCTGTTGCCCTGCAGCGTCGTCGACGGGACGATTTCCGTCCATTGCGTCGACTGATTCGGTGCGCCGTCGGCGACATGCGCCCCTTCGATCGACGCCGCCGGCGGGAAGTTGCCGGTGAAGTGGCTCGTGTCGACATCGATGCCCTTGATGACGCCCGGACGCGCGAGCTTGACGATGCACCAGTCATAGCCCGTCGTGCGCTTGCGGCGCGTTTCCCAGCCGTCCATCCACTTGCCGTGATCGTCGTACTTGCCGGGAATGAACACCGCCGGCTCGGGATTCAGCATGCGTTCCTTCGGCGCGAAGAAATCGTCGCTCGCCTCGAGTGCCTGCGCGCCCAGACGCGGGTCCGCCAGGTTCACATAGCGGCGCGTGAAGTCGGGCGCATTGGAATCGAGTGTCGGGATTGCCATTTGTTTCTGTCCTTCTTTTCGTTCGTTTACGGTTGTTTGCGGATTACGCCGCTTGAATCAGGTCGTTCAACCTGAAGCCCGCGATCCGGTAAATCTGGTCGAGACTCGTGCGCAATTCTTCGGCGCGGTCGTGATTCACGCGCGCTTCGAAGTTCGCGATGATGCCGTGACGGTCATAGCCGCGCACCGCGAGAATGAACGGAAACCCGAATTTCTCGCGATACTGCGCGTTCAGCGACTGAAGCCTGTCGAACTCTTCCTGCGTGCACAGATTCAGGCCCGCGCCGCTTTGTTCGCGCGTCGATTCGGCGGTCAGCTCGCCGCGCACCGCCGCTTTGCCCGCGAGCTCCGGGTGCGCGTTGATGAGCGCGAGCTGCCTGTCTTCGCCGGCCTCTTCGACGATCTGCGACATCGCGCGATGCAGCGCGTCGATGTCCTTGAACGGGCGCTGTTGCGCCGCTCTTTCCGGCACCCACGGCGAGTGCTCGAAAATGCCCGCGAGCACCGTCACGAACGTGTCGGCGGGCATGGTGTTGAGTTGGTCGAGTGTGTAGTGCATCGCCTTCATGCCGCCGTCCCGTTGTTAGCTTTTTCGAAAGGATGTTGCTCGCGCCAGTGACGCGCGATGTCGACACGCCGCGTAACCCACACGCGATCATGCTTCTCGATGTGATCGAGGAATTTCTGCAGGCCACGAAAGCGCCCCGGCCGGCCGAGCAAGCGGCAGTGCATGCCGATGGACAGCATCTTCGGCGCGTCGTCGCCTTCTTCGTAGAGCACGTCGAACGCGTCTTTCAGGTACGTGAAGAAGTGATCGCCCGTGTTGAAGCCTTGCGGCGTCGCGAAGCGCATGTCGTTGGTGTCGAGCGTGTACGGCACGATCAGATGCGGCTTCTTCTCGCCGCCCGTCACTTCGACTTCGGTCCAGAACGGCAGGTCGTCGCCGTAATAGTCCGAGTCGTAGAGGAAACCGCCGTATTCCGCGACCAGCCGATGCGTATTCGGGCTATCGCGTCCGGTATACCAGCCGAGCGGCCGCACGCCCGTCACGCGCTCGATCGCTTCCATGCCGAGGCGCATGTGTTCGGCTTCCTTCTCCGGCGACATGTCCTGATAGTGAATCCACCGATAGCCGTGACACGCGATTTCATGCCCCAGTTCGACGAACGCCTTCGCCACTTCGGGATGCCGCTCGATCGCCATGCCGACGCCGAAGATCGTCAGCGGCATGCCGCGCTTCTCGAACTCGCGCAGGATGCGCCACACGCCCGCGCGCGAACCGTATTCGTAGATCGACTCCATGCTCATGTGACGCGACGGATACGCCGCCGCGCCCACGATCTCCGACAGGAACTGCTCGGAGCCCGGATCGCCGTGCAGCACGCAATTCTCGCCGCCTTCTTCGTAATTGAGCACGAATTGCACGGCGACGCGCGCCCGTCCCGGCCAGTTCGCCTGCACCGGGTGGCGGCCGTAGCCGATCAAATCGCGTGGGTAGTTCGGATCGAGTGACATGGCTGGCGTTCTGCTCAAGCGTTGAAAAAACGGGATTGTCGACGATTCAGTGTAGCTAAAAGACCCGGACGCGCCCATACATCAGGGCGCATAATCCGGGTCACGTCATCGGTATGTGTCCGGCGAAAAGGCTATCGGCGCGGGCTGAAATCCGACAGCACGCCGTCGTACCGTTTCGCGAGCGGGCGCGCGTAGTCGCCGCGTTTCGCCGTGTGCAGCTTCAGCGCGATGAGCGCCTCCGCCCATTTCACCGCGGCCGTCACGCCCTCAACCACCGGCGCGCCGATCGCGTCCTCCACTTCGCGGCAGAACTCCGCCATGCCCGCGCAGCCGAGCACGATGGCGTCCGAGCCGTCTTCGTCGAGCGCGCGCCTGCATTCGTCGATGATCGTCCGACGCGCCGGCGACCCCGGCACATCCAGTTCGAGCACGGGGACGTCTGTCGCGCGGACGTTCTTGCAGAAGCGCTCCATGCCGTAGCGCTCCGCCAGATGCCAAGCCATGCCGACGGTACGCTGCAACGTCGTGACGACGGAAAATCCCGGCGCGATGACGCTCGCCGCATGCATCGCCGCCTCCGCGATGCCGATCACCGGGCCGCGCGCCAGTTCGCGTGCGGCGTAAAGGGCCGGATCGCCGAAGCACGCGATCACATAGCCGTCGAAGCCCTGCTTTTCGCCCGCTTCCACTTCGGCGAGCAGACCGAGCGACGCGACCGCCTCGTCGTAATAGCCTTCGATGGACGGCGGGCCCATCGTCGGGCTGACGGCGACGATCTCCGTACCGGGCGCGGCGACCTCGCGGGCGCAGCGGCCCATCGAGTCGGTCATGCGCTGCGTGGTGTTGGGGTTGATCAGTTTGATGCGCATTGCTGTCTCCACACTGCCTTCGGAAATTCTCTCAGGTTCCAGCTATCGTTTTAGACTCCGCGCTTGCGATCCGCGAGGAAGTAATAGAACACCGCGCCGAGTCCCGCACCGATGAACCACGAGAAGTTCGCAGCGGCTTCGAGCGCCGGCACCATCACGCAGAGCGTCGCGAGCACGGCGGCCGGCACGAGCGCCATCACCGCGCGGCGGTTCACGCCCTTCGTGTACCAGTATTTGCCCTGTTCCGACACCGTGTAGAGATCGTAGACCACCAGCTTGCCGCGTTTCACGAGATAGAAGTCGAGGATCAGCACGCCATACAGCGGTCCGATGAAGCTGCCGAGAATATCCAGCGTGTAGTGGATCACGGCCGGGTTGTTGAACAGGTTCCACGGCGTGATGAAGATCGACGCGACCGCCGCCATCATGCCGCCCATGCGCCAGCTGATGAGCTTCGGCGCGACGTTCGAGAAGTCGAAGGCCGGCGACACGAAGTTCGCGACGATGTTGATGCCGATGGTCGCGATCGTGAAGGTCAGCGCGCCGAGAATCACAGCAGACGGATGGTCGATGCGGCCGACGGTTTCCACCGGATCCGTGATGAGCTGGCCGAAGACCGGCAGCGTCGCCGCAGTCGTGATGACGGTCACGACCGAGAACGCCAGGAAGTTGACCGGCAGGCCCCAGAAATTGCCGCGCTTCACGCTGCGAAAGCTCTTGCCGTAGCGCGAGAAGTCGCCGAAGTTGAGCATCGGGCCGGAGAAGTACGAAACGACGAGCGCGATCGCGGTGATCATCACGGGAATCACTTCCGTGCCGTGATACTTCACGCCGCCGAGATTCAGGCCGATATTGTCGATGCCCGCGCGCCACACCATATAGCCGGCGAGAATGAACATCACGACGTAGACGGCGGGACCGGCGAAGTCGATGAACTTCTTGATCATCTCCATGCCGCGCCAGAACACGACGGCCTGCAGCACCCAAAGCAGCATGAAGCCCGCCCAGCCGAGCGCCGAAAGCCCGACGAAGCCGTACTTGTGGACGTCGGCATAAGGCATCAGCGACGGCACGAACTTCAGCACGACGATGACGAGCGCGCTCGACGCCAGATATGTCTGAATGCCGTACCACGCCACCGCAATGAGCCCGCGGATCACGGCCGGAATGTTCGCGCCGAGCACGCCGAACGTGGCGCGGCACGCGACGGGATATGGCACGCCCGCCACCTGGCTCGGTTTAGCGATCAGATTGCACAGCACGTTCACGAGCCCAATGCCGATCAGCAGCGATACCAGCACCTGCCAGCTCGTCAGGCCGAGCGCGAAGAGACTTCCGGCGAACACATAACCGCCGACGCTGTGCACGTCCGACATCCAGAACGCGAAGATGTTGTACGCGCCCCAGGTCTGATTCTTGAGCGGGGCGAGGTCCTCGTTGTAAAGCCGGTCGCTGTAACCGGCGGGCAGATGTTGCTCTTCATACTCGTTGTCGAGCGGCGGCAGGGTTGAGCTGCCGGATGCACTGAACTGGGCCATGACGTCTCCTTCATTGGCTGCTTGCGTGATGAGAAAACTGCAAATGCTCGGGGTTCAAGCTTCGATCGGATGCCTTCGCTGACGTGTCGGATGTCTCCATCCCGCGCGGCATTCTTCGGATTTGCGTTTTCGCCTTCGGGCATGAGGCCGAGAGCGCGCGAGGCATCGGCCCGGCACGCCCGCCCTGCGGCGGCTTTCATTTCACGCTCACACGAGCGTCCTGTTCGGTGCGATACACGCTACGGATTTTCAAAGCGTGCGACTCTCCACGCGCCTTCGCGCGAAGCGCGAGGCACGGTCTCCAGTTATTTAGTCCTGCTTGATTCAGCCGATGGCAGATAGTCCGATCTGCCGTCTGTCTGCCTTACATATCGAGCGCTCGTTCGCGCTCGGCGGGCTTCATGAACACTTCCTTCAGATCGACCGCGCCGCGTGCCGGCCGCTCCAGCATCTTCAGTTCGACGTCGCGCAGATGTTGCGCCATCAACACGCCGGCTTTCGCTGCATCGCCTGCATCGAGCGCGGCGAGAATCGCTTCGTGATCTTCGAACGAGCACGAACTCTTGCCGAGCGATTCATACAGCGCCGAGATCAGCGTCGAACGCGCGACGAGTCCCGACAGGCATTCGCACAGCACCGTGTTGCCGGTAAGCGCCGCGAGTTCGGTGTGAAACTCGCCGGAGAGCCGGATCCACGACGAAAAATCGTGGCTTTCGAAAGCGCGGCGCTCTTTTCCGATCGTCGCGCTGATCGACTTCAGCCGACGCACGCCGTGCCCTTGCGCAATTCGGTCCACCACGGCCAATTCGATGATGCGGCGCATTTCGAACACTTCATGCACTTCCTGCAACGACGGACTCGCGACGAACGCCCCGCGATTCGGCTCCAGATCGACGAGCCGTTCGTTCGACAGTTGCGCGAGCGCCTGGCGGACGGTGCCGCGCTTCACGGCGAACACCTCGCATAACTGCGCTTCGGTCAGCTTCGCGCCCGGCGCCAGCCGATGCTCGAGGATCGCGGCGCGGATGTTCTCGGCGATCGACTCGGCGTTCGCCCCGTTGGGAGCGGAATCTGCAGCGTTCGGTGCAGCACTACGCTTGGTGTCGGACATGATGTGCTCGCTTGCATGTTAAGCATCTTAGAATCGACATAAAGATTGTCAACAATTCATTTTTAAAATTATCGGTTACCGCGCGTTTTTCGAGTACCGCGTTTTGCTGAGGCCCAATATTGGCGGGCATCGCAGCAGATTCCACAAGTTTTTGTCAGCATTGTCGGCTCTTTTTTGTCGACAATTCTAGCGCCGCCGTGGTGCACGCAGTTGTCGCGGACGGTGCATGAACCGACAGTTAGTTGCAGGGACAAGCTAAAAATAAGGCGCTCGCTTGAGCGCCTTGCCACGCGGACTCAAGCCAGATGCGGGTAGTCGGAAAGTTTCAGCGTGAAGCCCCGCTCGCTCGCGATAAGGTGCGCCGCCGCACCGAAGGGCAGCGTCAGCAGATTTTCGACGTGCCCGAACTGCAATCCCGTCACCACCGGAATGCCCGTCACCGACCTCACCTGCTCGATCATCGCGTCGAGCGAATAGCCGTTGTCGTAGTCCGACAGACGGCCGCCGGAGAACTCCCCCATCACGATCGCCTGCTGACGACCGAGCACGCCCGCCTGATACAGCTGATAAATCATCCGCTCGATGCGAAACGGATGCTCGTTGACATCCTCGATGTACAGGATTCCGCCCTCGACCGGCGGCAGATACGGCGTGCCGACGAGCGACGCCAGAATCGCGAGATTGCCGCCCCACAGCATGCCGGTCGCGTCGACGGTCTGTTGCTGCGGCGTATGGCTCGTGATGGTGAAACTCGGTCGCGAGATCGCGTTCCAGAAGTGCTGCATCGTGAACGAACTGACCTGCTCGGCGCCGAAATCGCCCGCGAACATCGGTCCGCCGAAGCTTTTCACACCGGCGTGCGCGAACAGCGCGCACTGAATCGCGGTGAAATCGCTGTGGCCGACGATCGCCACCGGCTGATCCGCGAGCCTGCGCAGCCCGGTGTAGTCGAGGCCGTGCAGGATGCGCGACGCGCCGTATCCGCCCCGCACGGCAAGTACGATGTCAGGTAACGGGCGCGATGCATCCGCAAGACGATTGAGATCGGCGGCGCGTTCCGCATCGGTGCCGCCGAAGCGCTGGAAGCGTCGGCGCGTCGCGTCGACGTTTTCGAGCCGATGCCCTTCCCTGCGCAACCGTCCGATGCCGCGCTCGACGGCCGCCGGATCGTGTGGATAGCCAGAGGGCGCAACGAGGTCGATGGTGCGTGATTTCACGATGTTGTTAGTCGATCAGATGAATCGGCGGCGGGTTGCCCGGCTTCGCGCGCGCGGCGCGCATCGCGTTCGTCGCGCGCGAGGCGGCGGCGCTCGGCGAAGAAATTCTTGAGCGCATGCCCGCATTCATCCGCGAGCACGCCGCCCGTCACGGTGGTGTGGTGATTGAGCTGCGCATTCGCGAACATGTCGACGACACTGCCGCACGCGCCCGTTTTCGGGTCCGTGGCGCCGTAGACGACGCGCGAGATGCGCGCGTGCATGATCGCGCCCGCGCACATCAGGCAAGGTTCGAGCGTCACGTAGAGCTCGCAGCCCGGCAAGCGGTAGTTCTGGAGCGATTGGGCGGCGGCGCGCAGCGCGGCCATCTCGGCATGCGCGGACGGATCGTGTCCGCGAATCGGATAATTGAAGCCGGTGGCGATGACTTCGTCGCCGAGCACGATGACCGCGCCGACGGGCACTTCGCCCGCGCGACGGGCTTCGTCGGCGGCGCGTTGCGCGAGCGCCATGAAGCGGCGATCGCGTTCGCTGGCAGGATCGGCGATTTGAGCGTTGGGCGCGGGATCGGCCGCATCCGGCAGGCCGGTCACTTGACGTCCACCGCCACGCGCGACTGCGCGCGCTCGGACAAACGCTCCGCGATGCGCCGGCGATATTCATGCGGCACGCAGCCGCCGCCGCGCAGCGACTCGAGCGCCATGTCGAGCGCGAGCATCTTGGCTTGCAGCTGGCAACGGGCCGCGGGGTCCGTCACCTTGTCGAACTCTTCCTGAAGCCCGCGCAGCGCGCGAAGCTGTTCGACTGCCGGCGGGACGAAGCCCGCATTCTTGAGGATTCGATTGGCGACGCGCACTTCCTCGGGCACGAGGGTGTCGTCGTCGAAGTGAAGCGGTGCGCCCGCGCCCGGCAGGTTGTTGAACTCGCCACGCGCAGCGGCTTCGTTGATCCGCTGTTCGACCAAAGCATCTAGCAATTTCATCGGGGATTACGACCGGTTTTCACCCGCGAACGGGCGCGGTCTGTCACGATTTCCGTTGGTTAGCTCGAAGTCGGAAGGCAGCCGGAAAACCACGCTCGCGCGTTGTTCGGCACGTCTCGACAATCCAGCGCACATTCTATCAGCGGCGGCGGCACCGGTTTCGTCGAAGACAAGCCGGCCCGCCGCGCGTCGTCGTATACCGGGCTTATCGCCGTGCTTATGCGTCGTTCGCGCAACATCCATTGACCGCGTCATGACGATTGTGCTTGTACGACGACTACGCGTTCTGTCGCGTGTAGCCTTCTGTCGCGAGCAGAAGCCGGCGCGTGTACTCGTGCGTAACGTCGCGCGAACGCACGGCATCGACGCCCAGTTGCTCGACGATTTCGCCGTTGCGCATGACCGCGACGCGCTGGCAAAGAAAGCCGATCACGGCGAGATTGTGGCTCACGAGGATCATCGTCAGCTTGCGTTCGCGATGCAGGCGGCGCAGCAGGTTCAGGATTTCCGCCTGGACGGAGACATCGAGCGCGGAGGTCGGCTCGTCGAGCAGCAGCACGCGCGGCTCGACGATCAACGCGCGCGCGATCGACACGCGCTGGCGCTGCCCGCCCGACAACTGATGCGGATAGCGGAATCGATACGCCGGACCGAGCCCGACTTCGGCGAGCGCGGCGAGAATGCGCGTGTCTTCGTCGCCGATGCCGTTGATCGCGAGCGGCTCGCGCAAGGTCTTGTCGACGGTGAAGCGCGGATGCAGCGCGCCGTACGGGTCCTGGAACACCATCTGCACGTCGCGGCTTCCAGGGCGCGATCCGATGCTTATCCTGCCGCCCGACAGCGGCGTCAGCCCGGCGAGCGCGCGCAACAACGTCGACTTGCCGCTGCCCGATTCGCCGACGAGTCCGAAAACCTCGCCCTCTTCCACGCGCAGCGAAACGTCGCGCACGGCGTCGACGTGACCGCTCTTCGTCTTGAAGCGGATGAGCGCGCGCTCGATTTCGATCATCGCGCGATGCCTTCATCGAGCCACGCGCGGTCGCGGCGCAGCGCCGGCAACTCGTCGGGCGGATTCACGAGCGGCGGATTCGCTTCGAGCAGCCCGCGCGTGTACGGATGCGTCGCGTGAACGAGATCGCGCGCCGCGCACGTCTCGACGACGCGACCGCCGTACATCACCGCGACGCGGTCGCAGAACGACATCACGAGCGGCAAATCGTGACTGATGAACACGAGGCCGGTATCGTGGCGCGCGATCATCTCGTCGAGCACGGCAAGCACCTGCATCGATACGAGGACATCGAGCGCGCTCGTGGGTTCGTCGGCGATCAGAAGGCGCGGGCCGGCCGAGACCATCATCGCGATCATGACGCGCTGGCCCATGCCGCCGGACAGTTCGTGCGGATACGCATCCGCGACACGCTGCGGATCGCGGATATGCACCGCTTCCAGCGCTGCGACGATGCGCTCGCGCAACGCGCGCCGGCCTTCTTTCACGCCCTGCCGCACAAAGGTTTCGCGCATCTGCTGCGCGACGGTCATCACCGGGTTCAGCGAGAACTTCGGATCCTGCAGGATCATGCTCATGCGCGTGCCGCACAGGCGGCGGCGCGCTTTCGGGCGCATCGCGAGCAGGTCCTGTCCTTCCAAACGCAGCGCCTTAGCCGACCATTTTGCCTCGGGCGGCAGCAGTCCGAGCAGCGCGCGCCCCGTCAGCGATTTTCCCGATCCCGATTCGCCGACGATGCCGAGCCGCTCGCCGCGCCGCACCGTCAGCGATACGCCGCGCACGGCGGGCATGAGCACGCCGTCATGGCTCGCGAAGGCCACGTCCAGTCCGTCGATTTCAGCCAGCGCATCGGGCATGTCAGCCTCCGTGACGCGGATCGAAGACGTCGCGCAGACCGTCGCCGAGCAGGTTGAAGGCGAGGCTCACCGCGAGGATCGCGAGGCCGGGAATCGTCGCGACCCACCACGCGTCGAGCAGCACGTTGCGGCCCGCCGCGACCATGTAACCCCATTCCGGGCTCGGCGGCTGCGCGCCCAGTCCGAGAAAGCCGAGACCGGCGACGGCGAGAATGATGCCGGCCATGTCGAGCGTCGCGCGCACGATCACCGACGACGAGCACAGCGGCACGATATACCGCAGCAGAATGCGCAGATGCGAAGCGCCTTGCAGACGCGCCACATGGATGTAATCGGCCTGCGCGAGCCGCAGCGACTCCGCGCGCGCGAGACGCGCATACGGCGGCCACGCGGTGATCGACAGCGCGATCACCGCATTGAGCACGCCCGGCCCGAGCGCGGCGGCGAACGCGAGCGCGAGCACGATCTTCGGAAATGCGAGCGCGACGTCGGTCAAGCGCATCAGCAGGGTATCGACGATGCCGCCGCAATAACCCGCCACCGTGCCCATCAAAAGCCCGACCGGCACCACGAGCACGACGACGAGCATCGCGATCGCGAGCGTCAGGCGCGAGCCGTGCACGAGCCGCGAAAGGATGTCGCGGCCGAGTTGATCGGTGCCGAACCAGTGCGCCGCGCCGGGCGGCGTCAGACGTTCGGCGAGCACCTGCTGCAACGGATCCTGCGTGACGAGCATCGGCCCGAACGCCGCGACTACGATCAGCAGCAGCAGGATCGCGAGTCCGAGCATGCTCAACGGATTCGACGAGAACCGCCGCCAGCGCCGATACGCGCGCCCGAGCGCGGCTTGACGCGGCGACGCGGGCGTATCGGTCAGGAGCCACGCGCGCAAGCCCGTTCGCGGCTGTTTCATCTGCGCAAGATCCTCCATGTCAGCGCGCACGCGGATCGAACACGCGATACAGCGCGTCGGTCAACAGATTGAGCGCGATGAACGTCGCGCCGATCACGAGCGTGCTGCCGAGCACGGCGTTCATGTCGGCGTTCAACAGCGCGCCCGTCAGATACGAGCCGATGCCCGGCCACGCGAACACGATCTCCGTCAGCACCGAGCCTTCGAGCAGATAGCTGTATGCGAGCGCGATCACCGTCAGCAGCGGCACCGCAATATTGCCGAACGCGTGCCGCCAGATCACGCGGCGCTCGGGCAGCCCTTTCGCGCGCGCGGTCGTCACGTATTCCTGGCTCAGTTGTTCGAGCATGAACGAGCGCGTCATCCGCGACAGATACGCGATCGAATAGAACGCGAGCACGCTCGCCGGCAGCGCGATATGCGAGAACGCGTTCTCGAAGACATCCCATTCGCCGGCGATGAGCGAATCGATGAGCAAACTGCCCGTGCGGGTATCGACCATGCCGTCGTAAAGCGGATCGATGCGTCCCGGCCCGGACACCCAATGCAGCCGCGCGTAAAAGAGCAGCAGGCCCATCAGCGCGAGCCAGAACACCGGCACCGAGCTTCCGGCGAGCCCGATCACGCGCGCGATGTGATCGACGATGCGATTGTGCTTCACCGCCGCCGCGACGCCGAGCGGCACGCCGATCGCGATGCCGATGAAGGTCGAGAGCGTCGCGAGTTCGAGCGTCGCGGGAAAGACGCGCTTGATGTCGTCGATGACCGGATTTGCCGTCAACAGCGAAATGCCGAGATTGCCGTGCAGCACGTCGCGCGCGTAGATCAGGAATTGTTCGATGAGCGGCTTGTCGAGACCGAGCCGCAGACGCGCGGCGGCATAAGCCGTCGCGGACGCGCGATCGCCGAGAATCGCGAGCACCGGATCGATCGGAATCTTGCGGCCGATGAAAAACGTGATCGCGAGCAAGCCCGTGAACGTGATGGCGAGCATCGCGATCCAGCGCGCGAGCGCCAACGCGATGCGCGCGCCGCCGCGCCGCGAGCCGATGAGCGTGACCGTGTTCACTGCTTCTTGATGTTGCGATACGACACGAGATCGTTGATCGGCCCGACTTCGAGACCGGTCACGCCGGGCCGCGCCGCCACCTGCGACACCTTTTGGAACATGATGACGAACGGCGATTTCGCGAGCACTTCACGCTGCATCTTCTCGTACAGCTGCGCGCGCTTTTTCGTATCGCTTTCGGCGAGCGCCGCGTTGGTTTCCTTCGTCAGTTGTGGAATGTCCCACGCGTTGCGCCACGCGAGCATCTTGTAGCTCGATGCATCCGAGTTGTCCGGATTCCACACGAAGCCCTGCGCGTTACTGTGCGGATCGATGTAATCCGCCGACCACTCGCCGATGTAGATATCGTGGGCCCGCGCGCGATATCGTCCGAGCGTCTGCTTGTTGTCGCTCGGCACGAGTTGCACCTTGATGTTGGCGAGCGCGAGATTCGCCTGCACGGCTTGCGCGATCTCGCTGTACGGATAATCGTTGCGCACGTCCATCTTCACCGTGAAGCCGTTGGACAAGCCCGCTTTCGCGAGCAGCGCCTTCGCCTTCGCGACATCCTGGTGATACGGGTTTTCGTTCAGCGCGCCGAGAAAGCCTTCGGGGAGAAACGCTTCGTGAACCTTGTAGGTCGTGCGGATCACGTTCTTCTGAATGCCCTGATAGTCGATGAGCCACTTCATCGCTTCCCAGACTTCCGGCTTCGCGAGATTCGGATTCTTGTTGTTGAGGCCGAGATACATGAGTGTCGCTTGCGGCACGGCCGTCGCCTTGATGACGCCGTTCTTCGAGAGCGTGTCGAGATCGTCGGGCGAGAGGTCGCGCGCGACGTCGATGTCGCCGTTCTGGATCATCAGACGCTGGCTCGCCGCTTCCGTGACGTGACGCAGCACGATGCGCTTCATCGCGAGCGGAATGCGATAGCCGTCGAAGCGTTGCAGCACGATGCTGTCGTTGGCGGTCCATTTCACGAGCTTGTACGCGCCCGAACCGGCTTCGTTGGTCTTCAGCCACTCGTTGCCGTAGTCGTTGCCCTTCGCGTGCGATTCGACGAGCTTGCGATCCACCACCGACGCCGGCCACGAACCGAGCACGTTGAGCACGAAGGTCGGCGCATAGCGCTGATCCGTCGTGATCGAGACGGTCGTATCGTCGATCTTCTTCACGTTCTGCAACGCGTTCGCCTTCGTCAGCCCGATGCCCGCAAGCACCGCCGCCGCGCCCTTGTCGAGCAGCGCGGTGCGCTGGATCGACCACGCGACGTCATCGGCGGTGAGCGTATTGCCGGAATGGAACTTGAGTCCCGGCCGGATCTTGAACGTGAACGTGAGGCCGTCCTGACTCACCGTCCACGATTCGGCGACATCGCCATTGAATTTCGACGGATCCTTCAGATCGACGCGCACCAGACGGTCATACGTGTTCGCGACGTATTCCTCCGGCACCAGTTCGTAGATTTCGCCGGGATCGAGCGACGTGAATTCATCGAGCAACGTGGCCATGACGAACATGTCTTTCGGCGTCGCGGCGCTTGCCGGCGGCGCGCTCATCAACGTGAGCATCAGCGCCGTGATCAGTGCAGTCAGTTTCATGTCGAATCCCCGATTACATGAGCCGCAGCGGGCCGCATTCTTCGTTGTCGATCAGAGCAAGTTCGCGCGAGCCGGGCAATTCGTAATGCCACCACTCGCTTTTGATGTGCGTGAAGCCCGCGCCGTGCATGACGCCCAGCAGCAGCGTGCGGTTGCGCTGCACATGCTCCGGCAAGCCGAAGTGAAAGTGCTCGGATTCGGCGACCATCGCATCGAAACCGGTGCCCATGTCGAGCTCGTTGCCGTCACGATCGACGAGCGTCAGGTCCACCGCCGTGCCGCGGCTATGGTTCGAGCCGCGTCCGAGTTCGGCGATGAAGGTCGGATCGGGCAGGAAATCCCACAGCACTTTCTGCGCTTGCGGCGGACGATAGGCGTCGAAGATCCTGAGCGTCATGCCGATGCTCGTCGCGATATCGACGGCTTTACGCAATGCCGCTTCGGCGGGCTCGAGCAGCAGGCAGTGCTGCGCCTTGTAGATGGGCTTGCCGGTGAAATTGCGATCGGTCGCGTAGACGAGATCGATCTGGACGTGGTGGGTGTCGGGCGTGATGTGCAGCAGGCGGGATCGGGTCATGTAAGCGCTTCGTCTCGATTCATTCCGATACCCGCACCTTAACGCGTTAGAAAAATCCGCGAAACCTTTTATTGCGCGTGGTTCCGCCGATTCACGGCACGAGCGGCCAGCGCGCGAGGACTTCGTGTTGCGATTTGCCGAGCCGGCTGCGCACGAGCGCGAACTCACGCACGGTCCATGCGATGGGTTCGATGCGCTCACGCGCGACGCGGTGTTCGTCGTAGAGCAAGGTCACATGAGGCGTGAAATGGGGATGCCGCTTCAGTGCGATGCCTGCCGCCTCCAGCGCCGCGCCGAGCGTTCGCTCGAGCGCGTCGAGCGGCTCGGTGACATCGCCGGAAACGACGAGCGGGCGTCTCGCGCGACGGCCGGAAAAGCTTTCGATACGGTCGAGCGTCACATCGACGGGCGGCAACGCGATTCGGGATGCTGCGGCGCAAGCGTGCGCGGCCACATCGGCGGGAACGCCTGCGAAGGCGCCGAGATAATGCAGGGTGACGTGAAGGCGATCGGCGCGAATCGCCCTCGCCTTCAGCGTGTGCTCGATACGCAGCCGCGCCGCCAGTTCGGCGATGCGCGCGGCGGCGACTGCGTCCGGATAGATCGCGAAGAAGAGCGAGTCGGTGGGGCGATCGGACGCGGAATCAGTCATGCCCCCTCGCAATCAGACGCGGCTCACTCCCACTCGATCGTCGCAGGCGGCTTGCCGGAGATGTCATACACCACCCGATTGATCCCGCGCACTTCGTTGATGATGCGATTGGAAACATGCCCGAGCAGATCATGCGGCAGATGCGCCCAATGCGCGGTCATGAAGTCGAGCGTCTGCACGGCGCGCAGCGCGACGACGTATTCATAGGTGCGCCCGTCGCCCATCACGCCGACGCTCTTGACCGGCAGGAACACCGCGAACGCCTGGCTCGTCAGGTCGTACCACGACTTGCCCGTTTCCTTGTCGATGGTGTTGCGCAGCGTCTCGATAAAAATGGCATCGGCGCGGCGCAGCAGGTCCGCGAATTCGCGCTTCACTTCGCCGAGAATCCGCACGCCGAGACCCGGACCGGGGAACGGATGCCGATACACCATCGCGGGCGGCAGACCGAGCTTCACGCCGAGTTCGCGCACTTCGTCCTTGAAAAGCTCGCGCAGCGGTTCGAGCAGCTTCAAATTCAGCGTCTCCGGCAAACCGCCGACGTTGTGATGGCTCTTGATCGTATGCGCGCCCTTCTTGCCCTTGCCCGCCGATTCGATCACGTCCGGATAAATCGTGCCCTGCGCGAGCCATTTGGCATCGGTGAGCTTGTCCGATTCGTTGTGAAACACTTCGACGAACTCCGCGCCGATGATCTTGCGCTTCGCCTCCGGATCGGTCACGCCCGCAAGCTTCTGCAGGAATTCCTCGCTGGCATCGACGTGAATCACCTTCACGCCCAGGTGATCCGCGAACGTCGACATGACCTGCTCCGCCTCGTTCTGACGCAGCAAGCCGTGATCGACGAACACGCACGTCAGCTGGTCGCCGATCGCGCGATGCAAAAGCGCCGCCGCCACCGACGAATCCACGCCGCCCGACAAGCCGAGAATCACGTGCTCATTGCCGACCTGCGCGCGGATGTTCTCGACCGCCTCGTCGATGTAATGGCCCATCTCCCAATCGGCCTTCGCGCCGCACAGCTCCAGCACGAAACGGTCGAGCATCGCGCGGCCCTGCACCGTATGCGTGACTTCCGGATGCCATTGCAGGCCGTAGAAGCGCCGGTCGTCGTCGGCCATCGCGGCGATCGGGCACGACGGCGTCGAGGCCATCAGCTTGAAACCCGCCGGCAGATCGACGACCTTGTCGCCGTGGCTCATCCAAACCTTGAGCATCGACTCGCCCTTGTCGCTGGCGAAATCCTGAATGCCTTCCAGAAAGCCCGTGTGATTCAGCGCCTGCACTTCCGCATAGCCGAATTCGCGCACGTTGCCGAGTTCGACCTTGCCGCCGAGCTGATCGGCCATCGTCTGCATGCCGTAGCAGATGCCGAGCACCGGCACGCCGAGATCGAAGACGATCTGCGGGGCGCGCGGCGACTTCGCCTCGGTGACGGAGTTCGGGCCGCCGGACAGGATGATGCCCTTCGGCGCGAATTCGCGGATGAACGTCTCGTCGACGTCGTACGGATGGATTTCCGAGTAGACGTGCGACTCGCGGATGCGCCGCGCGATCAGCTGGGTGACTTGGGAGCCGAAATCGAGAATCAGGATTTTGTCGTGCATGGCTGCGGCCAAAGGCTAAGTGAACGAATGATGTCGGTGCTGCCGGAGCGCGGCCTCGCGCCCCGGTCTGCAAATAAATCGACGGCCGGCGCAAAGGCCGACCGTGCTTGTCCTGCGTGTTTCCGTTGCTGCGCGTGCGTGGCTCGTAGCATGCGCTTCACGCCTTCAGCGAGGCGCGCGGCCCGCGCCGGGCGCGAGCGGATCGGCTCTTCGACCCGTCGCCGGATCGATCTCGCCGCTGATGACGGGCTCGATGCGCTTGCCGGTGACCGGATCGACCGCGCGGCCCGTCAGCGGATCGAGCGTGCCGCCGGTGACGGGATCGACCGCGCCGTCCGGGTGCGCGCGAACCGCGCCGGCCGGCGAGACGGAATCGAGCGTGCGGCCCGATACCGGATCGATGGCCGTCGCGCCCGGTGCGCGCGCTGCGGGACGCGCCGCGAGATCGACCGATTCGGCGCGCGCCGACGATGCCGCGTTGCTCGCGGAAAACTCGTCACGCTTTTGCGCCGCCTTCTTTTCCGCGCGCTGCGCCGATACCGCGCCGGCCGCCGCCGCGCGCTCGCGCCGACGCACCGCCGACGACAGTCTCACGCTGCCCAGACCGAGCACCAGCAGCACGGCGCCCACGACGGCCGCGCTGATCTGCCCGAAGCCATCGATCTGAGGCGTATGCAGTCCGAGCAGCCAGACCAGCACCACCACCCCCGACAGCCACTGCACGTGTCCCGACACGCGCGCGGCGCGAGCCGTCAACGCGCCATCGACGGCTGCGTGAAACGCAAGCCACGACAGCCCGATGAGCGCGATACCGAGCAACTGCCCGGCGAACGCCGGCTGAACGCGGATCGAATCCAGTTGCAGCGCGCCGTACAGGCCCGCCCACGGCGTCAGCAGAAACAACAGGCCGAACGCCAGAAAAATCAGGGCATTGATGACGAGCACGACCCGCAGCAACGGTTTCATGATCAGTCCGCTCGATTAGTCGACGTGATAGTTGGGCGCTTCCTTCGTGATCTGCACGTCATGCACATGCGATTCGCGCATGCCGGCCGCCGTGATCTGAACGAATTCCGCCTTCTCGTGCAGCTCGGAAATCGTGCGGCAACCGCAGTAGCCCATGCTCGCGCGCACGCCGCCGACGATCTGGAACAGGATCGCGTTGACCGAGCCCTTGTAGGCCACACGGCCTTCGATACCTTCCGGCACGAGCTTGTCGATATTCGCCGAGTTGTCCTGGAAGTAGCGGTCCGCCGCGCCGTCCTTCATCGCGCCGACCGAACCCATGCCGCGGTACGACTTGTACTGGCGGCCCTGATACAGGAACACGTCGCCCGGCGATTCTTCGGTGCCCGCGAGCATGCTGCCCATCATGACGACGTTCGCGCCCGCCGCGAGCGCCTTCGACACGTCGCCCGAGAAGCGCACGCCGCCGTCCGCGATGACCGGCACGCCGGTGCCGCGCAGTGCTTCGGAAACATTCGCGATCGCCGTGATCTGCGGCACGCCGACGCCCGCCACGATCCGCGTCGTGCAGATCGAGCCCGGGCCGATACCGACCTTCACCGCGTCCGCGCCGTACTCGACGAGCGACTTGGCTGCCGCCGCCGTCGCGATATTGCCGCCGATGACCTGCACGTGCGGATAATTCTGCTTGACCCAGCGCACGCGCTCCAGCACGCCCTGGCTATGGCCGTGCGCGGTATCGACGACGATCACGTCGACGCCCGCCTGCGCGAGCAGCTCGACGCGCTCTTCATTGTCCGGACCGACGCCCACGGCCGCGCCCACACGCAGCTTGCCGTCTTCGTCCTTGCAGGCGTCCGGGTTTTCGGTCTGCTTGGTGATGTCCTTCACCGTCATCAGGCCGCGCAGCTCGAACGCGTCGTTCACCACGAGCACGCGCTCCAGGCGATGGCTGTGCATCAGCGCCTTCGCCTCGGCGAGCGACGTGCCTTCCTTGACCGTCACGAGGCGTTCGCGCGGCGTCATGATGTTGCGCACCGGCTCATCGAGCCGTTCTTCGAAGCGCAGGTCGCGATTGGTGACGATGCCGATCAGTTGCGCGCCTTCGACCACCGGGAAACCCGAAATGCCGTGCTGCTGCGTCAGCGCGATGACGTCGCGCACGCGCATTTGCGGCGGAATCGTGATCGGATCGCGCACGACGCCCGATTCGAAGCGCTTCACTTTCGCGACTTCGCGGGCCTGTTCCTTGGCGGTGAGATTCTTGTGGACGATGCCGATGCCGCCCATCTGCGCCATCGCGATGGCGAGCCGGCCTTCGGTGACCGTGTCCATGGCGGCGGACACGAGAGGCATGTTCAGGGAAATATTGCGAGTCAGCTGGGATTTCAGGCTGGTGTCGCGCGGGAGAACGCTGGAGAAGGCGGGCACGAGGAGCACGTCATCGAACGTGAGTGCTTTCTGGATCAGACGCATGGCAAATCCTATGGGCGCAAAAGCAGATTATACCGATAGTTCCCTGCATTTTCACTGCCCGAACAGCAGCTTAGCCCATTCGGACGCAAATTCCGGACCGCTTTCGCCCGTCTGCCGGGCGCCCGCGTTGTTGCAGTTTTAGACAAGACGGCCGCCCGGGGCCACATGCTACGCTTCGCGCCGTCAGTTGAAATTTCGGCAGGAGTCGGACGATGCAGCGCGGTGTGATGTACGGAATGGCGGCGGGAGCGATCTGGGGTTTCATCTTTCTCGCGCCACGGCTCTTGCCGGATTTTTCGCCGCTGACGCTCTCCGTCGGGCGCTATCTGATGTACGGCGCGGTTTCGCTCGCCGTGGCGCTGCCGTTCGCCCGGCGCCTCGCGGCCAAGCTCACGCGCGCCGATTTCATCGCGCTCGCGAAGCTCGCGCTGGTCGGCAACCTGCTGTACTACATGCTGCTCGCGAGCGCGGTGCAGCTCGTGGGCGTCGCGCCTTCGTCGCTGATCGTCGGCATTCTCCCCGTGACCGTCACGCTCGCCGGACGGCGGGATCGCGGCGCGGTCGACCTGAAAAGGCTCATCGGGCCGCTCCTGCTCGTGCTGGCGGGCATCGCGTGCATCAATCTCGATGTATTCAGCGACGCCGATCACGCGACGAGCGTGCTCACGCGCCTCGCCGGACTCGGATGCGCGCTCGGGGCGCTCGCTTCTTGGACGTGGTACGCGGTCGTCAACGCGCGGTATCTGCAATCGAATCGCCATTTCGACGGCAACGAGTGGTCCATCCTGTGGGGCATCGTGACGGGTCTGCTCGGCGTCGCGCTCGGCGCGATCGTCTGGATGCTGCCCGCGGGCACGGTGCAGGCGAGCGTGCCCGCGTCGCGCTGGCATCTGTTCTGGATCGTTTCTTTTGCGCTGGCCACCGGCGGCTCGTGGCTCGGCAACATGCTGTGGAACGCGGCAGCGAAGCGCCTGCCGCTCACGCTGTCAGGGCAGATGATCGTGTTCGAGACGCTCTTCGCCCTGCTCTACGCCTTCGTCTACGACGGCCGCTGGCCGCGCTCGCCCGAAGTGCTCGCGATCGTGCTGCTGCTCGCCGGCGTAATCTGGTCGGTCAGGCAGCACACGCTGGAGCCGGCGCCCGCCGCGGCGAAAGAAGCGCCCGCGCATTGAATTCGCTCAGCGCGAATCCTTCGACTGCCACTTGCGCCCTTCGATCGATCCCGCCTTGCGCGCCTTGTCCACGCGGCGCTGGCGCGCGGCCTTCGGATCCACCTTCAGCGGCCGATAAATCTCGACGCGGTCGAAATCGGCGAGCGCCGCGTCGAGCGGCTTCGGCTTGCCGAACACGCCGACCTTCTGCGTCGTCAGATCGATGTCGCGATGCGCGAGCAGCACGCCGCTTGCGTCGATCGCATCGCGCACCGTCGCGCCCTCGGGCAGGTCGACGCGCTTCAGGAACGCGCCATCGGGCAGGCCGTAGCAGACATCGATATGCATCATGGCTTGCCGTAGCGCTGGTCCGCGCGCTTCACGAAGGAATCGACGAACGTGTTGGCGATATGGCTGAACACCGGCCCGATGATCTTCTCCAGAATCACGTTCGAGAATTCGTAATGCAGCGCGAATTCGATCTTGCAGGCGTCCGCGCGCAGCGGCGTAAAGTGCCAATATCCGGTGAATTTCTTGAAAGGGCCGCTCAGGAACTCCATATCGATATTGGTCGGACGCTTTTGCACATTGCGCGTCGCGAAATGCTGCTTGATGCCCTTGAAGCTGATGTCGATCTTCGCTTCCATGCCGTTCTCGTCGTGGCGGCCGATTTCGACGCCGCCGCACCAAGGCAGGAAATTGGGGTAGTCGGCGACATCGGTGACGAGGTCGAACATTTCTTCCGCTGAATGGCGGATCAATACGGTTTTCTGGACGTCTGCCATATAGGGCGCAGCGGTGGCTGAATTGGGCGGCAACGCGCAAGAGAACGAGGCATCGGATCGAACGCATGCCGGCGCGCTGCTAAAATCAGGATTTTAAACGAGTTGGGCACTTTCCATTCATGAGCATCATCGACAACAGAAAAGCCTTCTTCGATTACTTCGTCGAAGAGCGCTACGAGGCCGGTCTCGTGCTCGAGGGCTGGGAAGTCAAGGCGCTTCGCGCCGGGCGCGCGCAGATCAAGGAAGGCTACGTCGTGATCAAGAACGGCGAGCTCTTTCTGATCGGCACGCATATCAGCCCGCTGCCCGAAGCATCGAAATTCGCTAACCTCGATCCGGTGCGCACGCGCAAGCTGCTCCTCCACCGCGAACAGATCGACAAGCTCATCGGCAAGGTCGAGCAGCGCGGGCACACGCTCGTGCCGCTCAACTTCCACTACAAGGATGGCCGCGTGAAATGTGAAATCGGCCTCGCGAAGGGCAAGAAGTTGCACGACAAACGCGAGACCGAAAAGAAGCGCGACTGGGAACGCGAACGCGGGCGTCTGATGCGAACCGCCTCGCGTTAAACCGTGAAACGAATCGGGGGGGCTTTTTAGCGCCCCCGATTGCTTCAGCTCTTCCTGATTATGCCGCTGCCCTCGCCTTTCACGATCGACAACGCGGACGCGATCATCGTGCTCATGTCGGACATGTTGCCCGGCACGATCAGCGTGTTGCCCTGCTTCGCGAGATTGCCGAACGCGCCGACATACTGCTCCGCAACCTTCAGATTCACCGCTTCCATGCCGCCCGCTGTCTGAATTGCAGTGCCGATCTTCTCGATGGCTTGCGCGTTCGCTTCCGCCACCGCGAGAATCGCGGCGGCTTCGCCCTGCGCCTGATTGATCGCCGCCTGCCGTTCGCCTTCCGACTTCTGGATCGCGGCCTCGCGCGCGCCCGATGCCAGATTGATCTGCTCCTGCTTGCGCCCTTCGGACGCGGCGATCAGCGCGCGCTTCTCGCGCTCGGCGGTGATCTGCGCCTGCATCGCGTGAAGGATTTCCTTCGGCGGCGTGAGATCCTTGATTTCATAGCGCAGCACTTTCACGCCCCAGTTCGACGCGGCTTCGTCGAGCGCATTCACGATGCTCTGGTTGATGAAGTCGCGCTCCTCGAACGTCTTGTCGAGCTCCAGCTTGCCGATGACCGAACGCAACGTCGTCTGCGACAGTTGCGTGATCGCGAACACGAAGTTGCTCGATCCGTACGAAGCCTTCATCGCATCCGTGACCTGGAAGTACAGCACGCCATCGACTTGAAGCTGCGTGTTGTCGCGCGTGATACAGACTTGGCTCGGCACTTCGAGCGGAATCTCCTTCAGCATGTGCTTGTAGGAAATGCGATCGATGAACGGCAGCACGATGTTGAGGCCCGGCGTGAGCGTTGCATGATAGCGGCCGAGGCGTTCCATGATCCATGCGTGTTGCTGAGGGACGATCTTGACCGTTTTCGACACGATGACGATCGCGATGACGAGCACGATGAGCGCAAAGTACATTGACATTATTTTTCTCCTTATAGGACTACCGTTTGGCCGCTACGATCAGGCGATTGCCGTCGAGCGCCGTGATGCGATAAAGCTGTGCGCCCTCCGTTTCGCCCGGTGCGAGCTCGACATCCCACTGCGCGCCGCGATACATTGCGCGCGCGTGGCCGTGATGCCATTGATCGACTTCCAGGGTCGCGCCGATATCGAGATTCACGGCCGCATCGCGCGACGCGTCGTCACGCCGCTTCCAGCTGACGAAGCGCGAGCGCCGCAGCACCGCCACCGCGATCAGCGCGATGACCGCGGCCGCGCCCATCTGTACGTGCGGCAACGCGCCGAGCACATGAGCGACGCCGCCCGCGATCATCCCGAGCGCGATCATGAGCAGATAGAACGTTCCGGTAAACAATTCCGCGACGATCAGCGCGCCCGCAGCGACCCACCAGATCAACCCGCCCGTTTCCATCATCGGTCTCCAAACGAAAACACCCCGGAAAAGTCCGGGGTGTTTTTATATCACGCTGCACCAATCCGAAAGCAAGTGGAAAGGTGTGACATCGACTTATTTTGACAAGGTCTTCGCGAGCTGCTGCCACGTATCGATGATCGTGTCCGGATTAAGCGACATCGACTCGATGCCCTGCTTCGCGAGCCACTCGGCGAGATCAGGGTGGTCCGACGGGCCCTGACCGCAAATGCCGACGTACTTGTTCAGCTTCAGGCACGTCTCGATCGCGCGCTTCAGCATGAACTGCACCGCTTCGTCGCGCTCGTCGAAGTCCGCCGCGAGCAACTCCATGCCCGAGTCGCGATCGAGGCCCAGCGTCAACTGCGTCAGGTCGTTGGAACCGATCGAGAAGCCGTCGAAGCGCTCCAGGAACTGCTCGGCGAGAATCGCGTTGGACGGCACTTCGCACATCATCACGAGCTTCAGGTCGTTCTTGCCGCGTTCGAGACCGAACTTCTTCAGCAGCTCGACCACGCGATCCGCCTGCTTCAGCGTACGCACGAACGGCACCATGATCTGCACGTTGTCCAGGCCCATTTCCTCGCGGACCTTCTTCAGCGCGATGCATTCCATGTGGAACGCCTCGGCGAAGTCTTCCGCGATATAGCGCGACGCGCCACGGAAACCGAGCATCGGATTTTCTTCATCCGGCTCGTAGCGCGAACCGCCGATCAGCTTCTTGTACTCGTTCGACTTGAAGTCCGACAGACGCACGATGACGGGCTTCGGATAGAACGCCGCTGCAATCGTGGCGATGCCTTCGGTCAGCTTGTCGACGTAGAACGCTTTCGGCGATGCATGGCCGCGCGCGACGCTTTCAACCGCCTTCTTCAGATCGGCATCGACGTTCGGGTACTCCAGAATCGCCTTCGGATGCACGCCGATGTTGTTGTTGATGATGAACTCGAGTCGCGCCAGGCCGACGCCCGCGTTCGGCAACTGCGCGAAGTCGAACGCGAGTTGCGGATTGCCGACGTTCATCATGATCTTGACCGGGATCTTCGGCAGTTCGCCGCGCTGCACTTCGGTCACTTCGGTTTCGAGCAGGCCGTCGTAGATCTTGCCTTCGTCGCCTTCCGCGCACGACACCGTGACGAGCGCGCCGTCCTTCAGGATGTCCGTTGCGTCGCCGCAGCCGACGACCGCCGGCACGCCCAGCTCACGCGCGATGATCGCCGCGTGGCACGTACGGCCGCCGCGATTGGTCACGATGGCCGATGCGCGCTTCATCACCGGTTCCCAGTTAGGGTCCGTCATGTCGGCGACGAGCACGTCGCCCGGCTGCACGCGTTCCATTTCCGACGGATCGTGAATCACGCGCACGGGGCCCGCGCCGATCTTCTGGCCGATCGCGCGGCCGGTCGCCAGCACGTTCGACTGCCCCTTCAGCTTGAAGCGCATTTCGGCCTTGCCCGACGCCTGGCTCTTCACCGTCTCCGGGCGCGCCTGGAGGATGAACAGCTTGCCGTCGCGGCCGTCCTTGCCCCACTCGATGTCCATCGGACGCTGATAGTGCTTCTCGATGATGACCGCGTACTTCGCGAGCTCGATCACGTCTTCGTCGGTGATCGAGAAGCGGTTGCGCTGTTCGTGCGGCACGTCGACGGTCTTCACGCGGCCCGGCTCGCCCGGCTTCGTGAATTCCATCTTGATGAGCTTCGAGCCGATCGAGCGGCGGATGATCGGGTATTTGCCCTGTTCGAGCGTCGTTTTGAAGACGTGGAACTCGTCCGGATTCACCGCGCCTTGCACGACGGTTTCGCCCAGGCCGTAGCTCGACGTGATGAAGACGGTTTCCTTGAAGCCCGATTCGGTGTCGATGGTGAACATCACGCCGGCCGCGCCGACGTCGGAGCGCACCATGCGCTGCACGCCCGCCGACAACGCGACTTCCGCATGCGTGAAGCCCTTGTGGACGCGATAAGAAATGGCGCGGTCGTTATAAAGCGACGCAAACACGTGCTTCATGCGATCGAGCACGTCCTCGATGCCGACCACGTTCAGATAGCTTTCCTGCTGGCCCGCGAAGGATGCGTCCGGCAAGTCCTCGGCCGTCGCCGACGAGCGCACGGCAAACGAAAGCTCTTCGGGCGAGCTGGCTTGAAGGACTTCGAAACCGCGGCGGATTTCGTCTTCGAGGCGCGGCTGCATCGGCGCGTCGACGATCCACTGACGGATTTCCTTGCCGGCTTCGGCGAGCGCCTTGACGTCGTCGACATCGAGCGTCTCGAGACGATTGGCGATGCGGTCCGTCAGATTGTTGTGATGGAGGAAGTCGCGGAATGCGAGCGCAGTCGTGGCGAAACCCGTCGGCACGCGAACGCCGGCTTCGGAAAGCTGGCTGATCATTTCGCCGAGCGACGCATTCTTGCCGCCGACGATTTCCACGTCGGTCATTCGCAACTGCTCGAATGGAACTACATACGCCTGATCCTTTGCGACATCTTTCGCAACATTGACTGCGTTAGTCATACAAGCCCCTAAGGTGGATGGAATTCACGATCGCACGAGTGGGCTCATATGCGAGCGCGCTCATTGGAAGCGCGCACGCATCTCGTACAACCTGTTTGATAAACCTTCGGGGACACGCGCCCGCGAGAACCGGGGCACGTCAAAAAGAAGCGGGGTACGTCTGAAATCTGCTCGAAAACGTGGACTGACGTAACGAAATGCCACGAAACGACCGCGATTTGACGAAAATCCGATTCAATTTCTCCGCAATTGCTTATCGAACAGGTTGCCGCTATTCTACCTTGCCGTATTTCAAAATTGTTTCGGCCGGGCAGTCGTTCCACGGCAAAATCGAGGTCTTTAACGCCTGATCGTGGGCTCACCCACACCCCGGCGCTCACGCCCGGTTCACTGCCTGCCAGCGGTCAGCTACCTTAACACAGGTTTTTACGGCGTCCGTGCTTTCGCGCTAGCCACGGTTCAGCGTTTGAGCATCGTCGCCCCAACTCGTTCCCTCTTTCGCCGATGCCGCCTTCCGTATTCATCGTTTCCGACGGGACCGGGATCACTGCCGAAACCTTCGCGCATTCGATCCTCGCCCAGTTCGATCAAAAATTCCGGCTCGTGCGCGTGCCGTTTGTCGACTCGATCGACAAGGCCTACGCGACCGTCGAGAAGATCAACGAAGTCGTCGCGCTCGATGGCCGCCGGCCGATCGTGTTCACGACGCTCGTCGACAGCGCATCGAATGAAGTGGTCAAGGGCTGCAATGCGCTCGTGCTCGACATGTTCCAGACCTTCATCGAGCCGCTCGAGCACGAACTGGAAATGAAATCGACGCACGCGATGGGCCGCGTGCACCAGAACGCCGACACGGAGGAATACAAGAATCGCATCGAGGCGATCAATTTCTCGCTCGCCCACGACGACGGCCAGTCGAACCGCAATCTCGCCGACGCGGACGTCATTCTCGTCGGCGTATCGCGCAGCGGCAAAACGCCGACGAGCCTTTATCTCGCGATGCAGTACGGCGTGAAGGCGGCGAACTATCCGCTGATTCCCGAAGATTTCGAGCGCGGCAAGCTGCCGACGCCGCTGCTCGAGCATCGGACGAAGATGTTCGGTTTGTCGATCGATCCGCAGCGGCTGGCCGAGATCCGTAACGAACGCCGTCCGGGCAGCAAGTACGCCGCACTCGAAAACTGCCGCTACGAGATCAACGAGGCGGAAATGATGATGAAGCGCGAAGGCATCAAGTGGCTTTCGTCGACGCACAAGTCGATCGAGGAAATCGCCACGACGATCCTGCAGGAGGTCAAGCCGGAGCGGCCTTCCTACTATTGACGGCTGTCAGCGCTGCTGGCGGCACTGCTCGAAGAGACAGATCGCCGCCGCGGCCGCCACGTTCAGCGATTCCATGCCGCCCGGCTGCGGAATCGTCACGCGATGCGTCACCGCATCGCGCCAGATTTGCGACACGCCCGCGCCTTCGTTGCCGAACACCCAGGCGAGCGCGCCCGACAGGTCGCAATCGTAGAGCGCGACGGCACCGTGCGAATCGGTGATCGTCACGGGTGCGTCGAGTCGCGCGATGAGATCGGCCGGTTCGACGTCCTCGAAAATATCCAGCAGAAAATGCGCGCCCATGCCCGAGCGCAGCACTTTCGATGACCACGCGTATGCCGTGCCCGGCGCGCAGAATACGCGCGTGATGCCCGCCGCCGCCGCGCTGCGCAGAATCGAGCCGACATTGCCGGCGTCCTGAACGCCATCGAGAATCACGCAGGTTTGTGCGACGCGCGCGGGCAATTCTGCATCGATCTTTTCGACGAGCAACAGCATGCCCACGCCGTGAACGACGCTCGACAACTGCCCGAAAAGCGCATCCGGCAACACGACGACGCGCTTCTCTTCGATGCGCGCGACGATCTCGCGCGCTTCCTCGTGCGTGAGCGCGCCTTCGGTGACGACGCACGTTTCCGGCTGGCCCGCCGCGTCGAGATACGCTGACGCCAGATGCAGGCCTTCGAGCAGCGCGTGGCCGCTTCTGCGCTGCTGCGCCGTCGACCCGGCGAGCGCCTTCATGCGCTTGTAGAGCGGGTTGTCCCGCGAAGTGATGGATTTCACGTTGATTCGGTTGACGCTCAGAAGGCGAGCGCGTCGGGATCGTCTTCGATCGTCGATGCGACCTGAAGCACTTCGGGAGCGATCTCGGGCAACACCGAACCGAACACGAGCGCGTGCGCCTCGCGCACCGGCGCGAACGACCGCCGATGATGCTCGCACGGCCCATGTTCGCGCAGCGCCTTCAGATGCTGCGGCGTGCCGTAGCCGGAATGCGTGGCGAAGCCGTACATCGGAAAAAGTTCGTGCAGATCGACCAGCATGCGATCACGCGTGACCTTTGCGAGAATCGACGCCGCCGAGATCTGCTTGACGAGCGCATCGCCGCCGATCACGGCTTCGCTGCGGATGGACAAGGTCGGGCAGCGATTGCCATCGACTTTCACGAGCGTCGGCGCGACCGAGAGGCCTTCCACCGCGCGCTTCATCGCCAGCATGCTCGCGTGCAGGATGTTGATGGTGTCGATTTCCTCGACGCTCGCCGACGCGATGCAGTACGCGAGCGCGCGATCGACGATCTTCTCGTACAGCTCTTCGCGCCTTTTGGCAGAGAGCGCCTTCGAATCGTCGAGGCCGTTGATGCGAGGCTTCGCCGGATCGAAGATGACCGCCGCCGCCACGACCGGACCGGCCAGCGGCCCGCGCCCGGCCTCGTCGACGCCACAAACGACGTCGAACGGTGAGCTGAAATCGAGTCCGGCTTGCGCCGATCGTCTAGCGGCCATTACCGCGGCCTCCGCGTGTCGAGCACCCGCGCGACGGCCTCGGCCGCTTTCTGCGACGTATTCTGGCGCAGCGCGATGTGCATGTCGGTGAATATTTCCGTCAGGGTACGGCGGTTGGCGTCGTCGTTCAACTGTTTCAGCGTGGCGTCGGCGAGCGCTTCGGGCGTCGCGAAGTGCTGCAGGATTTCCGGCACGACGAAGCGGCCCGCCAGAATGTTCGGCAAGCCGACATACGGCAGATAACCCTGACGCTTCATGATCTGACCCGTCAGCCAAGGCACCTTGTACGAGATGACCATCGGCTTCTTGAGCAGCGCCGCTTCGAGCGTCACCGTGCCGCTTTTCACGAGGATCGCATCGGCGGCGGTCATCGCGCGCTGGGCGTTGCCGTCCGTGATCGTCAGCGACAGATGCGGATGCGCGTCCACGAGCGGCCGCAGCAGTTCGCGCAACGCCGGATTCGCCGCGGGCATCAGGAAGCGCACGTTGGGCTCGCGAAGCTGCATCAGTTCCATCGCGTCGAAGAAGGTCGGGCCGATCAGCGAAATCTCCGAGCGACGGCTGCCCGGCAGGACCGCGATCACCGGACCGCCTTCCGCGATGCCGAGTTCGCGGCGCGCGCCCGCGACGTCCGGCTCGAGCGGAATGTCATCGGCGAGCGGATGGCCGACGTAGCTCGCGGCGACGCCCGCCTTTTCCATCAGCGCCGTTTCGAACGGAAACACGCACAGCATGTGATCGACCGCTTTCACGATCTTCTTGATGCGGCCGCCGCGCCACGCCCAGATCGACGGACAGACGAAATGCACGGTCGGAATGCCCGCTTCGCGCAGCGGCTGCTCGAGGCCGAAGTTGAAATCGGGCGCGTCCACACCGATGAAAACCGACGGCGGCTCGGCAAGCAACTGACGCTTGATCTCGTTGCGGATGCCGAGAATCTCGGGAATGTGCTTCAGCGCTTCGACATAGCCGCGCACGGTCAGCTTGTCCATCGGCCAATGCGCTTCGAAGCCCTCGGCCGTCATGCGCGGACCGCCGATGCCGCTATAGCGCGTGCCTTCGGGCAGCGTGCGCCGCAGGCCTTTGAGCAGCGATGCCGCGAGCAGGTCGCCGGACGGCTCGCCCGCGACCATCGCGATGCGTGGCGGGTTGGTGATCAGGGTCATCGGACAGCGTGTCAGCGGATGATGCCGCGCTGCGACGCCGCGATGAAATCGGAGAATGCCTTGACGGGCGCATCGCCCTCGCCGCCTGCCGTGCTCAGCTCCTTCAGCTGCGCTTTCGCCTCTTCGAGCGACAGGCCGCTCTTGTAGACGATGCGATACGCGGAGCGCAGCGCCGAAATGGCGTCGGGCGTGAAGCCGCGGCGGCGGAGACCCTCGACGTTGATGCCGTGCGGCTCCGCCTTGTTGCCTGCCGCGATGACGAACGGCGGCACGTCCTGCACGAGCGCCGATGCGCCGCCCAGCATGGAATGCGCGCCGATGCGCACGAACTGATGCACGCCCGACATGCCGCCGACGATCGCGTGGTCTCCGACGATGACATGTCCCGCCAGTTGCGCGTTGCTCGACATGATGACGTTGTCGCCGAGCCGGCAGTCGTGACCGACGTGCACGTACGCCATGATCCAGCAGTCGCTGCCGATCGACGTGAGGCCCTGATCCTGCGCCGTGCCCGTGTGCAGCGTCGTGAATTCGCGGATGGTGTTGCGGTCGCCGATTTCGAGGCGCGTCGGCTCGCCCTTGTACTTCATGTCCTGCGGACGGCCGCCGATCGACGCGTAATGGCCGATGCGGTTATCGCGGCCGATCGTGGTGTGGCCCTCGATCACGCTGTGCGAGCCAATGGTCGTGCCCGCGCCGATCACGACGTGCGAACCGACGATCGCGTACGGCCCGACTTCGACGGACTCGTCGAGCTGAGCGCCCGGCTCGATGATCGCGGTTGGGTGAATCTTGCTCATGCGCTTTTCGCCTATGCTGTTCGTGCTGCTTGTTACGTTGAACGCGGTGTGAACGCGAAGGCGCTCAGGCGTCCGTGCTCTTGACGGTACACATGAGCTCGGCTTCGGCGGCGGTCACACCGTCCACTTCGGCGCGCGCCTTGAACTTCCAGATGCCCCGCATGTACCGCTCGAACGTGACGTTGAGAACGAGCTGATCGCCCGGCTCCACCACGCGCTTGAAGCGCGCGCCGTCGATGCCGACGAAGTAATAGAGCGTGTTGGACGGATCGTGCGGCTCTTCCGCGAACGTCAGAAGCGCGGCCGTCTGCGCGAGCGCTTCGAGAATCAGCACGCCGGGCATCACCGGGCGCGTCGGGAAGTGGCCCTGGAAATACGGCTCGTTGATCGTCACGTTCTTGATCGCTTTGATGCTCTTGTGCGGCTCGAGTTCGAGCACGCGGTCCACGAGCAGGATCGGATAGCGATGCGGCAGCAGCGTGAGAATCTTGTGGATGTCGAGATTGATTTTTTCTGTGCTCATGGTCGTTCTGCTCACGCGCGCGTCGGGCGCGGAAATTTGGATGGCGGGCCGTATCGGACGCCCGCCCGGGATTGCCAGCTCGCTTCGGCGGCTTGAACCGGCCCGCTCTTGCTTGTGGTTCGTTCTTCGTTCGAACGAGCCCGGCGCTTATGCGCCGCCGCTCGTCTCGTCGCGCTTGCCTGAATCGGCGAGCGCGGTCTCGAGCGCCTTGATGCGCTCGCGCATCTTGTCCAGATTGCGCATGATCGCCGCGCTCTTGTTCCAGTCTGCATGCGGCACGGCCGGAAACGCGCTCGTGTACATGCCGGGCTTCAGGAGCGACTTCGACACGCCGGATTGCGCGGTGACGATCACGTAGTCCGCGAGCGTCACGTGCCCCGCGATGCCCACCGCGCCGCCGATCATGCAATGCTTGCCGATGCTCGTGCTGCCCGCGATGCCCGCGCAGCCGGCGATGACCGTGTACGCGCCGATGCGGCAGTTGTGGCCGATCTGCACGAGATTATCGATCTTCACGCATTCCTCGATGACGGTGTCCGCCATCGCGCCGCGATCGATCGTCGTGTTGGCGCCGATTTCCACGTCGTCGGCGATATCCACCGCGCCAACCTGCGGAATCTTCACCCAGCTTCCGGTGCGCGCATCGCCCTCGCCGACGAAATCCGGAGCGAAGCCGAAACCGTCCGCACCGATCACCGCGCCCGCGTGCACGATCACGCGCGCGCCGAGCTTGCAGCCGTGATAAACGGTGACGTTCGGATACAGATGAACGTCGTCGCCTAACGTAACGCCGCGCCCGACGACTACGCCCGCATCCAGCTTCACGCGCTCGCCGACGACCGCGCCCGCCTCAACCGTCACGTGAGGGCCGATCACGGCGCTCGCCGCAACCTTCGCGTCCGGATCGATGTAGGCGCTCGGATGCACGCCAGGCTTGGCCTTGGGCGTCGCCAAGTCGATGAACGCCTGAGCCACGCGAGCGAAATAAGCGTAAGGATTCGGCGTGACGATGAAATTACTGCCCGCGCGATTCGTCACCTTGTCGAGGTCGGCCGGGGAAATCAGCACGGCGCCGGCGCGCGTCGTCTCGACTTGCGGCAGATACTTCTGATTCGCGAGAAACGCGAGCTGCGCGGGGCCCGCCTTGTCGAGCGGCGCGAGACTGCCGACCGCGTGCGCGCCGTCGCCGACCACCTCGCCGCCGAAGCGTTTCACCAGCTCGCCGAGGGTGACCGTCATGCCTGATGCCATCTCGTCTCAGTCCTCGTCAGTTCGGGTTCGTGAGCGAACCCGTGCCGGTCGCGCCCGCCGCCAGCGCCTTCAGCACCTGATCCGTAATGTCGATGCGCGGGCTCACGTACACCGCTTCCTGCACGATCAGGTCGTAGTGCTGCTGCTCGGCGATCTGCTTGATCACCTTGTTCGCGCGGTCCAGCACCGCCGCGAGTTCCTCGTTACGGCGCTGGTTCAGGTCCTCGCGGAACTCGCGCTGCTTGCGCTGGAAGTCCGCGTCGAGCTGCGCCAGATCGCGCTGACGGGCCGCGCGGTCGGTCGGCGACATCGAGGCACCGTTCTTGTCGATGTTGTCCGACATCGCCTTCAGGCGCTGCGCCATGTCCTGCAGCGCCTTGTCGCGCTTGGAGAATTCCTGCTCGAGCTTCGACTGGGCGGCCTTCGCCGCGGACGATTCGCGCAAGATGCGGTCCGAATTGACCGCCGCGATGCGCGCTTCCTGAGCACTGGCGGACATCGCCGTGCCCAGGCCGAGAACCATCGACAACGCAAGCGCCAGCGCCCTATGTTTCGAATGCTTACCGGTTCCCAAAGTGTTCCTCACGTTACGTCGAAAAAAATGAAGTTCGCGTTCATCGGCGGGCTGCTTAGAACGCCGTACCGATCTGGAACTGGAACTTCTGATACTGGTCGCCCTCATGCTTCTGCAGCGGGAAGCCGAGGCTCAGCTTGAGCGGGCCGATCGGCGAGATCCACGCGAGACCCAGACCGTAACCGTAGCGCAAGCCGTTTGCACCGCCGCTCGTACCGCCTTGACCCGGATCGCCCCAGACGTTACCGGCATCGAGGAAGGTGAACACGCGCAGCGTACGATCGTAGCCCGTTCCCGGCAGCGGGAACGTCAGCTCGATATTGCCGACCGCCATGCGCGAGCCGCCGATCGGGTCGTTGGTCTTCGCGTCGCGCGGACCCAGCGAGCTCGGCGAGTAACCGCGCACCGAACCGATACCACCCGCGTAGTAGTTCTTGAAGATCGGGTACGTCTGCCCTTGCAGGCCCTTGCCGTAGCCGCCCTGCAGATTGAAGCCGAGCACGAAACCGCGCGCGAACGAGTAGTAATACTGGAACTGCGCGTCGAACTTCGCGTACGTCGTGTTGCCGAGCGGCGTGCCGTATTCTGCGTTCGACTGGATGTAGTAGCCGCGGCTCGGGACGAGCGCGCTGTCGCGATTGTCTCGCGACCAGCCCGCGGTCAGCGGATAGTTGTTCACGACACGGCCGAACTCGTTCACGTAGTTCTTGTAGGACTGCGGCGTGTTGCTGTCCACGTCCATCGTGTTCTGTTCGGCTCCGACGCCGAAGAACACCGTGTCCTGCTCCGAGAACGGGATGCCGAACTTCGTGTCCGCGCCCATCGTGATGATCTTGAAGCTCGAATCCGTCGAGTAATACAGCGGCTGATACGTGCGGTAGTAAGCGTCGGTGATGCGCTTGATGCCGTCGATCGTGAAGTACGGATCGACCTGCGTCACGGTCAGCGTGCGATAGGTTTTCGCGGTGTTCACGTTGACCGCGAGACTCGTGCCCGAGCCGAACACGTTGTCCTGCGACACGCCCGCCGAGAGCACCACCTTGTCCGTCGACGAGAAGCCCGCGCCCAGCGTGATCGCGCCTGTCGGCTTTTCGGCCACCTTCACGTCGACGTCGACCTGGTCGTTCGTGCCTTCCACGGGCGTCGTAGTGACGTCCACGTCGGTGAAGTAGCCGAGACGGTTGATACGGTCCTTCGACAGCGCCAGGCGGCTCGAATCGAACCACGAGCTTTCGAGCTGGCGCATTTCGCGGCGCACCACTTCGTCGCGCGTGCGCGTATTGCCGACGATGTTCACGCGCCGCACATACACGCGACGGCTCGGATCGACTTGCAGCGTGAGCGCCACGGTGTGGTTCGCCTGATCGATCTGCGGCTGCGCGTTGACCTGCGCGAACGCGTAGCCGTATTCGCCGAGCTTGTCGACGATCGCCTTGGTGGTCGACTGCAGCTTTTCGGCCGAGAAGCGCTCGCCCGGTTTGATCTTGATGAGCTTGTTGAGCTCGGCCTGACGGTCGAGCAGATTGCCCGAAAGCGTGATGCTGCTGATCTTGTACGGCTCGCCTTCGTGCACGGCGATCGTCAGATACATGTCCTTCTTGTCCGGCGAGATCGACACCTGCGTGGAGTCGATCGCGAACTCGAGGTAGCCGCGGTTCAGATAGTACGAGCGCACGTTCTCGAGGTCGCCCGTGAGCTTTTCCTTCGCGTAGAGATCGCTCTTCGTGTACCACGAGAACCAGTTCGGCGTGGAAAGCTGCATTTCGCCGAGCAGCGTACTGGAACTGAACGCCTTGTTGCCGACGAAGTTGATCTGGCGAATCTTCGCGCTCGGACCTTCCGCGACGGAGAACAGAATCTGCACGCGATTGCGGTCGACCGGCGTCACGGTGGTCGTGACTTCCGCGGCGTAGTAGCCGCGCGTCAGGTATTGGCGCTTGAGCTCCTGCTCCGCCTTGTCGACGAGCGCCTTGTCGTACGAGCGGCCTTGCGACAGGCCGACGGAACGCAGCGCCTTCGTGAGGTTGTCCTTGTCGAACTCGTGCAGGCCCGCGAAATCGATGGCCGAAATCGCCGGGCGTTCCTGCACCTGAACGATCACCACGTTGCCTTCGGTGGCAATCTGAACGTCGTTGAAGAAACCCGTTGCGTAGAGTGCGCGAATCGCTTCGGATGCCTTGTCGTCGGTGAAGGTGTCGCCTTGCTTGATCGGCAGATAAGCGAACACGGAGCCAGGCTCGATGCGTTGGAGACCGTCGATCCGAATATCCTGCACGACGAACGGCGTGGTGGCGTGCGCCGCCATGCCCGTTGCGGCGAGCGCCGCGGCCACAGCCGTCTTAGGAACAAAGCGATGAGGTTTGAACAACGTGCTTCCCCAGTATTTAAAGCTGCATTCGTTCCGGCGGTCGCTCGAAAGACGCCGCCAGAAATTGTCAAAGTGGATCAAAAACGAATCAGACGCGCGAGGTCATTGAACAGCGCGATCATCGACAGAGCGACGATGCAGACCAGGCCCGCCCTTTGCAGAACAAGCTGCCAGCGATCGGATACTGCCTTGCCGGTAACAGCCTCAACCAAATAATATAACAGATGCCCACCGTCCAATACCGGAATCGGTAACAAGTTCAACACTCCGAGGCTGATGCTCACGAGTGCCAGAAACGAAATGAAGGCCGTCGCACCGAGCCTTGCGCTCTTGCCCGCGTAGTCGGCAATCGTGACCGGCCCTGACAGATTCTTGAGCGACGCCTCGCCGGTGATCATCCGCCCGAACATGCGCAGCGAGTACACGCTGATATCCCACGTGCGGTTCACGCCGAGGCGCAGACTTTCGAGCGGCCTGTAGCGCACATCCACCGTCGGCAGTTGATTCGCGAGCGCGGCGCCGATACGCCCGATGTCCTTGCCCGTCGACGCATCGCGCTTCACGTCCGGCACGATCTGCACGGAATCGCGCTGGCCGTTGCGCTCGACCACGAGCGTCACCGGCTTGCCGCCGTGCGCCTTCACGTAGTCGATGAAGCTCGTCGCGTTGTCGACGCTGCGGCCGTCGATCGCGCGCAGCATGTCGCCCGCCTTCAGCCCGCTCTTCTGCGCCGCGCTGCCCGCCTCGACGCCCGCGACCGTCAGCGTGCCGCCGCCCGGCGTGAAGCCGAGCTTGTCCATGAAATCCTGATCGGCTTCGGAATCGGTGATGCCCGTGACCGTCACCGGAAAGTCGAAGGTGCCGTCGTGCGTCTTCGCCGTCAGCACGATGCGCCGATGATCGAACGATGCGTCGAGCATCTTCCAGCGCAGGTCGGACCATGAGCGGATCGGATGCGTCTCGCCGCCTTCCGCGTCACGCATCGAGAGAATCGTTTCGCCGCCTTCGAAGCCCGCTTGCGCCGCCGCCGTATCGGAAGCGGGCTGCGAAACGATCGCCGCCGGCTCGGTCACGCCGCCCGCGAACACGGCGGAAAACAGCACGATTGCGAGCAGGAAATTGGCGATCGGCCCCGCCGCGACGATCGCGATGCGCTTGCCCACGTTCTGACGATTGAACGCGCGCGGCAGGTCTTCGGCGGGAATGGTCGTGCCGCTCTCGGGATCGACCTCGCGTTCGTCGAGCATCTTCACGTAGCCGCCGAGCGGCAGCGCGGCGATCGTCCATTCGACGCCCGTCTTCTTGCTGACCCATCGCACGAGCGGCTTGCCGAAGCCGACCGAGAACCGCAGCACTTTCACGCCGCACAGTCGCGCGACGCTGTAGTGACCGAATTCGTGGACGACGACGAGTACGCCTATCGCGACAACGAAGGCGACGATTTCGGTCAGAAAGTTCATGACGGCCTCAATGGGCGATGGGTTCGGCGCCCGGCGCGCTCGCGGTGAGCTCTGCGACGAAACGGGACGCCAGACGGCGCGCGTCGGCATCCGCGGCGAGAACGTCGGCCAAGGTCGCGGCGCTCGTATTCGGCAGCGCGTTCAGCACGCGATCCACCACGTCGCCGATCGCCATGAAGCCGATGCGGCGATCGAGGAACGCCTCGACGGCGATTTCATTGGCCGCGTTCAACGCCGCGCTCGCGATGCCGCCTGCTTCCAGCGCGGCAATCGCCAGCGCGAGACACGGGAAGCGCGCGAAGTCGGGTTTTTCGAATGTGAGCGTCGCGATCTGCGCGAGATCGAGCGGCGCGACGCCCGAATCGACACGCTCAGGATACGCCAGTGCATGCGCGATCGGCGTACGCATGTCCGGATTGCCGAGTTGCGCGAGCACCGAGCCGTCGGCATAGGACACCATCGAATGAATCACGCTCTGCGGATGGATCAGCACCTCGATGCGCGAGCCGGGCAGATTGAAGAGCCAGTGCGCCTCGATGACTTCGAGGCCCTTGTTCATCATCGTCGCGGAATCGACCGAGATCTTGCGGCCCATCGCCCAGTTCGGATGCTTCACGGCCTCTTCGGGCGTGACGTTCACGAGCGTCGCGGGCTCGCGCGTGCGGAAAGGACCGCCGGACGCCGTCAGGATGATCTTCGAGACGCCGCCGTGCAGCTTCGCTTCCTTGTCTGCGCAAGGCGGCAGGCACTGGAACACCGCGTTGTGCTCGCTGTCGACCGGCAGCAGGATCGCGCCGTTGTCGCGCACCGCATCCATGAAAATCTGGCCGGACATCACGAGCGCTTCCTTGTTCGCGAGAAGGATGCGCTTGCCGGCGCGTGCGGCGGCGAGCGTGGGCGCCAGGCCCGCCGCGCCGACGATGGCCGCGACGACCGTATCGCACTGCGCCGCGCGCGCGACTTCGACGAGCGCCTCCGGCCCGTGCGTCACTTCGGTCTTGCAACCCTGCGCGCGCAACGCAGCCGCGACGCGTACGGCGGTTTCGGCGTCGCCGACGACCGCCACTTCGGGCTGAAACTTCAGACATTGCGCGACGAGTTTGTCGCCGTTGCGGTGAGCGGTGAGCGCGTAGACCGAGAAACGGTCCGCATGCCGCGCCACGACGTCGAGCGTGCTATCGCCGATCGAGCCCGTGGAGCCGAGCAGTGTGAGACGTGTTTGCATAAATTCTTCTCTAGCCGATCAGCCAAGCATGAGCAATGCGATCGGCAATACAGGCAACAATGCGTCGATGCGGTCGAGGACGCCGCCGTGACCCGGCAGAAGGCCGCTCGAGTCCTTGACACCCGCCTGGCGCTTGAGCAGCGACTCGAACAGATCGCCGACGACGCTGAACGCGACCAGCACGGAAAGCGCGACGAACGCGCGATCCCAGCCGAGCTGTCCGACGAAGGCGGTGTATACGGTGGGCGCGTAAAAGCCGGTGGCGGCGGCGAGCGCGCCGATGACGATAACGGCGAGCCACCCGCCGATGGCGCCCTCCCAGGTCTTGCCCGGGCTGATCGACGGGGCGAGCTTATGGCGGCCGAGCGCTTTTCCGGCGAAGTATGCGCCTATATCAGCCAGCCAGACTACTAGCAGAAGCGATAGCACGAAGGATACGCCTCGCGTGCGCGCGTCGACGACCGCGTGCCAGCAGGCCAGAAACACGACGATTCCGGCGAAAAGCAGGAACGCGCGCCAGGCGTGCGCGGCCAGCGCGGGCTTGCGAAGCAATGCGTAAGGCCCCGCCAGCACCCAGAATATACCGGCCATCTGGTAGAGCGGCGTGGCTTTGATCCCGAGGAACGTGCTCAGAACGAGCGCGATGCCCGCGACGAGCGCGTAGGCGACCGGCCCCGCCCCGTTCAGCTTGAGGAGCCGTCCCCATTCCCACGCCGCGAACACGACGACGAACCCGATCAACGCTCCGAATGCGCCGATCGGCGCAAACAGCGTGATCGGCACGAGTACGGCGAGCAGGACGATTGCCGTGATGACACGGGTTCTTAGCATGAAAGGGTGTCGGCCTTCTGCGATTGGGAAGCGAGTTGCGCGCTGGTGCGCCCGAAGCGGCGTTCGCGGTCGCCGTAGGACGCGATCGCGCGGTCCAGGGCGTCGGCGTCGAAGTCGGGCCAGTAGGTGTCGGTGAAGTAGAACTCGGTGTAAGCGAGCTGCCACAGCAGGAAGTTGCTGATGCGCTGCTCGCCGCCCGTGCGGATGAACAGATCCGGCTCCGGCGCGTAGGCCATCGCGAGATGTTCGGCGAACGATTCGTCGTCCACGCGCGCGGGCACGCCCGACTCGAGAGACTCCGCGATGAGCTTCTTCGTCGCCTGCATGATGTCCCAGCGCCCGCCGTAATTGGCAGCGATGGTCAGCGTGAGTCGCGTATTGCGGGCTGTCTTGGTTTCGGCGCGTTGGATGAGCGCGCGGATGCGGTCGTCGAACATGGAAATGTCGCCGACGACGCGCAGACGAATGCCGTTCGCATGCAGCTTGCCGATCTCGCGTTCGAGCGCGGTCACGAACAGGCGCATCAGGAAGGACACTTCGTCGGTCGGACGGCGCCAGTTCTCGGAACTGAACGCGAAGAGCGTGACGAATTCGACGCCGCGCCGCGCGCAGCTTTCGACGGTCGCGCGGACCGCATCGACGCCGCGCGTATGACCGGCGACGCGCGGCAGACGCCGCTCGGTCGCCCATCGGCCATTGCCGTCCATGATGATCGCGACGTGACGCGGGACAGCCGCGACATCGGGCACGGCAACGGTGGAGCTGGTATAGGTCATGGCCGCTGAATCTGGGAATCTGAAGAAGTGAGAGCCAGCCCGGAGCTAGCACGTCCGGGCTTGGCAGGACCGTCTCTACGGCCTCACACCGTCATGATTTCGGATTCTTTGGTCTGAACGAGCTTGTCGATTTCGGCGACGAACTTGTCGGTGAACTTCTGCACTTCGTCGCTCGCACGGCGCTCGTCGTCTTCCGAAATCTCCTTGTCCTTCACGAGTTTCTTCAGTTGATCGTTCGCATCGCGGCGCAGATTGCGCACGGCGACCTTGGCGGTCTCGCCTTCGCTCTTCACGACCTTCGTGAGTTCGCGACGGCGCTCTTCGGTCAGCGCGGGCATCGGCACGCGGATCAGGTCGCCCTGCGTGGCAGGGTTCAGGCCGAGATCCGATTCGCGGATCGCCTTCTCGATCACCGCGACCATCTTCTTTTCCCACGGCTGCACGCCGATCGTACGGGCATCGACGAGCGTCATGTTCGCGACTTGCGAAATGGGCACGTTCGAACCGTAGTAGTCGACCTGGATGTGGTCGAGCAGCCCGGTGTGGGCGCGGCCCGTACGGATCTTGGCGAGATCGGCCTTGAACGCTTCGATCGACCGCTGCATCTTCTGGTCGACGCTCTTCTTGATGTCAGCCACACTCATTTTGAACCTCCAAACCTAAGTTTTACCGGCGATAGCGGCGCTCTGTCGCGCGAGGCTTGCCGCCCCGCTGCGCGGCGCCTGATACCGCGAGAGTTTACACGTGGACGAGCGTCCCTTCGTCGTCGCCCTGCACGATGCGCTTCAATGCGCCCGGCTTCGTGATCGAGAACACGCGAATCGGCAGCTTCTGGTCGCGGCACAGTGCGAACGCGGTGGCGTCCATCACCTGAAGATTCTTGCCGATCGCCTCGTCGAAGCTGATCGTGCTGTAACGCGTCGCATGCGGGTCCTTCTTCGGGTCGGCGGAGTATACGCCATCGACCTTCGTCGCCTTCAACACCACTTCGGCGCCGATTTCCGAGCCGCGCAGCGCGGCGGCCGTATCCGTCGTGAAGAACGGGTTGCCCGTGCCGGCCGCGAAGATCACGACCTTGCCCTCTTCCAGTTGACGGATCGCGCGGGGGCGGATGTACGGCTCGACCACCTGATCCATGCGCAACGCGGATTGCACGCGCGCTTCGATGCCCGCGTGGCGCATCGCGTCTTGCAGCGCGAGCGCGTTCATCATCGTGGCGAGCATCCCCATGTAGTCGGCCGTCGCCCGGTCCATGCCGGCCGCGCCGCCCGCGACACCGCGGAAGATGTTGCCGCCGCCGATCACGACGGCCAGTTGCGTCCCGATCCGCACCACCTCCGCGACATCCGCCACCATCCTTTCGATTGTTGCGCGATTGATGCCGAAAGCATCGTCGCCCATCAGGGCTTCGCCGGAGAGCTTGAGGAGTACGCGTTTGTAGGCTGTGGGCATATGAGGTTCCGATCGCGCCGAGGAGGGTTGCAACAACGTAGAACTGTAGGGGTGAAACATTACTTACCGCAAGCGGGCCGGATCGGGCGGCGGGGGGGGGGGGGGGGGGGGGGGGGGGGGGGGGGGGGGGGGGGGGGGGGGGGGGGGGGGGGGGGGGGGGG
>NZ_JALQDP010000005.1:0-181925 GCF_023631165.1 Caballeronia sp. AZ1_KS37 | reverse complement strand
ACTAAACTCATAGATCAAAAATCAGAGCACGATGTAAGAGCAAAGCCGCCGCGCCGCGCGCGGGCGCCCGGCGCCCCCCCCCCCCCCCCCCCCCCCCCCCCCCCCCCCCCCCCCCCCCCCGCTCTTCGTGCGAACCGGATCGCTGAATTCTTGCGGCGGGACGATCCGCCGCGGTACTGCGGGCCCGACGCGCGGCCGCGCCATGACAGCACACGCGTCTTAAACGAGCCTTAGCGTGCCTTAGGACTGCTTGGCCGCCGCGACTTGCGCCGCCACTTCGGCCGCGAAGTCGTCCTGACGCTTCTCGATGCCCTCGCCAACCACGAACAGCGCGAACTTCTGCACCGATGCGCCGGCCGCCTTCAGGTACTGCTCGATCGTCTGCTTATCGTTCTTCACGAACGGCTGGTTCAGCAGCGACACTTCCTTCAGGTACTTCTGAATCGAGCCGTCGACCATCTTCGCGACGATCTCGGCCGGCTTGCCCGACTCGGCAGCCTTCTGCTCGGCGATGCTGCGCTCCTTGGCGATCAGATCGGCCGGCACTTCGTCCGACGACAGCGAAACCGGCTTCATCGCGGCGACGTGCATCGCGACGTCCTTGCCGACTTGCTCGTCAGCGCCCGTGAATTCGACCAGAACGCCGATGCGCGTGCCGTGCAGGTACGACGCAACCTTGTTCGCGGAGTCGAAGCGCACGAAGCGGCGGATCGACAAGTTTTCGCCGATCTTGCCGACGAGCGCCAGACGCACTGCGTCGACCGTCGAGCTTTCGAGCGGCAGCGCCGACAGCGCGGCCACGTCGGCCGGGTTGTTCTTCGCGACCAGTTCAGCAATCGTCTTGCCGAAAGCCAGGAAGTCGTCGTTCTTCGCGACAAAGTCGGTTTCGCAGTTCAGCTCGACGAGCGCGCCCACGCCGCCTTCGACGTGCGCCGTCACGATACCTTCAGCCGTCACGCGCGATGCCGCCTTGCTCGCCTTGTTGCCGAGCTTCACGCGCAGCAACTCTTCCGCGCGCGCCATGTCGCCGTCGGCTTCCGTCAGCGCCTTCTTGCATTCCATCATCGGCGCATCGGTCTTCGCGCGCAGTTCTGCCACCATGCTTGCGGTAATTGCCGCCATCATTCGCTCCTTGAGTCTGTTTGATACGTGCCGCCGGCTTTACAGCCCGCCCACGGCAGGAAAATTGGCATGTCTATCGCGCCGACTAAAAAAAAGGGGCCTTTCGCAAAGCCCCCTTTTTTGTCGGCCACAGGGCTCGATTACGCCTCTGCGTTGACCTCGACGAACTCGTCGCCTTCGCCGTTACGGACAGCTTGCACAACGTCGTTCACCGCGTTGGCGCGGCCTTCGAGGATCGCGTCAGCGACGCCCTGAGCGTACAGCGCGACGGCCTTGGATGCGTCGTCGTTACCCGGGATCACGTAGTCGATGCCTTCCGGCGAGTGGTTCGTGTCGACCACGGCGATGACCGGAATGCCGAGCTTCTTCGCTTCGGTGACAGCAATCTTGTGGTAGCCGACGTCGATGACGAACATCGCGTCCGGAATGCCGCCCATGTCCTTGACGCCGCCGATCGACTTTTGCAGCTTGACCATTTCGCGCTCGAACAGAAGCGCTTCCTTCTTGCTCATCCGCTCGGTTTCACCCGATTCCAGCGCTGCTTCCATGTCCTTCAGGCGCTTGATCGAAACCTTCAGCGTCTTGAAGTTGGTCATCATGCCGCCGAGCCAGCGGGCGTTGACGAAAGGCATGCCGGCGCGCGCCGCTTCCTGCGCGATCGTGTCGCGCGACTGACGCTTCGTGCCGACGAAAAGGATCGTGCCGCGATTGGCTGCCAACTGGCGCACGTACTTCAGCGCGTCGTTGTAGAGCGGCAGGGTCTTTTCGAGGTTGATGATGTGAATCTTGTTGCGATGACCGAAGATGTACGGGGCCATCTTCGGGTTCCAGAAGCGGGTTTGGTGACCGAAGTGGACACCGGCTTCCAGCATTTGACGCATCGTGACTGCCATGAAAATTCTCCGCGAGGGTTGGGTCTTAAGCCGGCTGCCGCATCCCGCGCCCGGTTATCTTTGCTTTCCGGACGCCGGACACCCTGGGTGCGCCGGCTTGCGTATCGACTTGAACAGACTGGAACAACTAACACTAAGTTGCGTTTCACACCTGCAGGCACGATTGTCTTATGAAATCGTGACGACAATATGGATTACGACTTAGCCTGCGAGTATAGCATGTGAGGATTGGTCGGCTCAAGCAGCACGACCGATCCGAATTGCGCGCGCGTTTCGTGTTTCGCGGCCGCCCGCCTCGAACTATCCGGGTGCGGCGCATTTCCTAAGGTGCGATAATGCCGCTTTCGCGGCTCACTGCCGCATTGACGCATTCCGGGCCAAGTCATGTCCATTACGCTGAAAAACGAACACGATATCGCACAGATGCGCGTCGCCTGCCGGCTCGCCAGCGAAGTGCTCGATTTCATCACGCCGCATATCGTTCCCGGCGTGACCACCGAAGAACTCGATCGCCTTTGCCACGAATATATGGTGAAGGAACAAGGCACCGTTCCCGCACCGCTCAATTATCAGCCGCCCGGCTATCCGCCGTACCCGAAGGCCACGTGCATTTCCGTGAACGACGTGATCTGTCACGGCATCCCCGGCGAGAAAGTGCTGAAGAACGGCGACGCGCTCAATATCGACATCACCGTCATCAAGAACGGATATTTCGGCGACACGAGCCGCATGTTCATCGTCGGCGAGGGCTCGATTCTGGCGAAGCGCCTCGTGCAGACCACGTTCGACTGCATGTGGCTCGGCATCGATCAGGTGCGCCCTGGCGCGCATCTCGGCGATATCGGCGCGGCGATCCAGAAGCACGCGGAGTCGCAAGGCTACAGCGTCGTGCGGGAATATTGCGGCCACGGCATCGGCCAGGTGTTCCACGAGGAGCCGCAGGTGCTGCATTACGGCCGCGCGGGCACGGGCATCGAACTGGAGGCGGGCATGATCTTTACCGTCGAACCGATGATCAACGCCGGCCGCCGCGAAATCCGCACCATGCCGGATCAGTGGACCGTCAAGACGCGCGACCGCAGCCTCTCGGCGCAATGGGAGCACACGGTGCTCGTCACGCCGACGGGCTACGAAGTGCTGACCGTCTCGGCGGGCACGCAGGCGCCGTCGCAACTGATCGCGGCAACGGCCTGATTCTCCGTCTCCGCGCGCGCCCGCTTTCCCGCCGGCGCGCCCCCACCTCCTTTTTGGTCGATCCATGAGCGTCACCGCCGCTGTCGCCACGCCCTGTGAATCGTTGCGCGCCGCCTACAAGGCGGCGAAGGCGGCGCTCATCGAACGCTTTCAGTCCGGCTCGAACGTCGAACCGCTGATGCGCGCGCTCGCCCGCGCCACCGACGACGCCCTCAAAGGCGCGTGGTCCGCCTGCGACATGCCGGACAGCGCGGCGCTCGTTGCGGTCGGCGGCTACGGACGCGGCGAGCTCGCGCCCTACTCCGACGTCGACATTCTCGTCCTGCTGCCCGACGCATCGCCGCACGGCAGCGACGCGGAGCTCAACGGCCGCGTCGAGCGCTTCATCGGCATGGCGTGGGATCTCGGGCTCGATATCGGCAGCAGCGTGCGCTCGGTGGAGCAATGCATCGCCGAGGCGGGCAACGACATCACCGTGCAGACGTCGCTGCTCGAAGCGCGGCGCATCTGCGGCGATACGCAACTTTTTCAGCGCTTCTCGGCGCGCTACCACGAGACGCTCGATCCGCGCGCGTTCTTCCAGGCGAAGGTGCTGGAAATGCGCCAGCGGCACGCGAAGTTTCAGGACACGCCCTACAGCCTCGAGCCGAACATCAAGGAAAGTCCCGGCGGCCTGCGCGATCTGCAACTGATTCTCTGGATTGCGCGCGGAGCGGGTTTCGGCAGCAGCTGGCGCGAACTCGACACGCGCGGGCTCATCACCGAACGCGAAGCGCGCGAACTGCGCCGCAACGAAGGCTTCCTGAAGGCGCTGCGCGCGCGGTTGCACGTCATCGCGAAGCGCCGTCAGGACATTCTCGTCTTCGACCTGCAGACACCGCTCGCGGAAAGCTTCGGCTTCAAGGCGACCGCCGCCAAGCGCGCGAGCGAGCAGTTGATGCGCCGTTATTACTGGGCGGCGAAAGCCGTCACGCAGCTCGCGACCATCCTGATCCAGAACGTCGAAGCGCAGCTTTTTCCGTCGACGAGCGGCATCACGCGCGTCGTCAACGGGCGTTTCGTCGAGAAGCAAGGCATGCTGGAAATCGCCCGCGACGATGTCTTCGAGCGCGAGCCGCACGCCATTCTCGAAGCGTTTCTGCTGTACGAACAAACGCGCGGCATCAAGGGATTTTCGGCGCGCACGCTGCGGGCGATCTACAACGCGCGCGATCTGATGAACCGCGACTGGCGGCGCGACCCGGAAAACCGCCGGCTGTTCATGGAGATTCTCAAGCAGCCCGAAGGCATCACGCACGCGTTTCGCCTGATGAACCAGACGAGCGTGCTCGGGCGCTATCTGCTGAACTTCCGGCGCATCGTCGGACAGATGCAGCACGATCTCTATCACGTCTACACGGTCGATCAGCACATCCTGATGGTGCTGCGCAATCTGCGGCGCTTCGCGATCGCCGAGCACGCGCACGAATATCCGTTCTGCAGCCAGCTGATGGGCAATTTCGAGCGCCCGTGGGTGCTGTACGTCGCGGCGCTCTTTCACGATATCGCGAAAGGCCGCGGCGGCGATCATTCGACGCTCGGCATGGCCGATGCCCGGCGCTTCTGCCGCGAACACGACATCGGCGAGGAAGACACCGAGCTCGTCGTGTGGCTCGTGCAGCAGCATCTGACGATGAGTCAGGTCGCGCAGAAGCAGGACACGAGCGATCCGGACGTCATCAAGCAGTTCGCCTCCGTCGTGAAGACGGAACGCCGGCTCACGGCGCTGTATCTGCTGACCGTCGCCGATATCCGCGGCACGAGTCCGAAAGTCTGGAACAACTGGAAGGGCAAGCTGCTGGAAGATCTCTTCCGCGCGACGCAAGCCGTGCTCGGCGGCGCGCAGACCGACGCGCATTCGGAACTCAAATCGCGGCAGGAAGCGGCGCTCGCGCTGCTGCGGCTCGAAACGGTTCCCGAAGGCGCGCAGAAGCGGCTTTGGGATCAGCTCGACGTCGGCTATTTCCTGCGTCACGATCCGGCCGACATCGCGTGGCAGACGCGCGTGCTCTATCGGCACGTCGCGAGCGAGGAGCCGATCGTGCGGGCGCGGCCCTCGCCCATCGGCGCCGCGCTGCAGGTGCTCGTCTATCTGAAGGATCGGCCGGATCTTTTCGCCGGCATCTGCGCGTATTTCGACAAGAACGGGCTTTCCGTGCTCGATGCGCGCGTGACGACGACCCGCCACGGCTATGCGCTCGACAACTTCCTCGTGGCCCATCCGGACCACGACGGAAGTTATCGCGACATCGCCAATCTCGTCGAGCAGCAACTGGCCGCGCTGCTCACGGACGAGCGTATTCTCCCGGAACCGTCGAAGGGCCGCGTGTCGCGGCTCGTGCGTACGTTTCCGATCACGCCGCGCGTGGACTTGCGTCCCGACGATCGCGGCCAGTACTACATCCTGTCCGTGTCGGCGAACGACCGGCAGGGCCTTCTTTATTCGATCGCGCGCGTTCTGGCGCAACACCGGATCGGCGTGCAGGCGGCACGGATCAACACGCTCGGCGAACGCGTCGAAGACGTGTTTCTGCTCGACGGCAAGAGCCTGTCGAACAACCGCACCCAGATCCAGGTGGAAACCGAACTGCTGCGCGCGATCGCAGCCTGAGACTTTATGCGCGTCAAACTGACAGCCAAACATCCGCGTCCGACCTCGGCAACGCGTTCGCCGGTTCGAGCCGGCACGACCACCGGGCGCAAGCCCGTTCGCGCACCGTCGCCGGACGAGGCGCGTCCGAAGCGCTCGGGCCAACCGGCCGACAAGCGCAGCGACGCGCCGCGTGAGCCGCGTGCTTTCAAGCCGCGTGGTGACGATTCGCGTCCGGCGTTCGGTGAACGCGGTCCGCGCAAGTCGTTCGAGGGTCGTCCGCCTGCGCGTGGCGAGCGTCCGTCGGGTGGCGATGAACGTCGTCCGTTCAAACCGCGTGGCGATGATTCGCGTCCCGCGTTCGGTGAACGTGGTCCGCGCAAGTCGTTCGAGGGTCGTCCGCCTGCCCGTGGCGAGCGTCCGTCGGGTGGCGATGAACGTCGTCCGTTCAAACCGCGTGGTGACGATTCGCGTCCCGCCTTCGGTGAACGTGGTCCGCGCAAGTCGTTCGACGACAGGCCGCCGCGTGGCGAACGCGCGTCGGGCGGCGATGAACGTCGTCCGTTCAAACCGCGTGGCGATGATTCGCGTCCGGCGTTTGGCGAGCGTGGTCCGCGCAAGTCGTTCGACGACAGGCCGCCGCGTGGCGAACGCACATCGGGTAGCGATGAACGTCGCCCGTTCAAACCGCGTGGTGACGATTCGCGTCCGGCGTTTGGCGAGCGTGGTCCGCGCAGGTCGTTCGACGACAGGCCGCCGCGTGGCGAACGCGCGTCGGGCGCCGATGAACGTCGTCCCTTCAAACCGCGCGGCGACGATTCGCGTCCCGCTTTCGGTGAACGTGGTCCGCGCAAGTCGTTCGACGACAGGCCGCCGCGTGGCGAACGCGCATCGGGCGCCGATGAACGTCGTCCCTTCAAACCGCGCGGCGACGATTCGCGTCCCGCTTTCAACGAACGCGATCCGCGCAAGTCACGCGACGATCGCGCGCCCGGAGCGCGTCCCGCACGCCGCGATGAGAACGACCGTCCGTACGCCAGACGCGACGATCGCGGCGATACGCGCAAGCCAGCGGCGAAACCTGCGACGAAGCCCGCCGCGCCCGTCGCGGAGTCCGCGCCGAAGCATCGCGATCACCACGACGGCCTCGTGCGCCTGTCGAAAGTGATGTCGGAGCTCGGCCTCTGCTCGCGCCGTGAAGCCGACGAATGGATCGAGAAAGGCTGGGTGCTCGTCGACGGCGAAGTCATCGACACGCTCGGCACGCGCATCCGTCCGACGCAGAACATCGAAATCCTGCCCGCGGCGCATTCCGCGCAGGCGCGCCTCGTCACGATCCTGCTGCACAAGCCGGTCGGCTACGTCTCGGGTCAGGCGGAAGACGGCTACGAGCCCGCGGTCACGCTCATCAACCCGGCCAATCACTGGAACGAGGACCACTCGGGTGTGCGCTTCGCGCCGAGCCATCTGCGCACGCTCGCGCCGGCGGGCCGCCTGGACATCGACTCGACGGGACTTCTCGTGCTCACGCAGGACGGCCGCATCGCGAAACAACTGATCGGCGGCCACTCGGAAGTCGACAAGGAATACCTCGTGCGCGTGCGCTTCGGCGAGCATACGGTCGACGTCGATCAGCATTTCCCCGCCGAAAAACTCGCGCTCCTGCGTCACGGCCTCGAACTCGACGGCGTGCCGCTCAAGACCGCGCAGGTGAGCTGGCAAAACGGCGAACAACTGCGCTTCGTGCTCCGCGAAGGCAAGAAGCGGCAGATCCGCCGCATGTGCGAGCTCGTCGGACTGGAAGTGGTCGGTCTGAAGCGCATTCGCATGGGCCACGTGACGCTCGGCGCGCTGCCCCCCGGCCAGTGGCGCTATCTCGGCCCGAACGAGACTTTCTGAGCAAACCGAGCAGTTCGCGCGCACGTCGATCGAACGTTCGCGCGGCGTCGTATTGCGTCGCAAAAATGCGACGTTCCAGCAGAAAAAACGGCACGACGCAATTCCGGTCGTGCCGTTTCATTTTTGGCGGCTTTTTGGCTAAAGAAAATAAGTCATCGATCCGATAAACCAGACAGCAGGATCAGCAGCATTGAACGGCATTGATGGAGAATCGCCATGTCAGTTGAGATCATCGTTCGTGAGACGGGAACCGGTCTGGAGATCGTGAGTGGCCGGCGACGGCTCGAAGCCCTCCTCGCCCTGCGCGACGAAGTCGTCGTGACGAGCCCCGGCGTGGGTGAAATGGTGATCGCCCGTCTGCCCGACGGACGCCTGCAGGCATCCGCGAATCCGGAGCATGTCGCGCTGTTTCGTCAACCCGACGTCAGCGGCAATCCGAAAACGTTGGCGTAAAGAAAAAGCCGCTTCTCGCGAAAGCGGCTCTCCGTATTCAGGCTGATTCGTTGCGATTCCAACCGCGCGGCGTCAGTCGTCGCGCGCGGGATCGAGACCCGGAAACAGCACTTCGGTGAAGCCGAACTTCGAAAAGTCGGTGATACGCATCGGATAGAGCTTGCCGATCAGATGGTCGCACTCGTGCTGCACGACGCGCGCGTGAAAGCCCTCCGCGAGCCGTTCGATGGCTTTGCCGTACTGATCGAAACCCTGATAGCGGATCATCGAGAAACGCTGCACCGCGCCGCGCAAACCCGGCACGGACAGACAGCCTTCCCAACCCTCCTCCATGTCGTGTCCGTTCGGCGTGATGATCGGATTGATGAGGACCGTCTCCGGCACCGACGGCGCGTCCGGATAACGCTCGTTCTGCCCGAAGCCGAAGATCACCACCTGCAGATCGACGCCGATCTGCGGCGCGGCGAGCCCCGCGCCGTTGGCGTCGCGCATCGTATCGAACATATCCTGCACGAGCGCGTGCAGTTCGGGCGTGTCGAAATGCTCGACCGGCTGCGCGATACGCAAAAGCCGCGGATCGCCCATCTTCAGGATTTCGCGAATCATGGAGTGACTCCTTCCAAAAGCTTACGCATGGCCTCTTCGTCGAGAACAGGAACCCCGAGTTCCTCCGCCTTGGCGAGCTTGCTGCCCGCTTCCGCGCCCGCCACGACGTAGTCGGTCTTTTTCGATACGGAACCGGCAACCTTCGCACCCGCCGACTCCAGCATTTCCTTCGCTTCCTCGCGCGATAGCGTGGGCAGCGTGCCCGTCAGCACGACGGTCTTGCCGGCCAGCACGCCCTGCGGCGCTTTCGGCGCGGGCGGCCCTTCCGGCCACGACACCTTGACGCGCAACTGCTCGATCACATGCTTGTTGTGTTCTTCGCTGAAGAAATTGTGGATGGCCTCGGCGACGATCGGCCCGACATCGTTGACTTCGAGCAGCTCTTCGACCGAAGCAGCCATGATCGGATCGAGCGAGCCGAAATGCTTCGCGAGATCCTTCGCCGTCGATTCGCCCACGTGCCGGATGCCGAGCGCATAGATGAAGCGCGCGAGCGTCGTCTTCCTCGCTTTTTCGAGCGAATCGATCAGGTTCTGCGCGGATTTGTCGGCGAAACGGTCGAGCGCCGCGAGCGTCGAAAAGCCGAGATTAAACAGATCCGCGGGCGTACGCACGAGATTCTGCTCGACGAGTTGATCGATGATCTTCTCACCTAGCCCGTCGATATCGAGCGCGCGGCGCTGCGCGAAGTGCCACAGTGCCTGCTTGCGCTGAGCGGGACAGAACAACCCGCCCGTGCAGCGCGCGATCGCCTCGTCCGGCAGGCGCTCGATCTTCGAGCCGCAGACGGGGCACTCCGTCGGCATGACGAATTCGCGCGCGTCGGCGGGACGGCGCTCAAGAATGGCGCCGACGACTTCGGGGATCACGTCGCCCGCGCGGCGCACCGTGACCGTATCGCCGATGCGGATGTCCTTGCGCCGCACTTCGTCCTCGTTGTGCAACGTCGCGTTCGTGACCGTCGCACCGCCGACGAACACCGGCGCGAGACGCGCGACCGGCGTGATCGCGCCCGTTCGACCGACCTGCACGTCGATGGCGAGCAGTTGCGTCAGCGCTTCCTGCGCCGGGAATTTGTGCGCGAGCGCGAAACGCGGCGCGCGCGACACGAAGCCGAGCTTATCCTGCTCGTCGCGGCGGTCGACCTTGTAGACGACGCCGTCGATGTCGTACGGCAGCTTCTCGCGCTTCTCGCCGATCCGGTGGAAGAAAGCGAGCAAACCGTCGGCGCCTTCGACCACGGCGCGCTCCGCGTTCACCGGCAAGCCCATTTCCTTGTACCAGTCGAGCAACGCGGCGTGCGTCGCGGGCATCTCCGCGCCTTCGAGCACGCCGATGCCATAAGCGAAGAACGACAGCGAACGCTGCGCGGTCATTTTCGGATCGAGCTGACGCAAGCCGCCCGCCGCCGCGTTGCGCGGATTCGCGAACTCGCGCTGGCCCGCTTCGCGCTGACGCGCATTCAGGCGCTCGAAATCGCGCTTGAACATCAGCACTTCGCCGCGCACGTCGAGCCGTTTCGGCACGTTCTTGCCCTTCAGCGTGAGCGGAACCGAGCGGATGGTGCGTACGTTCGCCGTCACGTCCTCGCCCGTCGCGCCGTCGCCGCGCGTCGCGGCCTGCACGAAATGGCCGTCCTCGTAACGCAGGGAAATGGCGAGACCATCGAACTTGAGCTCGCACGCATATTCGACGCTCGCGTGGCCCAGCGCGTCGGACACGCGCTTGTCGAATGCGGCGATGTCCTCGTCCGCGAAGCCGTTGTTGAGCGAAAGCATCGGCACGTCATGGACGACCGGCGTGAATCCTTCGGCGACTTCGCCGCCCACGCGCTGCGTCGGCGAATCCGGCGTGATCAGATCCGGATGCTCGGTCTCGATGCCCTGAAGTTCCTTGAAGAGCGTGTCGTACTCGGCGTCGGGCAGATCCGGCTGATCCAGTACGTAATACGCGTAGTTCGCGCGTTCCAGTTCCGAACGCAGCCACGCCGCGCGCTCGGCCGGACGAGCGGCGCTGGGCACGGCGGCGCCCGACTTCGCGGTCGCGGCGGATTCGGCTTTTGATTTTGCGGACATGCGGCTTCGAGAAAGTAGGTAAGTCAGTCAACCGACCGTTCGATTGTCTCAGAAGATCTGTAAATCGTGGCCTCGGCCAAACGGCCTAAGTGCGGGCGTCGGTGCGGCGGCGCGCACGCAAAGAAAAGCGCCCCGGCTGGGGCGCGATTCTCCTGGCAAGCGAGCGCCTTGCCGACTGCGCGCAGCAAAAAATTACTGGCTGAAAAGACGCCGCGTCGCGGGCGAGCCGGCCGGAATGCCCGCCTGCTCCAGCTTCGCGTAGAGCGTCATCAACTGCTTCTCGATGGCGAGCAGCGCGGACTCCGGCAAGGGCCGGCGCTGGTCGTCGACGACACGCGCGCCGATACGCTCCGACAGCGACTTCGCGTAATCGCACATCAGGCGGAACGGCAGGATGTCTTCGTCGGCGACGGGCACGTCGAGCACCAGCGTGATCATCTGCCCGCCCTTGTAGGTGAGGTCGTCGCGCAGGAAGTTCGTGTCGCCGAACTGGAGCATGAAGACCGGATTCTGCTTCGCGTCGAGTTTGACGAAGCGTGTGCCGTCGCGCGAGAGCAAAAGGCCGTCTTGCGACGCCACCGCCTGCACGTAGTTCGCGGACCACGGCGCGCCGTCGGAGAGGATGTTGATCGAGAGCTGCGCGTCGCATTGCGCGGCGAACGCGTCCAGCTCGCGCGCCATGCCGACGGTTTCCATCATGTCGGGGAATTCGGGCGCGCCGTCGATGGCGTCGGCAAGCCGCTGCACGCCGGTCACGAACTCCGAGAATTCGAGTTCGTTGAGCGGGCCGCTGCGGTTCGCGAGTTGCGCGGCCGCGCGCAACTCCTCGTAGCGCACGCCGTTTCGCGGCAACTCCCACGCGCTGTCGCCTTCGGCCTTGCCTTCGATCGTCACGGGCTTCGTGCCCGTGCGGCGCAGGCGCTGCGCAAGCGGAATCACGCGATCGCCCGCAACCGGCGCGGCGAGGCGAATCGGCACGACACAATCGATGCGGCGATCGACGACCGCCGGCGGCGCCTGCGAAATCGTCGTCGCGGCGGGCATCACCGGTTCGGTGCGCTCGTCTTCGGTGGCACTTGGCGCTTCCTCGGACGCGCCATTGGCGGACGTCGCCTCGGCCTGGAGATCGACGGCGGTATCGGCAGGCGCGACGGGAGCCGCCGCCGTCGACTCGTTCGCCGTGCCGAAGCTCGGCTCGACACGCGTATCGCGCGGTTCGGCATCGGCGCCATCGGCGCCGCCCGCTACGGGCTCGCGCCGCGACTGACGCACGGGCTCGATGAACGGCTGCTCATCGTCCGCTTCCTGGCGCGCGAGCGCATCCGCCGCTTCGTCCGGCATCGGACGCGGCATCTTGCGACGCACCTTCGCGCTCTGCCACGCGTTGTACACGACCACGCCGCCCACCACCACGGCTCCGGCTCCAATCAAACCGAGTGTCAACTCGTCCATGCAGGCTCCATCATTCTTTTAAGTTACGAAGCGCCGCGCGATCTGTCGCGCGCATCGCCGCGTTCCGGCTTCTCGCCGCCGCCTGGCCGATGCGCGCCACTCCGCGCCTTGACGCACGCTGCCGGAAACCTCGTCCGGCCCTTTCACTCAATCAAACTCTCGCGAGCGCGATGCTTCAGCCGTTCTGCGCGAAGCCCGCCGCCGCTTCCATGTCCACCGCGACGATGCGCGACACGCCCTGCTCCTGCATCGTCACGCCGATCAGTTGCTGCGCCATTTCCATCGCGATCTTGTTGTGCGAGATGAACAGGAACTGCGTCTTGGCCGACATCGCGCGCACGAGGTTCGCGAAGCGCTCGGTGTTGGCGTCGTCGAGCGGCGCGTCGACTTCGTCGAGCAGACAGAACGGCGCAGGGTTCAACTGGAACATCGCGAACACGAGCGCGGTCGCGGTCAGCGCCTTTTCGCCGCCCGAAAGCAGGTGAATCGTCGAATTCTTCTTGCCGGGCGGCTGCGCCATGACCTGCACGCCGGCGTCGAGGATTTCATCGCCGGTCATGATGAGCTTCGCCTGACCGCCGCCGAAAAGGCGCGGGAACAGTTCGCCGAAGTGACGGTTCACTTCGTCGAAGGTGCCTTGCAGCAGCGCGCGCGTTTCCTGATCGATCTTCTGGATCGCGTCTTCCAGCGTGCCGATGGCGTCGTTCAGATCCGCGGACTGCGCGTCGAGGAAATGCTTGCGCTCGGTCGCTGCTGCGAGTTCCTCGAGCGCGGCCATGTTGACCGGGCCGAGCGCGTTGATCGCGTTGTTCAGCCGCGTGACTTCGCCCTGCAGATACGACGGCTTCATGTCCGGCGTGAGCTTTTCGGCGAGCTCGGCTTCATCGACGCCGGCTGCTTGCAACTGCTCGACGAACTGCTCGCCGCTGATGCGCGCCGCCTGCTCCTTCAGTTGCAACTCGTTGATCTTGTCGCGCAGCGGCTGCAGCGAACGTTCGGCCATGAGGCGCTGCTCGTCGGCCTGACGCAGACGCGCGGTCAGATCGTCAAGTTCGACGCGCGCCGCATGCAGCGCTTCCTCGCGCGCCGCGCGCACTTCGAGCGCGTCCTGCAGGCCGGTCTGCGCGGTCTGTTCGTTGATGGTTTCGAGTTCGGCGCGCGCGTCTTCCAGCGTGCCCGCGATGCGCTCGCTCTGATCGTGCGCCGTCTCGATATTGCGCTTGTATTCGTCGATCTTCGCGGCGAGGCCGCGCACGGCGAAGCTGGCATCGCTCGCGGCGCGTTCCAGTTCGCGCAGTTCATGGCGCGCGTTCGTGAGTTCCTCGTCGAGCGACTCGAACGCAAGCTGGTTGTCTTCGAAACGCGCCTGCAATTGCGCGATTTCGCCATCGTGACGTTCGAACGCGGCTTCCGATTCGGCGCGCAAGGCACGCTGCTCGTCGATCTGCGCGGCGATCTCTTCGAGCTCCTCGCCGATCTGCGTGTTGCGCTGCGTATAGCGTTCGTGCGCCTGCGCGAGCTTGAGCACGTCCATCTGCAACGCGTGCACGCGCTGCGTCGCGCGTTCAGCGGCGGCGCGCGCTTCCGCGAGCGTCTGCGAGCCTTGCGTGTGGGCGGCATCGGCACGCAAGGCGTTGGCCTTGGCTTCATCGGACAGCAAAGCCTGCGCGCGCACCTGCTTCGTCAGATTCTCGATTTCCTGCGCACGCGCGAGCATGCCCGACTGCTCGGAATCCGACGCGTAAAGCTGCACGCCCACGCGCGTCACGATATGCCCCGCCTTCACGACGAACGCGGCGCCATCCGGCAACTGATTGCGCGAAGCGAGCGCCTGCGCGAGATCGTCGGCGACGAAAGTCGTGGCGAGCCATTCGTTGAGCACGGCGCGCAGGCCCGGATCGTCGATGCGCACGAGCGACAGCAGCGAGCGCAAGCCTTGCGGCGCGTCGACCGGCTTTCCCGCGACGGGCGGCGAGTAGAACGCGAGCTTGGCGGGCGGCGCATCCGTGGCGAACGCCTTGACCCAATCCAGATTCGATACTTCCAGCGCGGCGAGACGCTCCCGCAGCACGGATTCGAGCGCCGCTTCCCAGCCGGTCTCGACGTGCAGCTTCTTCCACAGACGCGGCAGCGCGCCGAGCTCGTGCTTGTCGAGCCACGGCTGGACCTTGCCTTCCGTCTGCACGCTTTCCTGAAGCTGCTTCAACGCGGCGAGGCGCGCTTCGAGCTGATGGATCTGCGCGCTTTCCTTCTGCACGCGTTCCTGCGCGGCGCGGCGGTCGGCGTCCAGACGCGGCACGGTTTCCTGCGCATCGGCGAGACGCGCTTGTGCTTCGGCGAGAATCTCTTCGTTTTCCGCGAGCTGCATGCGCAACTCTTCGAGATGCGCTTCGTCGGGCGCGTCCAGACCGCTCGCCTCGCTCTTCAGACGCTCCTGACGCTGCTGCAATTGCTGAAGCTGCTGATCCGCGTTGCGCTGATGCGCCGCTTCGAGCTTGAGCGCCTGTTCGGCGCGCGCGATGCCCGCGCGCTCTTCGTTCAATTGCGCTTGTGCGTCGCGCCAGCGCGCTTCGAGCGCGGGGAGCGCGTCGTGTTTCGCGGCGGCATTTTCCTGCGCGATCGCGGCCTTTTCTTCGCCTTCGGCGAGCGCTTCGGTCGCGGTATCGATTTCGTCGCGCGCCTTTTGCGCCTGCACCTGCCATTGCTCGCGCTGCGCGGTGAGCGCGGCGATCTGCGCCTGCACGCGATTGCGCGACTCGACGATGAAGCGGATCTCCGCTTCGAGCCTGCTCACTTCGGCATTGGCTTCGTAGAGCGAGCCTTGCGCGCCTTGCATCGCGTCGCTCGCGCTGTAGTGCGCGACGCGCAGCGTTTCCAGTTGCGCTTCGACTTCACGCAGACGCGCCGTCTGCGCTTCGAGCTCGACCTGGGCCTCGCGAATCGCGCGCTGCTGACGCTCGGCTTCGTTGCCCGCTTCCTTCTTGCGCAAGAGCCACAGAAGGCGTTGCTTCTCTTCGCCTTCGGCCTGCAGTTCCTTGTACTTCGTCGCGACGACCGCCTGCGCTTCGAGCTTTTCGAGGTTCGTCGACAGCTCGCGGATGATGTCTTCGACGCGCGTCAGGTTCTCGCGCGTGTCATGCAGACGGTTCTCCGTCTCGCGGCGGCGCTCCTTGTACTTCGACACGCCCGCGGCTTCTTCGAGGAACACGCGCAGCTCTTCGGGCTTCGCCTCGATGATGCGCGCGATCATGCCCTGCCCGATGATCGCGTAGGCGCGCGGGCCGAGACCCGTGCCGAGGAAGATGTCCTGGATGTCGCGACGGCGCGCGGGCAGATTGTTGATGTAGTAGCTGGAAGTGCCGTCGCGCGTGAGCACGCGCTTCACGGCGATTTCGCCGTAGGCGCTCCATTGACCGGCGGCGCGGCCGTCGCCGTTATCGAAAATGAGTTCGACGCTAGCCCGGCTGCCGGGTTTGCGCGCCGTCGATCCGTTGAAGATCACGTCCTGCATCGATTCGCCGCGCAACTCGGAGGCGCGCGATTCGCCGAGCACCCAGCGCACCGCATCGATGATATTGGACTTGCCACAGCCGTTCGGCCCGACGACGCCGACCAGTTGGCCGGGGACCTGGAAATGCGTGGGATCGACGAAGGACTTGAAGCCAGCGAGTTTTATCGAGGTCAGACGCACGGCGATATCGCTGTTTTGAATGAGTGACGGAGGATATATGGCGGACAGGCCGCAGCGCGGCCCGTCGTTTCCCGGCCGCGCGGCAGTGAAGCACCATCAACTGGCCCGGCGAAAGCGGACTCCATCATACCATCGCGCGAGTCGATTTCTTTTTGCTTTCCGGCACTTCTATCGCGATGTCGGACGCTGCGGACGAAGGCGAGCGCGCTGCCCGCGGCCGATGCACCCACGCCGACAGCACGCATGCAACGACGATGCACGCGCCGCCCGCCCATTCTCGCGCGCCGGGGACTTCGCCTGCGAAGAGCCACGCCGACAGCGCCGTGACGACGAGTTCGAACAGCATGATGATCGACGCACGATTGGCCGGCACGCGCGCGAGGCCGAGTTGCACGATCATGTTGTTGCCGGCGAGCACGACGCCCAGCCCGATCACGATCAGGCTCACGGTCGGCAAGAGAGCGGCTGCGGGCGGCGCGGGCATCGGCTCGAACAGCGTGACGATGGACGCGATGAGCGCCGCGCCGCCGAAGATCACCGCCGTGCGCATCTCGGGCTTCATCGCGGGCAGCGTACGGGTGACTTTCACGACGAGCACGTTGCTCATCGCGAAGCCCATGCCGCCCATCAGACCCGACCATTCGGCGAGATCGGCCGGCAGCGGCATGCCGAGTTCGGGCGACCAGAGCATGGTGACCGCGCCCGCGAGCGAGAGGAGCGAGAGCGCGGCGTCGGCGCGCGTGAGACGCTCTTTCAGGATGAAGTGCGCGAAGATCGCGGTCCACGCGGGCGTCAGATAGAAGAGCAGCAGCACGCGCATCACCTGACCGTGGATCGCGCCCCACACGAAACCGATATTGGTCACGCCCGCGGCCACGCCGAGCCCGACGAGCAGCCAGTGCCACGACAGCGTACTGATCGAGCGGCGTTTCGCGACGAGCACGAAGACGCACGCGGCGGCGCTCGTCGTCGCGCTCGCGGCCGTGCCGGAGAGGCCCATGGCGGCAAGCATCCGCATCGGATACCAGACGAGGCCCCACACCGACGCGCCGAGCATGATTGCGAGCGTCGGCCATGCATTGCGCACGCTGCTCGTCATCGAGATGGTCCTTGCATTGCGTCCGGCATCACTCGTGTTTTCGTCCTTCGTGGCGCGCGCCGCCCGCCGTTTCCGGCGCGACGCCACGCGCTATAATCGTGAGTTCGTTTCACGTCCGTTCGATTCTTCCGATTGCCGCGCTCGCAGGCGCTTCTCGCCTCGCGCGCATCGCTCACTGCTTACCGGTCACGCCGTGAATCCACTTCTCGAGAAACTTCAGTCTTATCCATTCGAAAAGCTTCGTCTGCTCTTCAAGGGCATCGAGCCGCGCGCGGGATTCACGCCGATCAGCTTCGGCATCGGCGAGCCGAAGCATCCGACGCCCGCGCTGATCCGCGATGCGGTGATCGATTCGCTCGACGGCCTCGCGAGCTACCCGGCGACGCTCGGCAGCGAGCCGTTGCGCCGCGCGATCGCGGCATGGGTGATGCAGCGTTACGGCCTCGAATCGATCGATCCGGCAACCGAAGTGCTGCCTGTCTCCGGCTCGCGCGAGGCGCTTTTCGCGCTCGCGCAGACCGTGATCGACAGCCGCACGAACAAGGCCGCAGAACCGCCCATCGTACTCTGTCCGAACCCGTTCTATCAAATCTACGAAGGCGCGGCCCTGCTCGCGGGCGCCGAGCCGTACTTCGTCAACAGCGATCCGGCGCGCAACTTCGCGTGCGATTACTCGGCGGTGCCCGAAGAGATCTGGGCGCGCACGCAACTGCTCTACGTCTGCTCGCCGGGCAACCCGACGGGCGCCGTGCTCACGCTCGAAAACTGGCGCGAACTCTTCGCGCTGTCGGACAGGCACGGCTTCGTGATCGCATCGGACGAGTGTTATTCGGAGATCTATTTCGACGAAAGCAATCCGCCGCTCGGCGGCCTCGAAGCCGCGCGGCTGCTCAATCGCAACTTCGACCGTCTCGTGATGCTGTCGAGCCTGTCCAAGCGCTCGAACGTGCCGGGCATGCGTTCGGGCTTCGTCGCGGGCGATGCGTCGATCCTGAAGGACTTCCTGCTCTATCGCACGTATCACGGCGCGGCGCTGTCGACGGTGTTTCAGCGCGCGAGCATCGTCGCGTGGCAGGATGAAACGCACGTGCGCGACAACCGCGCGCAGTATCTGAAAAAATTCCAGACGGTCACGCCGATGCTCGCGGACGTCCTCGACGTGCGTTTGCCCGACGCCGCGTTCTACCTCTGGGCGAACGTTTCGGGCACCGGGCTCACCGATACCCAGTTCGCTGCACGCCTTTACGCCGACTATAATGTGACGGTTCTGCCGGGCTCCTTTCTCGCTCGCACGGCGCACGGCACGAATCCCGGCGAAGGTTTCGTGCGCATCGCGCTCGTCGCTGAAACCGGGGAATGTGTCGAAGGCGCTCGCCGCATCGTCGAATTCTGCCGCACGCTCAGTTCCTGACAAACGGTTCTGAAACGTAGCCGGCCCAACTACCCATCCTTGATACCAACTATGTCGCAACAACTTCAGAGCATCATCGATACCGCCTGGGAAAACCGCGCCGAGCTGTCGCCCAAGGCCGCGCCCGCCGAAGTCCGCGAAGCCGTCGCGCATGCGATCGAGCAGCTCGACAAAGGCCAGATGCGCGTCGCCGAAAAGCGCGATGGCGACTGGGTCGTGAATCAGTGGCTCAAGAAGGCCGTGCTGCTGTCGTTCCGACTGGAAGACAACGCGCCGATGCCTGCCGGTGGCGGGTCTTACAACTACACGCAGTTCTACGACAAGGTGCCCTCGAAGTTCGCGAACTACACGGCCGAAGACTTCGCGGCGGGCGGTTTCCGCGTCGTGCCGCCGGCCATCGCGCGCCGCGGCTCGTTCATCGCGAAGAACGTCGTGCTGATGCCGTCTTACACCAACATCGGCGCATATGTCGACGAAGGCACGATGGTCGATACGTGGGCGACCGTCGGCTCGTGCGCGCAGATCGGCAAGAACGTGCACCTGTCGGGCGGCGTGGGCATCGGCGGCGTGCTGGAGCCGCTGCAGGCGAACCCGGTCATCATCGAGGACAACTGCTTCATCGGCGCGCGTTCGGAAGTCGTGGAAGGCGTGATCGTCGAAGAGAATTCCGTCATCTCGATGGGCGTGTATCTCGGCCAGTCGACGAAGATCTACGATCGCGAAACCGGCGAAGTCACGTACGGCCGCATTCCGGCGGGCTCGGTCGTCGTCGCGGGCAACCTGCCGTCGAAGGACGGCTCGCACAGCCTGTACTGCGCGGTCATCGTGAAGAAGGTCGACGCCAAGACGCGCGCGAAAGTCGGCCTGAACGAACTGCTGCGAGGCGACTGATTTTGGCACGCGGATCCACCCCGACGACTGTCGTCTACGGCATTCCGAACTGCGACACGGTGAAGAAGGCGCGCGTGTGGCTGGAAGAGCACGGCGTGCCGTTCGAGTTTCACGACTTCAAGAAAGCCGGCGTGAACGAGAAGCTGGTTCAGGACTGGCTGAAGGACGTATCGCTCGATCAGCTCATCAACAAGCGCGGCACGACGTGGCGCGGCCTGTCGGACGTGCACAAGGCCGAAGCCGACACGACCAACGGCGCGATCGCGCTGATGATCCACAAGCCGTCGATCATCAAGCGGCCGGTCGTGGTGGTGAACGGACGCGTGAAGACGCTCGGATTTTCCGCCGAGCAGTACGAAACGCTCTTTGCCTGAGCCGATGCGATGACTGTGAATCCGACGGTCATCGCGAGCTTGCTACGAGTGCCGGCCCGCGCGCCGGCATTTTTTATCGCTGTGGAAAAAGAACCATGTCCGGCACCCTTTCCCTTACCGAAGCGCTGATCGAACGCGCATCCGTCACGCCCGACGACAAGGCTTGCCAGGCGCTCATGATCGAGCGGCTCGCGGCGATCGGCTTCGAATGCGAAACGATCGAATCGGGCGGCGTCACGAACCTGTGGGCCGTCAGGCGCGGCACGGACGCAAGCGGCAAGCTGCTCGCCTTCGCCGGCCATACCGACGTCGTGCCGACCGGCCCGCTCGAACAGTGGAGCTCGCCGCCCTTCACCCCGACGCATCGCGACGGCAAACTCTACGGTCGCGGCGCGGCGGACATGAAGGCGTCGCTCGCGGCGTTCGTCGTGTCGAGCGAGGAATTCGTCGCGCAGCATCCGGAACATCGCGGCACGCTCGCGTTTCTCATCACGAGCGATGAAGAAGGCCCCGCGACCGACGGCACGATCAAGGTCGTTGAAGCGCTGAAGGCGCGCGGCACGCGGCTCGATTACTGCATCGTCGGCGAGCCGACTTCGAACGCCACGCTCGGCGACATGGTCAAGAACGGCCGGCGCGGCTCGATGACGGGCAAGCTCGTCGTCAAGGGCGTGCAGGGGCATATCGCGTATCCGCATCTCGCGAAGAATCCGGTGCATCTGCTCGCGCCCGCGCTCGCCGAGCTCGTCGCCGAAAAATGGGACGACGGCAACGAATATTTCCCGCCGACAACCTGGCAAGTGTCGAACCTGCATTCGGGCACCGGCGCGACCAACATCATTCCCGGTCATGCCGACCTGATGTTCAACTTCCGCTTCTCGACCGCGAGCACGGTCGAGAGCCTGCAAAGCCGCGTCCACGCGATCCTTGACAAGCACGGCCTCGAATACGACCTGCAGTGGATCGTGAGCGGCCTGCCGTTTCTCACCCCGCGCGGTGCGCTGTCCGACGCGCTCGAAAAAGCCATCGCCGATGAAACCGGCGTGCGCACCGAGCTGTCTACCACGGGCGGCACGTCCGACGGACGCTTCATCGCGCAAATCTGCGATCAGGTCGTCGAATTCGGCCCGCCGAACGGCACGATCCACAAGATCGACGAGCATGTCGAAGTGCGCTTCATCGAACCGTTGAAGAACGTGTACCGCCGCGTGCTCGAAGCACTGATCGCCTAATTCAAATCCGACAATAAAAAGGAGCCTTCGATGGCGCTGCCCTTCACGACCGTGCGCGACCTGCTGCGCTTCGGCGTCTCGCGTTTCACCGAAGCGGGCTTGTCCTTCGGCCACGGCTCGTCCAATGCCTACGACGAAGCCGCGTATCTGATCCTGCATACGCTGCATCTGCCGCTCGACACGCTCGATCCGTTCCTCGACGCGCGCCTGCTCGACCACGAGATCGACGCGGTCATGAAAGTCATCGAGCGCCGCGCGAAGGAACGCATTCCCGCCGCGTACATCACGCAGGAAGCGTGGATGCACGGCCGCCGCTTTTACGTCGATGAACGCGTGATCGTGCCGCGCTCGTTCATCGGCGAGTTGCTGCAGGACGGCTTGCAGCCGTATGTGGCCGATCCGGATCAGGTCACGCGCGTGCTCGAACTGTGCACCGGCTCGGGCTGCCTCGCGATTCTCGCGGCGCAGGCCTTCGAAAACGCCGATGTCGATGCCGTCGACATTTCCGCCGATGCGCTCGCGGTCGCGCGCCGCAATGTGGACGATTACGGTCTGGAAGAGCGCGTGAGCCTCTACGAAGGCGACCTGTACGCGCCGCTTCCCGAGGCGCGCTACGAGGTCATCATCACGAATCCGCCGTACGTCAACGCGGACGCGATGCAGGCGCTGCCGGCAGAGTACCGCCACGAACCCGAGCTCGCGCTCGCGGGCGGCGCGGACGGCATGGACGTGGTACGGCGCATCGTGCGCGACGCGGGCAAGTGGCTGACCGAGGACGGCGTGCTCGTCGTCGAGATCGGCAATGAGCGCCCGAATGTCGAAGCCGCGCTCGGCGGCCTCGATCTCGTCTGGCTCTCGACGAGCGCCGGCGACGACAACGTGTTCCTCATCCAGGCCGCCGACCTTCCGGCCTGAGCGTCCGCTTCTCCGTGAGCGGTCGTTGCGGCGGCGCAAGCGCTGCAACGATCGCTGACACTTCGCGTGGAAGGGTTGGGTAATATGGCAAATCGCCATTAGCCAAGCCCTTAGCTCCTTCCCGCGTCTATGCAAGCATCCGACTGGCTTCACCTCGGCACGCTCGTGATGGCCGCGCATGTGCTCGGCGTGATCGCCGCGATCCATGCCGTCATCAACACACGCACGTCGCAAGGCGCGGTCGCGTGGGCCGTGTCGCTCGTCGCGATGCCCTACTTCACGCTGATCCCGTATCTCTTCCTCGGCCGCAGCAAGTTCGCCGGCTATATCGACGAACGGCGGCTGGAAATCGAGATCCTGCGCAGCCGTTCGAAGCCTGCCGAATGGGATTCCGGCGCCCGCAGCGATGCGCCCGAAGCCGCTCCGCTCGTCGATTCCACCGGCGCGCGCGGCGAAATCGCGCCGGGGCCTGCCGCTTATCTCGGCAATCCGACGATCCGCACGCTGCAGCGCCTGTCCGGCATGCCGTTCTTGCGCGGCAACTCGGCCCGCGTGCTCATCAACGGCGACGCGACGTTCGCCGCGATTCTCGAAGCGATCGCCGGCGCCGAACGCTATGTGGTCGTGCAGTTCTTCATCGTGCGCGCCGATGCGCTCGGCGAAATGCTCAAGGACGCGCTCATCAAGAAAGCTCAGGCCGGCGTGCGCGTGTACTTCCTCTATGACAGCATCGGCAGCTTCGACCTGCCGCATCGCTACGTCAATGCGCTGCGGGCGGGCGGCGTCGAGGCGCATCCGTTCGCGGCCACCCGCAAGTTCGTGCACCGTTTCCAGATCAACTTCCGCAATCATCGGAAGATCGTCGTGGTGGACGGCAAATGCGCGTTCGTCGGCGGGCACAACGTGGGCGTCGAATATCTCGGCGGCAATCCGCGGCTTTCGCCGTGGCGCGACACGCATATCGAAGTGCGCGGCCCGGCGGTCGCGAGCATTCAGTTCGTGTTCACCGAAGACTGGTACTGGGCGACGCAACGCCTGCCGGAACTCGGCCCCGCGCCGCATTCCGGCGAGAACATGCACTGCATGGTGCTGTCGAGCGGCCCGGCGGACAAACAGGAAACCTGTTCGCTTTTCTTTGTCGAGGCGATCAACGCGGCGCGCGAGCGCATCTGGATCACATCGCCCTATCTGATTCCCGACGAAGCCGTGTTCTCGGCGCTGCGGCTCGCCGTGATGCGTGGCGTCGACGTACGCATCCTGATTCCGAGCCGGCGCGATCATCGCGTGGTGTTCGCGGCGTCGCGGCTTTACGCGTACGACCTCGTGCAGGCGGGCGTTCGCATCTTCCGCTACAAGCCGGGATTTCTGCATCAGAAGGTCGTGCTCGTCGACGGCATCGCCGCGTCGATCGGCAGCGCGAATCTCGACAATCGCTCGTTTCGCCTGAACTTCGAGATCACGGTGCTGACCGTCGATCGCGCGTTCGCTAGCGAAGTGGAAACCATGCTGCTCGCCGACTTCGCGCATTCGTTCGAGATCGACGCCAATGACTATCGCGGCAAGGCCTTCTGGCGGCGCATGGCGATGCACGTCGCGCGGCTTTTCTCGCCGATTCTCTGAGCGGCGTCAGAGCAGCTTTTCGATGTCGTCGGTGATCGATTCCGGCTTGGTCTGCGGCGCATAGCGCTTGATGACCTTGCCACTGCGATCGACGAGAAACTTCGTGAAATTCCACTTGATCGCTTCGATGCCGAGCAGGCCCGGTTCCTTGTCCTTCAAATACTTGTAGAGCGGATGCGCGTTGGAGCCGTTCACCTCGATCTTCGCGAACATCGGAAACGTGACGCCGTAGTTTTGCTCGCAGAAAGCGCCGATTTGCCCGGCATCGCCCGGTTCCTGCTTGCCGAACTGGTTGCACGGAAAGCCGAGCACCTCGAAACCGCGCGCCGCGTACTGTCGATAAACCTCCTGCAAACCCTGGTACTGCGGTGTGAATCCGCATTCGCTCGCCGTATTCACGATGAGCAGAACCTTGCCGCGGTACTTGTCGAGGCTGACGGTCGCGCCGTCGAGTGTTTCGGCCGAGAAGCCGTAGATGCCTTCGCTGGCTGTGCTCATGGCGTGCTCCGGAAAAATTCGATGAAAGTCACGCGATGCTAACCCGTCGCGCGTTCGCCCGCCATTAGCCGAACGGCCGACCCCTGCCGCGCAATCGGTCCGGTCTAAAATAGCGCTTTCCCTCAAAGCCGCGCCCTTTTCGCCGCCATTCCGACGTGATCCGCTTCAACCAGTTCAGCCTGTCCCGCGGCACCAAGCCGCTTTTCGAAGACACGAGCTTCACGCTCAATCCGGGCGAGAAGGCCGGTCTCGTCGGCGCAAACGGCGCGGGCAAGTCGACGCTCTTTTCCGTGCTGCGCGGCGAATTGCACGCGGACGGCGGCGATTTCTCGATGCCGCCGTCGTGGCGCATCGCGCACGTCGCGCAGGAAACGCCCGCCGTGGATCGCAGCGCACTCGACTACACGCTCGACGGCGACACGCATCTGCGTGCGATCGAGGCGCGCATCGTGGCCGCGTCCGCCGCGCATGACGGCGCGGCCGAAGCGGAAGCCCACGCCGCCTTCGCCGATGCCGATGGCTACACGGCGCCCGCGCGCGCCGAAACGCTGCTGCTCGGTCTCGGCTTCACGCTCGAGCAGACGAGCGAGCCGGTGTCGAGCTTCTCGGGCGGCTGGCGCATGCGCCTGAATCTCGCGCAGGCGCTGATGTGTCCGTCCGATCTGCTGCTGCTCGACGAACCGACCAACCACCTGGACCTCGACGCCATCGTCTGGCTGGAAGACTGGCTCGGGCGCTATGCGGGCACGCTCGTCGTGATCTCGCACGACCGTGAGTTCCTCGATTCGGTCTGCAACGTCACGCTGCATCTGGAAAATCGTCAGGTGAAGCGCTACGGCGGCAACTACAGCCAGTTCGAAGTGCTGCGCGCGCAGCAGATCGCGCTGCAACAAAGCGCGTACGAGAAGCAGCAAAGGACAGTCGCGCATCTGCAGAGTTTCATCGACCGATTCAAGGCCAAGGCGACCAAAGCCAAGCAGGCGCAAAGCCGCGTGAAGGCGCTGGAGAAGATGGAGCTGATCGCGCCCGCGCACGCAACCTCGCCCTTCACGTTCGAATTCCGCGAGCCCGACGCCGCGCCGAATCCGATGATGGTCATGGAGAGCGTGCGTTGCGGCTATCACAACGACGCGGGCGGCGAGATTCCAATCGTCGAAGGCGTGACGCTGTCGATCCAGAACGGCCAGCGCATCGGCTTGCTCGGCGCGAACGGTCAGGGGAAATCGACGCTCATCAAGACGCTCGCGCAGACGCTCGAACCGCTTTCCGGCGACGTCCGGCAGGGCAAAGGCTTGCAGATCGGCTATTTCGCGCAGCATCAACTGGAAACGCTGCGCCCGGACGATTCCCCGCTCCAGCATCTCGCGCGCCTCGCACCCGACACGCGCGAGCAGGAACTGCGCGACTTTCTCGGCAGCTTCAACTTCTCCGGCGACATGGCGACCGCGAAGATCGCGCCCTTTTCCGGCGGCGAGAAGGCGCGGCTCGCGCTGGCGCTCATCATCTGGCAAAAGCCGAATCTGCTGCTGCTCGACGAGCCGACCAACCACCTCGACCTCGAAACGCGCCACGCGCTCACCATGGCGCTCGCGCAGTTCGAAGGCACGCTCATACTCGTGTCGCACGACCGGCACTTGCTGCGCGCGACGACCGACACGTTCATGCTCGTCGCGAAGCATCGCCTGAGTCCGTTCGACGGCGATCTCGACGACTACCGCGACTGGCTTCTGCAGCACGCCGCCGAAACGCGCGCGGCGGCGAAGGAAGCGAGCGCCGCGGCCTCGGGCGAGGCGTCCGACAGCGCGCTCAATCGCAAGGAACAGCGCCGGCAGGAAGCTCAGGAACGGCAAAAGCTTGCGCATCTGACGAAGCCGCTCAAGTCGCGCATCGCCAAGATCGAGAAAGAGATGGAAAAGCTCAACGCGGAAAAATCGGCACTCGATGCGTTCGTCGCCGATCCGGCGAGCTACGAAGCGCCGATGAAAGCGAAACTCACTGAGACGATCCGACGCCAGGGCGAAGTGAATGCGCGCCTCGAAACGCTCGAAATGGAGTGGCTCGAAGCGCACGAGGAACTGGAGCAGATCGGCTCATAACAGGAGATCGACAACTTGACGACGCCTTCCCTCACCGGCCTGCGCGTGCTGGATCTGACGCGGCTTCTACCCGGCCCCATCGCCACGCTACGGCTCGCGGAACTCGGCGCCGATGTGCTCAAGATCGAGCCGCCGGGCGAAGGCGACTACACCCGCACGATGCTGCAAAGCGAAGCCGATCGGCAAAGCGGCACGCCGAGCGCGTTTTATCGCATCGTCAATCGCGGAAAGCGGCAGCTCACGCTCGATCTCAAAACGGACGAAGGCCGCGCGAAATTGATCGAGCTCGCGCGCGACGCAGACGTGCTCGTCGAGAGCTTTCGACCTTCGGTGATGGCGCGGCTGGGCGTCGGCTACGACGTGCTGCGCGAGGCAAATCCGAAGCTCGTCTATTGCGCGATCACCGGTTTCGGCAGCGAGGGACCGTTCGCGCAGAAGGCCGGACACGATCTGAACTACATCGCGTATGCGGGCGTGCTGGATCAGCTCGCGGCGCGCGACGGCACCCCCATCGCGCCGAATTTCCAGTTGGCGGATCTGCTCGGCGGCGCGCTTTCGGCGGTCATGGAAATACTGGCGGCGGCGTGGCACGTCGCGCGCGGCGGCGAAGGACGTTGCCTGAATGTGTCGATGACGCACGCGGCGCACGCGCACAACGTGATGGCGCATATCGCGCTCGCCAATGCCGACGAAGCCACGACGCGCGCGGGCGCTGGCCTGCTGAACGGCGGCGCGCCCTGCTATGACGTGTATCGCACGCGCGATGACCGTTTCGTCGCGGTCGGCGCGCTGGAGCTGAAGTTCTGGCAGACCTTGTGCGAAGCGCTCGGCCGTCCCGATTGGGCGACGCGGCACTGGAGCCGCGGACAGGCGATCGGCGGTGCGGACGCGGCAGACTTGTCCGCGCAGCTTGCCGCGATTTTCCGCGAACGCACGCGCGACGAATGGATGACGTTGCTGGAGCCGCTCGATTGCTGCGTCGCGCCCGTGCTGACGCCTGCCGAAGCGGCGGCACACCCGCTTTTCAGAAGCGCCTAACGCCGCGGCAAGACCTGACGCGGCTGACGTTCGTCGTCGACGAGCACATGCTTGCGGCCCGTCACATGCTCGCGAATGGTCGCGACGACTTGATCCTCGGTGACATCGGCCGCGACGACGCGACGCGAGATCTGGCCTTGCTCGTCGATCCATTCGACGATCCGGCAGCCGCTGCCCCAAGGCTGCTGAAGCGGCGCGGAGACGCGGCATCCGCGCAGGTGGAAAGCGGGCTTCGGCCGGGCTGAATTAGCGTGTTTCAATGCGTGGTCCTCTCGATCCTTCCGGTCACTTCGCGTGTTGAAATGCCCTTGGCGAAGTTGGCCGGGTCCGTAGCCCTGTAAGGATAGGAAAACCGCGCGTCCGTTGGGTTACATTGCGCAACGAGATTTTTACACGCCGTTACGAAGGGTCCGATCGCGAAATCATTCGAGGTCGCGAACGCGGTCGATCGCTTCCTCGATGCGGTCCACGGCGATCACCTTCAGACCGTCGATGGCCTGCTTGGGCGCGTTCGCCTTCGGAATCAGCGCGACGGAAAAGCCTAGCTTCGCCGCTTCCTTCAGGCGATCCTGCCCGCGCGGAGACGGCCGGATTTCACCCGCCAAGCCCACCTCGCCGAACGTAATGAGACCCTTCGGCAGCGGCTTGTTGCGCATCGACGAGTGGATCGCGAGCAGCACGGCGAGATCGGCGGCGGGCTCGGTGATCTTCACGCCGCCGACCGCGTTCAGGAACACGTCCTGATCGAAACACGCAATTCCCGCGTGCCGATGCAGCACCGCCAGCAACAGCGCCAGCCGGTTTTGTTCCAGCCCGACCGCGAGCCGGCGCGGATTGGGCACGTGCGCCGTATCGACGAGCGCCTGCACTTCGACGAGCAGCGGCCGCGAACCTTCCTGCGTCACGAGCACGCACGAACCCGCGACGCTCTGCTCGTGCTGCGACAAAAATAGCGCCGACGGATTGGCGACGCCGCGCAAGCCCTTTTCCGTCATGGCGAAGACGCCGAGCTCGTTGACGGCGCCGAAGCGATTCTTGAACGCGCGCACGAGCCTGAACGACGAGTGCGTGTCGCCCTCGAAATACAGCACGGTATCGACGATGTGCTCCAGCACGCGCGGTCCCGCGAGGCTGCCCTCTTTTGTCACGTGGCCGACCATGATGATCGACGTGCCCGTCTGCTTGGCGATGCGCGTGAGTTGCGCCGCGCACTCGCGCACTTGCGCGACGGAGCCGGGCGCGGACGTCAGCGCTTCCGAGTAGATCGTCTGAATCGAGTCGATGACGGCGACTTCAGGCCGTTGCTCATCGATGGTCGCCTGGATCTTTTCGAGCTGAATTTCCGCGAGCAGCGCGAGATCGCCCGCGGCGCTCGCGCCGCCGATCAGTCCGAGCCGCTGCGCGCGCAGCGCGATCTGCGCGCCGGATTCCTCACCGCTCACGTAGAGCGCCGGCCGCTCGCGCGCGATTTCGGCGAGCGATTGCAGTAGCAATGTCGATTTGCCGATGCCCGGATCGCCGCCGATCAGCACGACGCCGCCCGGCACGAGCCCGCCGCCCAGCACGCGATCGAATTCGCCGACGCCCGTCGTGAAGCGCGGCACGTCCGACGCCTCGATTTCCGCGAGCTTGCGCACCGGCGAACTCTTCGCGAGCGCCTGGAAGCGATGGTTCGACGCCGTCTGCGCCACCGATTCGGTCAGCGTGTTCCACGCGTTGCATGCGGCGCACTGGCCGGTCCACTTCGGCGATTCCCCGCCGCATTCGCTGCACACATACAGCGTTTTTGCCTTCGCTACTTTTGCCACTCGAAGCCTTGCCTGATTTCTTGTTGTTGATTTCGTGTTGTTATTCCGCGCGCACCGGCACGCGTTGCGCGATCGCGCACATGAGTTCGTAGCCGATCGTGCCGGCCGAGCTCGCGACATCGTCGATCGGCAGATTCGCGCCCCACAGTTCCACGCGCGAACCGATGCCGGCGTTCGGGCACGGCGTCAGATCGACGGTCAGCATATCCATCGACACGCGGCCGACGAGCCGCGTTCTCGCGCCGTCGACGATCACGGGCGTGCCTTCGGGCGCCACGCGCGGATAGCCGTCCGCGTAGCCGCACGCGACCACGCCGATGCGCATCGGCGTTCCCGCTGTATACGTCGAGCCATAACCGATGCTGCTCCCCGCGTCGACCGTCTGCACGGCGATCAGCTCGGACTGGAGCGTCATCGCGGGCTTGAGGCCGGTATCGGCGATATCCGCGGTCACGCCCGACGGCGATGCGCCGTACAGCATGATGCCGGGCCGCACCCAGTCGAAGTGCGCGCCCGGGTGCCACAAGAGCGCCGCCGAGTTCGCGAGACTGCGCGCGCCCGCGATGCCTTCCGCGCCGCGTTCGAACGCTTCCAGTTGATGCGCGACGCCGCGCGGGCCATCGGCATCGGAAAAATGGGTCATGAGCGTGATCTGGCCGACGCCCTGCACGGCGCGCGCGCGCTCCCACGCGGCGCGGAACTTCTCGGGCGTATAGCCGAGCCGGTTCATGCCGCTGTTCATCTTCAACTGAATGTTGACCGGTTTCGACAGCCGCGCCATTTCCAGCATCCGCAACTGCTCGTCGCAGTGCACGGCCGTGGTGAGGCTATAGCGGTCGATCACGTCGATGTCGGTCGGCCGGAAAAAGCCCTCGAGCAAAAGAATTGGCCCGGCCCACCCCAATTCACGCAACTTCGCGGCTTCTTCGAGGTCGAGAAGGCCAAAGCCGTCCGTTGCGCGCAAACCGGGGAACGCCCGGGCGAGACCGTGGCCATATGCATTGGCCTTGACGACGGCCCAGATCTTGGATTTCGGGGCGTACTTGCGTGCAACGGCCAGGTTGTTGGCGAGCGCGGCGGTGTGAATTGTTGCTGAAAGGGGGCGCGGCATGAGCGTTTGGTGGAATTGCAACGAGTGCGGTCTAAAAGGCCAGCATACGCGAGCGGGACGCGTCCTGCTGCGCCGACCGGGACGCCTTGCGAATCAGTATGTTATGAGGAATCACGAACACAGGCGCGTCATTTCTGGCGCGATCGAGATTACTGCTAGTCAGAATGCGCCTATTTTCGTGTTATAAAGCCGTGCACACAACCCATTTCGAAAGGCATAAGCCCGAGTGCACGACCGGTGCCCGGGGCGGATCACCCGCAGTGAGGAAAGCTTCGGATCAGATGAAAAAAGGTTTTTACACCATCATGGCCGCGCAGTTTTTCTCATCGCTGGCCGATAACGCTCTACTGATCGCTGCCATTGCACTGCTGAAAGACCTTCACGCCCCGAACTGGATGACGCCGCTGCTCAAGCTGTTCTTCGTCCTGTCGTATGTGATTCTCGCGGCTTTCGTCGGCGCTTTCGCGGATTCCCGGCCCAAGGGCCACGTCATGTTCGTGACCAATTCGATCAAGGTCGTGGGCTGCGTGACGATGCTCTTCGGCGCGCATCCGTTGCTCGCGTATGGCATCGTCGGGTTCGGCGCGGCGGCCTATTCGCCCGCGAAATACGGCATTCTGACCGAGCTCCTGCCAGCCGATCGGCTCGTCGCCGCGAACGGCTGGATCGAAGGCACGACGGTCGGCTCGATCATCCTCGGCACGGTCATGGGCGGCGCGCTCATCAGTCCGCATATCGCCAGTCATCTGCTGTCGCTGCACATTCCGCGCATCAACACGCCCGCCGAAGCCGCAATGCTCGTCATCATGCTGATGTACGTGATCGCCGCGATCTTCAATCTGCGCATTCCCGACACCGGCGCGCGCTATCCGAAGCAGGAGACGCGGCCGCTCAAGCTCATCACCGATTTCGCCGACTGCTTTCTCGTGCTCTGGCGCGACAAGCTCGGCCAGATCTCGCTCGCCGTCACGACGCTCTTCTGGGGCGCAGGCGCGACGCTGCAGTTCATCGTGCTGAAATGGGCCGAAGTGTCGCTCGGCATGACGCTCTCGCAGGCAGCGATCCTGCAGGCGGTGATCGCGGTCGGCGTCGCGGCGGGCGCGGTGCTCGCGGCCGCGCGCGTGCCGCTCAAGCGCTCGCTCAGCGTGCTGCCGGTAGGCATCGTCATGGGACTCGCCGTCATGCTGATGGCCTTCTACACGCGCCATCTCTTTCCCGCGCACTGGGGCATCTACTTCGGCAAGATGCACTTCCCCGGCTACCTGCTGATCGCATATGTGTTCCTGATGATCGTCGGCGGACTGTCGGGCTTCTTCGTCGTGCCGATGAACGCGCTGCTCCAGCATCGCGGGCACGTTCTGCTTTCCGCCGGGCATTCCATCGCCGTGCAGAATTTCAACGAAAACCTGTCGGTGCTCGTCATGCTGTGCCTCTACGCCGTGCTCGTGTGGCTCGACGTGCCGATCCAGTTCGTCATCGTGCTGTTCGGCTCGTTCGTGTGTCTCATGATGTACTTCGTGATGCGACGGCATCAGGCCAATCAGCGCGCGTTCGATTCGGTCGCGCTGATCGGCGAAGCGCGGCACTGACCCTCTTCGCATCATGCTTGCCGCCGATCTCTTTTCCTTCGTCACCCGCGTGCGCGAACGCGCGCCGCTCGTGCATTGCCTCACGAATCTCGTCGTCACCAACTTCACCGCGAACGTGCTGCTCGCGATCGGCGCCGCGCCCGCGATGGTCGTCGCGCGCGAGGAAGTCGGCGAATTCGCGGCCGTCGCCAATGCGCTGTCGGTCAATCTCGGCACGCTCGACGTGCCGCAGAGCCGCGCGATCCGCGCCGCCGTCGAGGCCGCCAACAGCGCGGGCACGCCGTGGGTGCTCGATCCGGTCGCGGTCGGGCCGCTCGCGTTTCGCACGGAATTTGCGTTCGATCTGCTCGATGCGAAGCCCGCGGTGATCCGCGGCAACGCGTCGGAGATCATCAGCTTGTCGGGGGGCGCAGCGAGCGGACGCGGCGTCGACAGCACCGCCGCCACCGATGCCGCGCTCGACGCCGCGCAGGTGCTCGCGCTGAAGACGCAGGCCGTCGTCGCGGTCACGGGCGAGACCGATTACGTGACCGATGGCCGCCGCGTCATCGCGATGTCGAACGGCTCGCCCTTGATGACGCGCGTGACGGGCGTCGGCTGCGCGTTGTCCGCGACGGTGGCCGCGTTCGTCGGCGCGGCGCCGGATCGCGACGCGTTCTGGTCCGCGACCGTCGCCGCCATCGCCTATTCGACCATCGCGGGGGAACTCGCCGCGCGCGACGCCGCGCTGCCCGGCAGCTTCGCCGTCGCGTATCTGGACCGGCTCGCATCGCTCGATGAAGCCGCGTTCGGCAAGACGCTCGTGCAGCGCGACATCGTTGCCGGCTGACATGCGCGCTTCGTTCGATCTCTCGCTCTATCTCGTGCTCGATCCCGTGCAGTGCGGCGGTCATGACGCGGCGGTTCGTGTCGCGCGCGCCGCGCTCGAAGGCGGCGCGACCATCGTGCAACTGCGCGCGCCCGAGTGGCACAAGCGCGCGTGGTTCGAACTCGCGCGCGATTTGCTGCCGATCACGCGCGCGCACGGCGTGCCGTTTGTCGTCAACGATCATGTCGATGTCGCGCTGGCTGTCGGCGCGGATGGCGTGCATATCGGCCAGCGCGATCTGCCCGCCGATGTCGCGCGCCGACTGCTCGGGCCGGACGCGCTGATCGGCCTGTCGGTATCGAATCTCGATGAAACCGCCGACGCGGCGAAACGCGCGGGCGTCGTCGATTATCTCGGCGCGGGTCCGGTGTACGCGACGCCGACCAAGACCGACGCCTCCACGCCCTGCGGCATCGACGGTCTCGCTGAAATCTGCGCGGCCGCGCATGTGCCGACCGTCGCGATCGGCGGCATTCAGGCGCATAACGCCGCAGACGTCATGCGCGCGAAGCCGGCCGGTCTCGCGGTGGTGTCGGCGATCTGCAAGGCGGCCGATCCGCGCACGGCGGCCTCGGCGCTTGCCGCGACCATCGCACAGTCACGCATCTAAGCTCATGGCAATCACGAAAACCATTCCGAACGTCCTCACGATCGCCGGCTCCGACTCGGGCGGCGGCGCGGGCATTCAGGCCGATCTGAAGGCGTTCTCCGCGCTCGGCGCGTACGGCGCGAGCGTCATCACGGCGCTCACCGCGCAAAACACGCGCGGCGTGACAGCCGTTCACGCGCCGGAGCCCGCGTTCATCGCGGCGCAGCTCGACGCCGTGTTCGACGACATCCGCATCGATGCCGTGAAGATCGGCATGCTGGCGAACGCGGGCATCGTGCGCGCGGTCGCCGAGGCGCTCAAGCGCCATCGGCCGAAACATGTTGTGCTCGACACCGTGATGATCTCGAAGAGCAATCACGCGCTGCTCGCGCCGGAAGCCGTTGCCGCGTTGCGCGACGAATTGCTGCCGCTCGCGACGCTCGTCACGCCGAATCTGCCGGAAGCGGCGGCGCTGTTAGGCGACGAAAGCGCCGCCGACGAAGACGCGATGGTCCGTCAGGGCGAAGCCTTGCGCGCGCTCGGCGCGCGGGCCGTGCTGATGAAAGGCGGCCATCTTGCATCGAACGACAGTCCCGACTGGCTGATCGAGGCGGCGGGCGCACTGAGGCTCGGCGGCGCGCGCGTGCCGCTCAAGAACACGCACGGCACGGGCTGCACGCTGTCGTCGGCGATCGCGGCGCTGATTCCGCAAACCGACGATCTTGCGAGCGCGACCGCCGAGGCTAAGCGCTATCTGACCGGCGCGATCGAAGCGAGCGTGCGGCTCGACGTCGGTCATGGCGTGGGTCCGGTGCATCATTTTTTCCGCTGGTGGTGATCAGCCGGTGATCACTCCGCCGACGCGGCGAACGCCCGCGCGCGCTCCGGCCAGTCGTCCGGCACGATGAAGCCTCGCGATTCCTCCACGAAATTCCCCGCTTCGTCGCGCGCGTAGGCGGCAACCATCGTCGGCGCGATCGTGCCTTCGAGACGCGCGCGAATCGCATCCGATTCCGCGATCAGCGTTTCGGCGGCATCCCCATTGAGCCGCCGCGACGCGAGCCACGCCATGCGCGGCTGCACGACCCACGCGCGCTCATCGTCCGACGCATTCGAGCGCGCGTCGCGCCATTCCGACGCCGTCAGCCACCATCCGCGCAGATGGTGCTCCCCTATTTCGCGCGCGGGCACGACCTCGTCGCCGCCGAGCCCGTGATAGAAAAGCCGGCCTTTGATGAACAACTGCGCCTGCCACGGACCGTCGAAGCCGAGCAACGCGAACTCGGCGCGCCGCGTCAGCGCCAGTTGATGCGTGAGAAGCCGCTCGTGCTTGATATCGAAGCGATCCTGCAGATTCGGCCCGACGTAGTTCGACAGACGCGCCGCGCGCGCCGCATCGCCGTCGCTATCGTCGATATGCAGGTAGAACTTCACCGCCAGCTCCCAGTGCAGCCGCGCGCCATCCGCCGATTCGAGCAGGAAATCGCATTCGCCGATGGTGCGCCGCTGTTGCCGCAACGGCACGTTCGCCGCGATGAGGCGCGCCGCCGGACCGTGCGCGAGAAAAAAGCGGATGAGGCTCTCGGCGTAGATGCCGAGGCGCGTGAACTTCGGATCGCGCGCGTGATCGTGCAGCGGCTGCGGCGCGGCATCGAGCGCCTTCAGCCACACGAGCGTCGCGTCGCGCTCCGCTGTCGACGCGAACGGATGCGCGAGCGCGGCGTCGCCTTCGCGCAGCAGATCGGGAGCGAACAGAAGCCAGGCGAGATCGCGAACCGTGACGTCGCCGAAACGATCGACGATACGCGTGAGATCGCTCGCCCGGGCCGTCATCAGACGCCGCCCTTCTCTGCTCCTTGCTCGACGCCGAGCGCGGCGAGCGCCTCGCGATACGTATTGCGCGCGAGGCAGAGATCGGCCCACGCCTTCGACTTGTCCTGCAGGCTGCGCAGCAGATAAGCCGGGTGATACGTGACGACCACCGGCACGCCACGATACTCGTGCACGCGTCCGCGCATCGATGCGATGCTCGCCTCGTTCTTCAGCAGACTCTGCGCGGCGAAGCGTCCCATCGCGACGATGACCTTCGGCTTCACGAGTTCGACCTGCCGTTGCAGATACGGCTCGCAGCGCGCGACTTCGTCGAGCTCGGGATTGCGGTTGCCGGGCGGCCGGCACTTGATGACATTCGCGATATAGACGTTCGTCTGCCGCGACAGCGTGAGCGCGCGCAGCATGTTGTCGAGCAGCTTGCCCGCCTGGCCGACGAACGGCTCGCCTTGCTTGTCCTCGTTCTCGCCCGGCGCTTCGCCGATCAGCATCCAGTCGGCTTCGCGATCGCCGACGCCGAAGACCGTGTTCGTGCGGCGCTCGCACAGACGGCAGCGCTCGCAGTTCGCGACGCGTTCGGCGAGCGCATCCCAGCCGAGCGTGTGGATGTCGCTCGGGGCTTCCGCGGTGGCGGGCTCGACATGGAGCGGCGTTTCGTCGGTCCAGGGGAGATCGTCGTAGGCGTCGAGCGGCGGCGCGTCGGATTCGGGCTGTGCGGACTGGAGCGGCTTCGGCTCCGGCCGCATGTCGACGACGACGGGCGCGGGTGCTTCCGCCATCGTGGCGATCGCTTCAGGCGTGCGCTCTTCCTCGACCTTCGGCGCGGGCGCAAGCCCACGCCGTACCCAGACCGGCCCGATTCCCAACTCTTCGATCAGCATTTCATCGAGCGCCATGCGCAGTCTCCTCCGTAAACGACAGACGCATGACGATTGCGTCCTCGCGCGAGCGATGCCGCGCGGGGTAATAGTTCTTGCGGCGTCCGATGGCCGCGAAGCCGAAACGCTCGTAGAGCTGGATCGCGCGCGGATTGGACGGCCGCACTTCGAGCAGCACGCCTTCGAGCTTCTCCGCGCGCGTGATGCGGACCGCTTCGCGCAGAAGCGTCAGACCCGCCCCCGCCCGCTGCGCAGACGGTGCGACGCACAGATTGAGCAGATGCATCTCGTCGACGACGGGCATCAGCACGCAATAGCCGATCAGCGTGCCGGTCACATGGCGCAGACACACGCCGAAATAGCCATTGCGCAGCGAATCCTGAAAATTGCCGCGGCTCCACGGAAACTCGTAGGCGAGCTTTTCGACCGCGGCGACTTCGTCGAGGTCCGCTTCCGTCATCGGTGTGAGATACCGATCGGCCAGCAGCACGCCGCTCACCGAAGCGCCTCCTCGCGAGCCTGCATGCGTTCGGCCGTCGTCTGGGCGACCTTGTCGCGCACATATTCGGGCGCGGCGTGTTCGGGTGCGACCGCGCGCCCAGCCCGCCAGTCCCGCAAGCCGATGAGCGCGACCGGCAGCGCGTGCGGCAGCGCCTCGCGATCGACACGCGCGGCGGCGGCGAGCGCCGGCAGACGATCGCCGAATGCGGACGCGGCGTTGCCCGCGAGCGCGAACGGCACGTCGGGCAGAGGCAGCGCGCCGGGCGCATCGAGCGCGGCCGGATGCAGCGTGCGCCAGTCGCCGGCGGCGGCATCGAATTCGAAATCGGCCCAGTACGCTTCATCCATGCGGGCGTCCAGCGCCGCTAGCACGCGCGCCGGGATCGACGGATCGTTCAGGCGCGCGTGCTCCGCGCAGGCGAGCAGCGTGCTCACCGGCACGACCGGCACGTTCAAACCGAACGCCAGGCCTTGCGCCACGCCTGTCGCCGTGCGCAAGCCGGTGAACGAGCCCGGGCCCGCGCCGAATGCGATCGCCGCGCAGTCGGCGAGCGCGAGCCCGGCGTCGGCGAAAAGCTCGCGCACGGCCGGCAAAAGGCGCGTGCTCGACACGGCGCCGGTCGCCTCGTGGCGAAACCACACGCGCGTGTCGCCGTTCACGTATTGAGGCGCGGCGGAGTTCGGAGTGGCGGCGAAAGCGCTGTCGGCGAGCAGGAGCGCGACGGAGCAAAATTCCGTCGAGGTGTCGAGGGCGAGCAAAACGGTGCGTGTCATAGCCGGTATTGTAATGCGGGACATGCGCCGGATTCGCGTGATCGGCGATACGCGGTCGATCCAATTCGCGTCCGCAAGGCGTCTGGAAGGCGTCCTCGGTTGGAGGAAAGCCTCGACCGGGCTCGCGCGTCTCGCTTGCTAAGATCGTCCGGTCCATCTCGATAACAACGGAGAACGCATGACCGACATCGATCAGCAATTCGCCCAAGCCCAGTCCGACGTGACTCAACTGCCCGAGCGTCCCGGCAATCTCACGCTGTTGCGCCTTTATGCGCTTTTCAAGCAGGCGAGCATCGGCGACGTGCAAGGCGAAAAGCCGGGCTTCACGGATATCGCCGGCAAATACAAATACGAAGCGTGGGCCGCGCTGCAAGGCACGCCCGCCGACGACGCCAAGGCACGCTACGTCGAACTCGTCGAATCGCTCAAGCGGGGCGAGGCGGCCTGAAGTTCCGGCCGGCGTCGGCCAGTTCCAGCGGACCGGCCGCGCCGTCCGATGCCCGAAGATGGCGCGGCGATGCGTCAAAATGTGGCGCAGTGCAGCAAATTCCGATATACTAGCGGTCAGCGCTCGATTGCGGGTGGCGAGCCTTCCGGCAAGTCCCACGCAGCAAGGCGCTTCGTAGCGTTTCGCTCCAATCCAGTTTAGAAACTGTCCCCTTCCTGCCAGGCCTTTGCGTCGCATTTGCGCGCAGCACGTTTCTCGGCCCGTCATGCATCAGGCTGACGTCAGCGCCCGTCGTTCTCTTCGGAACGATCGAGCCTGCCGTATCCGATACAGCTTCTAACAAAGATACTCGCCGCACGTTCGCGCGAGTAGCCTACGTTTTTCGATTTGCTCGCTGTTTCTTCGCTCGCTGAATCCAACGACCTGGGTATGCCGATTGGCGCCGACGCCTTATTCCTCGTTTCAAGGATCGACATGACTTCGAGCTTCACCGCTAGCCCGTTGGACAATCTCGCAGCAAACATTGGCATCACCCCCTCGGCCGATACCCCGGCCACCGACGCACCCGCCGACAAGCCCGCCGGCCCCACTTTCGAATCGCTCGGCCTTTCCGCCGATATCGTGTCCGCGCTGACCGCTGCGGGCTACGAATCCCCGACGCCCGTGCAGCAGCGCGCGATTCCCGCCGCGCTCGCCGGCCGCGATCTGCTCGTCTCCAGCCCGACCGGTTCGGGCAAGACGGCCGCGTTCATGCTGCCCGCCATCGAAAAATTCGCGCAACTGCAAAAGCTGGAAGCGCAACAGCCGCGCGCGCCGCGCGACCCGAACGCAGCGCGTGGCCGCCGTCCGCAGCCGATCGCGCGCCCGAAGCTGCTCGTGCTCACGCCGACGCGCGAACTCGCGATGCAGGTTTCCACCGCCGCGACCACGTACGGCAAGCATCTGCGCCGCCTGCGCACCGTCAGCATTCTGGGCGGTGTCGCGTATGGCCAGCAGCTCATGCTCCTCGCGAAGAACCCTGAGATTCTCGTCGCGACGCCGGGCCGCCTGATCGACCATCTGGAACGCGGCCGCATCGACCTGTCGGAACTCAACATGCTCGTGCTCGACGAAGCCGATCGCATGCTCGACATGGGCTTCATCGAAGACATCGAAACGATCGTCGACGCGACGCCCGCCTCGCGCCAGACGCTGCTCTTCTCCGCGACCATCGATAGCAAGATCACGTCGCTGACCGGCCGCCTGCTGAAGGATCCGGAGCGCATCGAGATCGTCCAGAAGCTCGAAGCGAAGAGCAACATCGCGCAGACCGTGCATTACGTCGATGACCGCGATCACAAGGACCGCTTGCTCGATCATCTGCTGCGCGGCGAAGGCCTGGATCAGGCGATCGTATTCACGGCGACGAAGAGCGACGCCGATCTGATCGCCAACCGTCTCGCCGACGCGGGCTTCGAGTCCGCCGCGCTGCACGGCGATCTGCCGCAAGGCGCGCGCAACCGGACGATCCGCGCGCTGCGCGAGCGCCGCGTGCGCGTGCTGGTCGCGACCGACGTCGCCGCGCGCGGCATCGACATTCCGGGTATCACGCACGTCTTCAACTATGACCTGCCGAAGTTCGCGGAAGACTACGTGCACCGTATCGGCCGTACCGGCCGTGCTGGCCGCAGCGGCACGGCGGTGAGCCTCGTGCACTACGCCGAAATGGGCGCGTTGAAGCGCATCGAGCGTTTCGTGCGCGCGCCGCTGCCGGTGAACGTCGTCGCAGGCTTCGAACCGCGCAAGGCGCCGCCGAAGGGTGGTTTCGGCGGCGGCCGTGGCCGTCCGGGCGGTAACGGCGGTGGCCGTCGCTTCGGTGGCAATGGCGGCGGCAGCAGCAGTGGCCGTGGTTACGGTCCGGGCAACGCCGGCGGTTATGGCAACAAGTCGAATGCAGGTTCTCGCGAAGGCGGTTATCGCGATGGCGGCGGTTATCGCGGCGGCAACAGCGATGGCGGCTACCGTGGCGGCAACAGCGACGGCGGCTATCGCGGTGGCAATCGCGAAGGCGGCTACGGCTCGCGCGACGGCTACAGCGCACGCCGTAACGACGGCCCGCGCGCCCCGCGCCGCGGCAGCTAAGCTGCTTGCGGGAAGCGGTTCCTGATACCGCTTCCCGTTGCGAAAAGAAAAACCGATGCCTCGTGCATCGGTTTTTTTTCGCCCCGTCGGCATATTTCACCATGCGCAATGCTCTTTTGCGTCGCAAAAGCCGTGCTGCGCGGCACAAAACCTGCGGTTGCAAGATAGAAAACGTCGTTCCGCAATACGATATTCGGATCGTATCTCGTTGATTTTGAACAAGGAAAATAAACCAGAATTCTCTGCCAGAGAGGTGTTTCGGAAAATCGCATTAGCCTACACTCTTATATAAGAGTTGAGCAAACGCAGAACGCCGATTCGGCGCCGCTCATGCGATTCAGGAACATCAGTCCAGTCTCAGGGAGATTCGCCATGACCTCACGTCAACAACAAGCCCAGCAACTCCAGCAGCAATGGGAAACCGATCCGCGCTGGAAGGGCATCAAGCGCGGCTACTCGGCGGATGACGTCGTCCGTCTGCGCGGCTCGGTGCAGCCGGAGCACACGCTCGCGCGACGCGGCGCCGAACGGCTGTGGGCATCGATCAACGACGAGCCGTTCGTCAACGCGCTCGGCGCGCTGACCGGCAATCAGGCGATGCAGCAGGTCAAGGCCGGCCTCAAGGCGATCTATCTGTCGGGCTGGCAAGTGGCGGGAGATGCCAACGTCGCGGGTGAAATGTATCCCGACCAATCGCTGTATCCGGCGAATTCGGTGCCGCTCGTCGTGAAGCGCATCAACAACACGCTCACCCGCGCCGATCAGATTCAATGGTCGGAAGGCAAGAATCCAGGCGATGAAGGCTATATCGATTACTTCGCGCCGATCGTCGCCGATGCCGAAGCGGGTTTCGGCGGCGTGCTGAACGCGTTCGAACTCATGAAGGCGATGATCGAAGCCGGCGCCGCGGGCGTGCACTTCGAGGACCAACTGGCGTCGGTCAAGAAATGCGGTCACATGGGCGGCAAGGTGCTCGTGCCGACGCGCGAGAATGTGGCGAAGCTGTCGGCCGCGCGGCTGGCCGCGGACGTGTGCGGCGTGCCGACGTTGCTCATCGCCCGCACGGACGCCGAAGCCGCCGATCTCGTCACGTCCGACATCGACGACAACGACAAGCCGTTCCTCACCGGCGAGCGCACGGTGGAAGGCTTCTTCCGCACGAAGCCGGGTCTCGCGCAGGCAGTTTCGCGCGGCCTCGCCTACGCGCCCTACGCCGATCTCGTCTGGTGCGAAACGGGCAAGCCGGATCTCGAATACGCGAAGAAGTTCGCCGAGGCGATCCACAAGGCATTCCCCGGCAAGATGCTGTCGTACAACTGCTCGCCGTCGTTCAACTGGAAGAAGAATCTGGACGACGCGACCATCGCCAAGTTTCAGCGCGAACTGGGCGCGATGGGCTACAAGTTCCAGTTCATCACGCTGGCCGGCTTCCACGCGCTGAACTATTCGATGTTCAACCTCGCGCACGGCTACGCCCGTTCGCAGATGAGCGCGTTCGTCGAATTGCAGCAGGCCGAATTCGCCGCCGCCGACAAGGGCTTCACGGCCGTCAAGCACCAGCGCGAAGTGGGCACCGGCTACTTCGACGCGGTCACGCAGACGGTCGAGAAGGAAGCATCGACGACCGCCCTGCACGGCTCGACCGAAGACGAGCAGTTCTTCGACAAGAAGGTCGCGTAATACGGCTTCAGCAGGCGAATCAGGGAGAGTGGTGAAAGAAGCGGCGGTCCCGGCGCGCGCAGCCACGCGCCGGGGAACGCCGCTCGCTAGCGATACACGATCACCGGAATCTTCGTATGCGTCAGGACGCGCTGCGTTTCGCTGCCGATCAGCAGACTGCCGAGACCGCGCCGTCCGTGCGACGCCATCAGGATCACGTCGCAACCGTTTTGCTCCGCCGCCTCGATGATGCCGATATACGGCGCCGCATCGATGCTCGTCACGCTCGTGCAGGGCACGCCGGCGCTTTCCGCGGCGCGCTCGACCGCGCGCAGATGTTCGCGGGCTTCGTTCTCGGCGCGGGCGTGAAAATCGTCGGGCGGCTCGACGGCGACATCGGCGAATGGCGAATACGGATACTGAGGCAGGCACGCGTAAGCCGTGATGCGCGCACCGACGGATTGCGCAAGATCGATCGCGCCGTCGATGGCCTTTTGCGATAGCTCCGAGCCGTCGGTCGGCACGAGGATGTGTTTGAACATGGCGTCCTCCCCCGTAAGTTGATGGTGCGTGATTCCATTGTAGTAACGGGCGCCGGCGCAGAGCAATTTCGATGTACCCGCGCGGCGATGCGACGCCGCGCATAGGATTCCGAAGCTTTCACCGGCTCGCAGTCAACCCCAATATCCCGTCGCGTTATAGGTATGTTTGAGCAAATCGAGAAACAATCGCACGCGCAACGGCAGATGCCGCCTCTGCGGAAACACCGCGTGAATGCCGATCGGCGGCGCGGCGTACGCATCGAGCACGCTGACGAGGCGGCCAGCGTCGATGTCATCGCCGACTTCCCACCACGAGCGCCACGCGAGACCGCGGCCTTCGAGACACCATTCGTGCAGCACGGCGCCGTCCGAGCATTCCATCGTGCCGGAAACCTTGATCGTGACAACCTTGCTGTCCTGCTCGAACACCCAGCCACGCTGCTGATTCGCCGACGCGCCGAGTGCCAGGCAATTGTGATGCGCGAGCGCGGCGAGATCGGCGGGCTCGCCACGTTTTTCCAGATACTCCGGCGACGCGACACACACGCGTCGGTTCTCCCCGAGCTTCAAGGAGACCAGCGACGAATCCGGCAACTCGCCGAGACGCACGGCGCAATCGAAGCCTTCGTTGACGAGATCGACCATGCGGTCGGTCAGATCGAGACTCACGGAAACGTCCGGATGCAAGGTCGTGAACTTCGGCACGAGCGGCGCGACGTGACGCCGTCCGAAGCCCGCCGGCGCCGAGACGCGCAAATGCCCGCTCGCCTTCACGCCGCCCGCCGACACGCTCGCCTCCGCGTTCTGCATGTCGTTGATGATGCGCTGGCAGTCCTCGAGAAACGCGGAGCCTTCGAAGGTCAGCGTGATTCGGCGCGTCGTACGCACGAGCAGCTTCACGCCGAGCCGCTCTTCGAGCGCATCCAGCCTGCGTCCGATGACGGCCGGCGCGATGCCCTCCGCCTGTGCCGCCGCCGACAGGCTGCCCTTCGCCGCGACCGAAGCGAAGGTTTCTATCTGCTTGAATCGATCCATGCGCGTTCGTCGTCAATATCGGTGTTGAACCACAGATTAGGTAAGTAAAAGTAAAAGATCAAGTGATGCTGCGGTGCTTTTTCCATCACTTAGATCACGAATACAATCGATTCCGACCTCTAAACGGAGCGCAAGGCTATGTCGGCCATAACGACACACGCATCGTCCAGCGAATTTTCCCGCGAGTTGTCCAAGCTCCCCCGCGCAGTCATCTTCGACGCTTACGGCACGCTTTTCGACGTCCACTCGGTCGTCGCGGCGGCCGAGCAGCTCTTTCCCGGCCACGGCGACGCACTCTCGAAGCTCTGGCGCCGCAAGCAGATCGAGTACACGCAACTGCGCACGCTCGCCGATCCGTCGGGCGCGCACTACGAGCCGTTCTGGACAATCACGATCGACGCGCTGCGCCACGCGGCTGCACGCCTGAACCTCGCCGATGCGCTCACGAGCGCCGCCGAAAAGCGCCTGATGGACGAATACGCGTGCCTTTCCGCGTTCCCCGACACGCTGCCCGCGCTCAGATCGTTGCGCGACGGCCTCGCCATTCCGCTCGCGATTTTGTCGAACGGCAATCCGCCGATGCTCGACATCGCCGTGAAAAGCGCCGGTATGAGCGGCCTCTTCGATTACGTTCTGTCGGTCGATGCAGCGCGCGCCTACCAGCCCGCGCCCGCCGCCTACGCGCTCGGCACCCGAGCCTTCGACGCCAGCGCGCGCGACATCGTATTCGCGTCGAGCAACGGCTGGAATGTCGCCGGCGCAACATGGTTCGGCTACACGACTTTCTGGATCAACCGCGCCGCGCTGCCGCCCGAGGAACTGGGCGTCGCGCCGCACGGCAGCGGCCGCGGCATGGCCGATCTCATCGCTTTCATCGAAGGCGGCGCGGTGCGCGCCGTCGCCAACTCTCGCCGGATCACGCAGCCGAAAAGCAGGCAGCGCAACGCTTCACGCACAACCACCAGCAAAACCGTCTGACCGACCAAGGAGAAAACCATGACGCATCCATCGAATCCGCTTTCGCTTCCGAAAGGCATGGCCATCTCAGCCGATATCAAGCCCGGCTACGAGACCATCCTGACGCCCGAAGCGCTCGCGTTCGTCGCGTCGCTGCATCGCCAGTTCGAGCCGCGCCGCCAGCAATTGCTCGCGGCGCGCGTCGAGCGCACGAAGCGTCTCGATGCGGGCGAGCGCCCGAGCTTCCTCGAAGAAACGAAATCGATCCGCGAAGGCGACTGGAAGGTCGCGCCGCTGCCGGCAGATCTTCAATGCCGTCGCGTCGAGATCACCGGTCCGGTCGAGCGCAAGATGATCATCAACGCGCTCAACTCCGGCGCGGATTCCTACATGACCGACTTCGAGGATTCGAATGCGCCGAACTGGGACAACCAGATCGTCGGCCAGGTCAATCTGAAGGAAGCCGTGCGCCGCACGATTTCGCTCGAACAGAACGGCAAGTCGTACAAGCTCAACGACAAGATCGCGACGCTGATCGTGCGTCCGCGCGGCTGGCATCTCGACGAAAAGCACGTCACCGTCGATGGCGAGCGCGTGTCGGGCGGCATCTTCGATTTCGCGCTCTTCCTGTTTCACAACGCGAAGGAGTTGATCGCGCGCGGCAGCGGTCCGTACTTCTATCTGCCGAAGATGGAAAGCCATCTTGAAGCGCGTCTGTGGAACGACATCTTCGTCGCGGCGCAGGAGGCCATCGGCATCCCGCGCGGCACGATTCGCGCGACGGTGCTCGTCGAAACGATTCTCGCCGCGTTCGAGATGGACGAAATCCTGTACGAGCTGCGCGAGCATAGCTCGGGTCTCAACGCGGGCCGCTGGGATTACATCTTCTCGGCGATCAAGAAGTTCAAGAACGACACGGACTTCTGCCTCGCCGACCGCGCGAAGATCACGATGACGTCGCCCTTCATGCGCGCCTATGCGCTCGAACTTTTGAAGACATGCCACAAACGCAATGCGCCGGCGATCGGCGGCATGTCGGCGCTGATTCCGATCAAGAACGATCCGGCCGCGAACGACAAAGCGATGGGCGGAGTGCGCTCCGACAAGGCGCGCGACGCCTCCGACGGCTACGACGGTGGCTGGGTCGCGCATCCGGGCCTCGTGCCGGTCGCGATGGAAGAGTTCGTGAAGGTGCTCGGCGACAAGCCCAACCAGATCGATAAGCAGCGCACCGACGTGCAGGTGACGGCGCACGATCTGCTCGACTTCCGTCCGGACGAGCCGATCACCGAAGCGGGCTTGCGCAACAACGTGAACGTCGGCGTCCACTATCTCGGTTCGTGGCTCGCGGGCAATGGCTGCGTGCCGATCCACAATCTGATGGAAGACGCCGCGACCGCCGAAATCTCGCGCTCGCAGGTGTGGCAATGGATCCGCTCGCCGAAGGGCAAGCTCGACGACGGCCGCAAGGTCACGGCATCGATGGTGCGCGAGATCACCATCGACGAACTGGAGAAGGTGAAGCAGGCGGTCAGCGCGTCGGGCGCGGACACGAAGCCCTACGAACGCGCGGCGAAAATCTTCGAGGAAATGTCGACTTCGGCGCACTTCACCGAGTTTCTGACGCTGCCGCTGTACGAGGAAATTTGAGCGTTTCGTGCCGTCTCGCGCACGAACGGAAAACGGCCTTCGGGCCGTTTTTTCGTCTGGCACGCCGCATGGATCGCGCACGGCGTGTGCTACATTGCGCATCGTCTTTTCAACGATTCAACCGTGGAGCGCACTCATCGTGCGAACGACAGCATGAGCAATATCCAGCTCGATATCGAATGGACCGAAGCGGCATCGCGCAAGATCGAAAAACTGATGCCGCGCAACGCGAACAAGGACTCGTATCTGGCGCTGCCGCCCGTCGAATGCCTGCCGATGGAAGGCGACGTGCTGTTCCTCGGACCGTCCGGCAAGCAGCAGCCGTTCATCGTCGCGGAGCGCCAGTATCATCACGACGGCGACGCCGACTGGACCATCATCCTGATCCTCGACGTCCCGCAAGAAACGCATTAAAAGCGCTGTCCGGTCCGTCAGAGAATCTTGCTCGCGACACGGACTTCGCCGTGCTCGCACAAGTCCGGCGATTTGGCGCGGAACGTCTGGATGTGCGCCGTTTCGCCGTGCTTCGCGAGCGCGGCCTCGCTCTCCCAGCGCTCGACGAAGATAAAGCGCCGCGGCTCCTTCAGGTCGCGGTGCAAGTCGTATTGCAGCGCACCCGCCTCCTTGCGCGTCGGCTCGACGTTCGCTTCCAGCACTTCCCTCAGTTCCTCTTCCTTGCCCGGTTTGGCAACAAAGATCGCGACGACGGCAACTTCCGACATGAGCTTCTCCTTTCTTACTTGAACGATGGAAGCACGAGCATAACCGCGCATCGCGCATGTCGCCGAAAACGCCCGATCTGCAAGCCAAAGAAAAAGCCCGCGTTCCAAGAGAAACGCGGGCAAAAACCGTCGCCCTACGAGGATAGGCGACGGGGCCATCGGGGTTCGCGCGGGGCGAACCAATCGTCTGTTTGTCAGGTACAACGTGCGTGATACGCGCGCTTCGTGGAACTTCCGGCGGGTGATTTACGCCACTGATGCAATGTACTGTCCGGGCGTTCATTTCTATAAGCTTTTGCGCACATTTCCCGATAGAAAGAATTGTCTGCGCAATATTTACGCGTCGCTCGCATTTCCGTGCGCGCTGAAAAAATCGTTTGCGCGCCCGGCGGCGGCATCGACGGCGCAAAAAAACCGCCTCGCGAAGGAGGCGGTTTCTGCGGATCGGCGCGGAAAACGATCAGCTGATCTGGTCGGCGAGCAGCGCCATGATCTGGCGAGCTTGCGGCGACGAATCGACTTCGCCCTTGTCGTCGACGATCGCCACGCGCGTTTGCTGCTCGGTGACGGCGCGCACGTTGACCTGATACTGCTTCGCCTTCATCTCCTTGCGGCCGTGGAACACCTGGCTCCAGAAGCCTTGTTCCGCCGACGACTTGTCCGTCGGATCGACGTAGCGCACGTAATAGACGCCCTTGCTGCGGTCGCGGTCGTCCACCGTGAAGTTGGCGCGATCGAGCGCGATGCCCACGCGCAACCACGCGCGGTCGTACGCTTCCGGCAAGGTCAGTTGCGACGATGCGGCCTCGGGCACGACTTCGTTGCGGATCGGCGAATTGCCCGCGTACGCGGCGTTCTGCGCCGCGACCGACGCCGCCTTCGCATCGCCGCCCTTCGCGGCTTGCGCGCCCGCAGCACCGGCGGCCGGGGCGTCGAGCGGCGTTGCGCCGCCGGAAGCCGCCCGCTGGTCGGCCAGCGACAGCGAGGACATCAGGCGCTTGAGGTATTCGTTCTCGAGCGCGGGATCGTTCGGGCGGGCCTGCCACTGGCTCGTGTCATTGTTCACGCCGGTCAGCGCCTCGCGCATGCCCTTCTGGCTGATGAACACATACGTGCCGCCGTTCGGCGCCGCTTCGAGACGCGTGCGGTACTTGTTGCGCTCGGCCGTGACATACGAGTTGCCCGTTGCCTTGGCGAGCGTGTCGCGGATCAGGCCGTCGGAAATCTGCGGATGGGTTTCGTTCCAGTCCGTTTCCATCACGCCCTTGTCGCGCTGATCGACGACGAGCAGAAAGCCCTGCTCCTGCCAGAAACGGCGGACCTGCGGCCACACCTGATCGGGCGTCTTGCCATCGACGACGAGCCAGCGCTCGGTGCCGTCGCGCTGAACGCGCATGCCCGACACCGGCGGAACCACCGTGGGCGCGTTCGGTGCGACTTTCTGAATCTGCTGCAGATCGGACAGCGATGCCTGCCCGCCCTGCGGCGGCAATGAACGCTGATCGGCCGCTTCGTCGAGCAGGTTCGGCGGCACGGCGAGAGACACCTGTTTCGAACGCTGATCGCTCTTGTAGTTGAACGCGTTGGGATTGGACGAGCCACATCCCGCCACGATTCCGGCCACCGCGAAAAGCGCAGCCATCCGCTTCGTTACACGAAAATCTGTCATTTGGAGAAGTCCTTCCGCTACGCCACGGGCGTTCTTCCGTGGATCAACCCGTTATTTTACCGGTCCGCCGTGCGCCGTGACAAAAAAGAGGTCACGACGGCTTCCGGCAAGGCTGCGCAGCGCGCCCATTAAACGTTGCCTTTCAATGACGAAAGCAGACTACGCGCAGCCAAAAGGCGCGCCTCAAATTTCCATTTAAGCCGCTCCGCATCGAATTGACAATTTATGACAATCGCGAAAAGCGGCAATTCGGCTTTTCGATCTGCGTAACCTTTTGATTCATAGAGACTTCTTTTTCTCCTACGCGCATCCGCCCGTTTCGCGCGGAAACATCGACGTGTATCAGTTTTTTCTGACTTCCTCCTAAAATCGCATCTCGAAAATAAGAAGAGTCCTAATTAACGGAGAGAACGTCATGAGAAAAATCAGAATTCCTCACTACGCGACCGCGTGCCTGACCATTCTGGCGATCGGCGCGTCGGCTAATGCCCACGCGCAGCTCGGTGCCGCCGGGCGCGCGTCGAGCGCATCGCAGGGCGATGTCGTGCATCAAGCGCAGAGCGGCCTCGTGAAATTCCACGAAACGACCGATGCCGACGGCATCGTCGTGCGTGAGTATGTCGATTCGAGCGGCACGGTGTACGCGGTGTCCTGGCGCGGCCCGGCGATGCCGGACGTCCGCACGCTGCTCGGCAGCCATTTCGAGACGTTCAGGCAAGGCGCGAGCGCGTCGGTCGGCGATGCGGGCCTGCATGCGGCGCACGTCGCCGCGGGCGATCTCGTCGTCGAAAATCGCATGCGGCTGCGCGAATTCATCGGCCGCGCATGGCTTGCGAGCGCCCTGCCGCCGGGCGTGAGCGCAACGGACATTCAGTAAGAGGCCCGCCATGAACCCACGCGCCCTTCTCTCGATCGCCGCACTCGGCACTTGCGTTCTGCTTCACGCCTGCGGCGGCGGCGGAGGTTCGGACGGCGGCTCGAACGGCAGCGCCGCCGCGTCGCCTCACCAGGCCAGCGCGCCCCAGACGGCCAGCGCCGCGACGCCCGCGAGCGCGGCGTCGTCCCCATCCACCGGCACGACCGTCGCGCAATCGACGACGCCCAACGTCCAGATCATCCATGTTTCCAGCACGCCGACCAACACGCGCAACATGCTGCAAACCAGCGTGACGATCTGCGTGCCGGGCACGGACACATGCCAGACCATCGACGACATTCAGGTCGATACCGGCTCGCACGGCTTGAGAGTGCTGGCGTCCGCACTCAGTCCGTCGATCGCGTTGCCGCTCGTCGCGGGCGGCAGCCAGAGCGCGATCATCGCGGAATGCGCCGTGTTCGGCTCAGGCTATACGTGGGGCGCGGTCCGCACGGCCGATATCCGGCTCGCGAGCCAGGTCGCGCGCTCGACTTCCGTGCAACTGATCGCCGACTCCGCCGCAGGCAACGCGGCGCAGGACTGCAGCCAGTCCGGCCTGCCGATGCTCTCCGCGTCGAGCCTGCGCGGCAACGGCATACTCGGCGTCGGACCGTTCACCGCCGACTGCGGCGCGGGATGCGCGACCTCGGCGATGCCGCGCTGGTACTACAGCTGCATCTCGGGCAACTGCACCGCGAGCAAGCTGGCGGTCGCGCAGCAGGTGACCAATCCGGTCGCGAACTTCGCGTCGGACAACAACGGCGTGCTGATCGAGCTGCCCGACGTGCCGGATAGCGGCGCATCGGCGGTCACGGGGACGATGACCTTCGGCATCGGCTCGCAGTCGAACAATCTGCTCGGCTCGGCCACGGTGCTCAAGGCGAGTTCGCTGTCCGGCTACGTCACGACGGATTTCGGCGGCAGCCAGTACGGTTCGAGCTTCATCGATAGCGGATCGAACGGCGTCTTCTTCCCGTCGGCGACGCTCGCGAAGTGCGGCGCGTGGTATTGCCCGTCGACGCCGACGACGATCGCCGCGACGATCCGTTCGTCGAGCGGCGCGCAGAGCGCGGTGAGCTTCACCATCGCGCAATCGACGACCTTGTTCGGCACCGGCCACTTCGCCTTCGACAATCTCGCCGGCTCCGCGAGCGGCTTCTTCGACTGGGGCTTGCCTTTCTTCTACGGACGGCGCGTGTTCACGGCGCTCGCAGGACGCCCGACGCCCGCAGGACCGGGACCGTTCTACGCGTTCTGAGTCCGCAAACGAAAAAACCGTCTCCGGTTTCCCGGAGACGGTTTTTATCGGTTCCGCGTCGCGACTACGCCTTGCTCTCTTCGTCGAAGATTTTCTGCGCGAGGTGGAACGCCGAATTCGCCGCCGGCACGCCGCAGTAGACCGCCGTTTGCAACAGCACTTCCTTGATCTCGTCTTGCGTGACGCCGTTGTTCTTCGCGGCGCGCAAGTGCAGTGCGAGTTCTTCGCTGCGATTGAGCGCGACCATCATCGCGATCGTGATGAGGCTGCGCGTGTGACGCGGCAGGCCGTCGCGCGTCCAGATTTCGCCCCACGCATAGCGCGTGATGAAGTTCTGGAATTCGGTCGTCAGCTCGGTGCGGTTTGCAAGCGAGCGGTCGACGTGCGCGTCGGACAGCACCGCGCGGCGCACTTTCATCCCGGCTTCGTAACGTTCGTCGTCGGTCATCTTTATTCTCCGAGGAAGTCGAGGACGGCGCGCGTGTAGTCGTCGCGCTTTTCGATGTTCGACAGATGCGCCGCGTCCAGTTCGACGTAGCGCGAGCCGCCGATATAACCCGCGAGCTCGCGGCCCTGCTCGGCCGTCGTCGACAGATCGTGCGTGCCCGCAATCACAAGCACGGGCAATGCGATGGTCTTCGCTTCGTCGCGCAGGTCGGCGTCGCGGATCGCCTCGCAGTTCGACGCGTAGCCGTCGCCGTTGGTGTGGCGAAACACGTCGCGGATATTCGCGAGTTCGAGCTGCTCACGCTCGATGAAGGGCGCGGTAAACCAGCGCGCGATCACGGCGTCGGTCAGCGCGGGCATGCCGCCCGGCTCGCGCGCTTTCGCGGCGCGCGGCGTCCACACGGCGTCCGAGCCGATCAGCGCGGCGGTGTTCGACAACACCACGCGCGAGAAGCGCTCCGGATGACGCGCCGCCAGCCCGATGCCGGTCAGCCCGCCCATCGACAGGCCGCAGTAGTTCGCGCGCTCGATTTTCAGATGATCCATCAGGCCGATCACGTCGCCGATCAGCTGATCGATCGTGTACGGGCCCGGCGGCACGTCCGAATGACCGTGGCCGCGCGTGTCGTAGCGCACGACGCGATAGCGCGCGGCGAACGCCTCGATGTTCGGCGTCCACATCGAGACATCGGCGCCGAGCGAATTCGACAGCACGAGCCACGGCGCGTTGTCGCCCGCCGTCGCGTCGATGCGATAGTGAATCCGTGTTCCGTTGACTTCGGCAAGAGGCATGTTTTTACCGCTCCTGTGTGTTCCTGCTTATTTCGAGTGAGCGTTCGCGATGGCGGCATCGACGAACGCCTGCGCCTGTCCGACGTAATTCGCCGGATCGAGCAGCGATTTCAGTTGATCCTGCGAAACATGACGCGTGACGGTTTCGTTCGAGCAGAGTTCGTCGAAGAGCGACGTGCCGTTCGCCACCGACGCCTTCGACGCGCCTTCGACGAGCTTGTGCGCGTCGAGCCTGCCGATTGCGTCGCCGAGCGCGAGCATCACCGCTTCGCCGAGAATCAGTCCGTTGGTCACGTCGAGATTGCGTGCGAGCCGTTCGACATTGACTTCCATCGACGGAACGATGCCCACGATGTTCGACAACGCGCCCGCCGTCAGACGCGCGAGATCGGGCAGCGCTTCCCATTCGGCCTGCCAGCCGCCGAGCGCGCGCTCGTGCTCCTGGACCATGCCCGCGAAGATCGTCGCGACGAGATTCGGCGCGCGCGTCGCGGCGGTCAGAACGGCCGCGCAGCCGACTGGATTGCGCTTGTGCGGCATCGTCGACGATCCGCCCTTGCCTGTGGCCGCCGGTTCGGCGACTTCTCCGAGCTCGGTCTGCATCATCAGCGAGACATCGCGCGCGATCTTGCCCAGCGTGCCCGTCAGCATGCCGAGAAACGACGCGGTTTCCGCGATGCGATCGCGCTGCGTGTGCCACGGCAACGCGGGAAGCGCCAGCTTCAGGTCCTGCGCAAGCGATGCCGCGACCGGCAAGGCCTTGTCGCGCAGACTCGCGAGTGTGCCCGCCGCGCCGCCGAATTGCAGCACGAGCGCGCGCGACCTCAGTTCGCCGAGGCGCTCGCGATGACGCGTCACTGCATCGAGCCATTGCGCGAACTTCAGGCCGAGCGTGATCGGCAGCGCCTGCTGAAGCCAGGTGCGGCCGATCATCGGCGTGTTTTTGTGGGCTTGCGCCTGCGTGGCGAGCGCATCGGAGAGCGAGCGCAGATCCGCATCGATCAGATCGAGAAACGCGCGCAATTGCAGCACGACGCCCGTATCGATGATGTCCTGACTCGTCGCGCCCCAATGCACGTACTTGGCTGCTTCGGCGTCGCGCGCCTTCACGACGGCCGTCAGTTGCTTGACGAGCGGAATCGCGAGATTGCCGCCCGCCGCGGCGCCGGTCATCAGCGCATCGGCGTCGATGTTATCGGCATCGCAGGCGGCGACGATCGCATCCACCGCGCCCGACGGAATCACGCCATGCAGCGCGGATGCGCGCGCGAGCGCGGCTTCGACATCGAGCATGGCCTGCACGGTCGCGCGCGGCGACCAGATCTCGTTCGCGGCGGCGTTGCCGCAAATGAGATCGGTCAAACGTCCGGTCGATGAAAACATGTGATCAGACGCGCTCGATGATCATCGCGATGCCTTGGCCGACGCCAATGCACATCGTGCAAAGCGCGTAACGTCCGCCCGTGCGATGCAACTGGTAGCTCGCGGTCGTGACGAGCCGCGCGCCGGACGCGCCCAGCGGATGGCCGAGCGCGATCGCACCGCCGTTCGGATTGACGCGGGGATCGTCATCGGCGACGCCGAGCATGCGCAGCGTCGCCAAACCTTGGGACGCGAACGCTTCGTTCAGCTCGATCACGTCCATCTGGTCGATGGTCATGCCGAGACGCGCAAGCAGCTTCTGCGAGGCCGGACCCGGACCGATGCCCATCACGCGCGGCGGCACGCCGGCCGTGGCCAAGCCCAGAATGCGCGCGCGCGGCGTGAGGCCGTTGCGCTTCGCGCTTTCCTCGTCGGCTATCAGCATCGCGACCGCGCCGTCGTTCACGCCCGACGCGTTGCCCGCCGTCACCGAGCCGTCCGGACGCACGACGCCCTTCAGTTTCGCGAGCGCTTCGAGGCTCGTTTCGCGCGGATGCTCGTCCTTGTCGACGACGAGCGCATCGCCCTTTTTCTGCGGAATCGTCACCGCGACGATTTCCTGCGCCAGCGTGCCGTCCTTTTGCGCGCGCGCCGCCTTCTGCTGCGAGCGCAGCGCGAACGCGTCCTGATCGGCGCGGCTGATCTTGTAGTCGTCCGCGACGTTTTCGGCGGTTTCCGGCATCGAATCGACGCCGTACTGCTTCTTCATCAGCGGATTGATGAAGCGCCAGCCGATGGTCGTATCGTGGATTTCTGCGGAACGCGAGAACGCGCTCGTCGCCTTGCCCATCACGAACGGCGCGCGGCTCATGCTTTCGACGCCGCCCGCGATCATCAGGCTCGTCTCGCCCGCCTTGATCGCGCGGGCCGCGACGCCGATCGCGTCCATGCCCGAGCCGCACAGGCGATTGACCGTCGATCCCGGCGTGCCGACCGGCAAACCGGCCAGCAGCGCCGACATGCGCGCGACGTTGCGGTTGTCTTCGCCCGCCTGATTCGCGCAGCCGTAGATCACTTCGTCGATGGCTTCCCAGTCCACTTCCTTGTTGCGCTCGACCAGCGCGCGCAGCGGCACGGCGCCGAGATCGTCGGCGCGCACGGAGGACAGCGAACCGCCGTAACGACCGATCGGCGTGCGGATGGCATCACATACGAAAGCTTCTTTCATCTTCAATGTCTCCAGAATTCTCTCAGGCTGCTTCGGTCAGCGGCGCGTATTGCAGCGGCACCTGGGCCAGCTTCCGCAACTCTTCGAACGACAGGCCGTCGACGATTTCGCGCACGACGAAGCCTTCCGGCGTCACGTCGAACACGGCGAGATCCGTGTACACGCGATTCACGCATGCCACGCCCGTCACCGGATACGTGCAGGCGTCGACCAGCTTGCTCTCGCCCTGCTTGGTGAGCAGTTCCATCATCACGTAGACCTGCTTTGCGCCGATTGCGAGATCCATCGCGCCGCCGACAGCCGGAATCGCGTCGGGCGCGCCGGTGTGCCAGTTCGCGAGATCGCCCGTCGCGGAAACCTGGAAGGCGCCGAGCACGCAGAAGTCGAGATGGCCGCCGCGCATCATCGCGAACGAATCGGCGTGATGGAAAAACGCGCCGCCGGTCAGCAACGTGACGTGCTGCTTGCCTGCGTTGATGAGTTCGTCGTCTTCCTCGCCTTTGGCGGGCGCCGGGCCCATGCCGAGCAGGCCGTTTTCGCTGTGCAGGAAGATCTCGCGGTCCGCCGCGAGATGATTGGCGACGAGCGTCGGCACGCCGATGCCCAGGTTCACGTACGCGCCTTCGGGAATGTCCGCGGCCACGCGCTTGGCCATTTCGTCACGAGTGAGTTTCTTCATGGCTTTTCGTCCTTCCTTAAGCGGCGAGTTCGGCTTGATGCACGGCTTGCGGTACTTCGACGACGCGCTGCACGAAAATGCCCGGCGTCACGATGTTTTCGGGGTCCAGCTCGCCGAGCGCGACGACCTTCGAGACCTGCACGATGGCCGTTTTCGCGGCGCTCGCCATGATCGGACCGAAGTTGCGCGCAGTTTTACGATAGACCAGATTGCCCCAGCGATCGCCCTTATATGCCTTCACGAGCGCGAAATCCGCGTGCAGCGGCGCTTCGAGCACGTAGTGCCGGCCGTCGATCACGCGCGTTTCCTTGCCTTCGGCGAGCTTCGTGCCGTAGCCCGTCGGCGTGAAAAATCCGCCGATGCCCGCGCCCGCCGCGCGGATGCGTTCCGCCAGATTGCCCTGCGGCACGAGTTCCAGCTCGATTTCGCCCGCGCGATAGAGCGCGTCGAACACATGCGAGTCCGTCTGACGCGGGAACGAGCAGATGATCTTGCGCACGCGCTTCGCCTTCAGCAGCGCGGCCAGTCCCGTGTCGCCGTTGCCGGCGTTGTTGTTGACGATCGTGAGCCCGCGCGCGCCCTGCTCGATGAGCGCGTCGATCAGCTCGGACGGCATGCCCGCCGTGCCGAAACCGCCGATCATGATGGTCGCGCCGTCGTGGACGTCGGCGACGGCCGAGGCGAGCGAATCGAAAATCTTGTTGATCATTGCCGTTCCTGTCTGTCTCGAACTGGGGTTTACCTGCTCGTCAGCACACTTGCGCTGAAATGTTCGTCATGCGAACATGGATTCGTTTAGCGAACATCGGCATGTTAGTCCCGCATTCGTTGTCGTGTCAACGAAGCATGCGCGAAGTGGGGGTTTTCACCGAGCTCGAACTTCGCCTCGACCGCCCGTTCGCGCTTTCATCACAGGCCTTATGAAGAATTCAGCCACGCTCAATCCGGATGCCGAGCCGCAAGACGCGCAGGCGCGCCCCGGCGATGCCTACGTGCAGTCGTTCGCGCGCGGGCTCGCTGTCATCCGCTCGTTCGATGCGAACCGCCCCGCGCAGACGCTGACGGATGTCGCGGCGGCCACCGGCCTCACGCGCGCCGGCGCGCGCCGCATCCTTCTGACGCTGCAGGCGCTCGGGTATGTCGAGGCCGACGGGCGTCTCTTTCAGTTGACGCCGAAGATTCTCGACCTCGGCTTCGCCTATCTGACGTCGATGCCCTTCTGGAATCTGGCCGAACCGGTAATGGAAGATCTCGTCGAGCAAGTGCACGAAAGCTGCTCGGCGGCCGTGCTGAACGGCGCGGAAATCGTCTATGTGCTGCGCGTGCCGACGCACAAGATCATCACGCAGAATCTGTCGATCGGCAGCCGTCTGCCTGCGTTCTGCACGTCGATGGGCCGCGTCCTGCTCGCCGCGCTCGACGAAGCGCGCCTCGACGAAGCGCTCGATGCGAGTTCGCTCGTCGCGCGCACGCCGCGCACGATCGTCGACAAGGGCGCGCTCAAGGAAGCCATCGCCGCGGTCCGCCGCCAGGGCTGGGCAATCGTCGATCAGGAACTGGAGGAAGGACTGATTTCGATGTCCGCGCCGATCCGCGACCGGCAAGGCCGCGTGATCGCGGCGCTGAACATCAGCGGCAACGCGCAGCGCAAGAACGCAAAGCAGATGGTGAAGGCGTTTCTCGAACCGCTGCAGGAAGCGGCGCAGCGCGTGTCGGACATGGTCGCGCGGCGCGGATGACGCCGTATCGACGCGAGGAGACGGCGGTTCCGAAATGAACGATCTCGATCTCAACCTGATTCCGTACCTCGTCGCCATCGAGGAGACGCGCAACGTGAGCCGCGCCGCCGAGCGGCTCGGGGTGAGTCAGCCGCGCGTGTCGACCGCGCTCGCACGTCTGCGCGAGTACTTCAACGATCCGCTCTTCGTGCGCACCTCGCGCGGCATGGAGCCGACGCCGCGCACCATCGCGCTCGTGCCCGCGGCGCGCGAGGCGCTGGCGCGCATCGAACGCGGCCTGCTCGACCGGCAGCACTTCGATCCTTCGACGAGCGCGGAGACGTTTTCGATCGCGCTTTCCGATGTCGGCGAGATCGTCTTTCTGCCGCGCCTCTTGCAGGCCTTCGCGAAGGAAGCGCCGAACGCGAATCTGCGATCGGTGTCGGCGTCGCATGGCGATGTGGAGCGCGGGCTCGAAGCCGGCGATATCGATCTGGCGGTCGGCTACTTTCCGGACTTGCGCGGCAACAACTTCTTTCAGCAGCGGCTTTTCTCGCACCGGTTCATCTGTCTGATGCGGCGCGATCATCCGTTCGCGAACCAGCCGCTCACGCTCGAACGCTTCATGGAATGCGGCCACGCGGTCGTGCGCGCGGAAGGCCGCAGCCAGGAAGTGCTGGAGAATTATCTCGACAAGGAACGCGTGCGCCGGCGCGCGGTGCTCGAAACGCCGCACTTCATGAGCCTGCCGTTCATCCTGTCGCGCACCGATCTGATCGCGACGGTGCCGCATGCGATCGGCTTCGCGTATGTCGCCGAGCATGCGTCGATCACGCTCGCCGAGCCGCCGCTCGCGTTGCCCCGCTTCGATCTGAAGCAGCACTGGCATCGCAAGTTTCACAACGATGCGCGCACGATGTGGCTGCGCGGCATCGTCGCTTCGCTCTTCAACGACGAGCTAGACGAGTGGCCGAAGTAATGCTCAACGTCGCCGGTCGATGCTCCACGCGCCCGGCCCCGCCGCCGCGATGAACAAATAGATGAACGACAGCAGCACGGCCGGCTCGCCCTGATTCAATAGCGGCAGCAGGAAGTTTCCTTTCGGCGCGTGCCCGATGAAGTACGCGAACGCCAGTTCGCCCGACAACACGAACGCCGCCGCCCGCGTGAACAGGCCGATCAGCACGAGCACGCCGCCGATCAATTCGATGACGCCCGCCACGCCGAGCAGCGAGACGAGCGGCAGACCGTCGAACATCGCGATGTGCGGAACATGGAACAGCTTCGCGCTCGCATGCGTGAGCAGCAGATACGAAGCGACGATGCGCAGCAGCGCGTGAGCGTAGCCGGCGAGCGCCGACGCGTTGGCCGCGGATGGTCGAGTGTGTGTCGCAGACATCGCAAAACTCCAGTGAAGGTGGGTTGCCTGCAGTTTAGGCAGACATCGTCGGTCGATAAATCCGGCTAACATTAGCGTTTTGTTTCCCGGCAGGAAATGATCGATGGATGCTCTCACCAGCTTGCGCGTGTTCCGCGAAGTCGTCGAGGCCGGCAGCTTCGTGAAGGCTGCAGAACGGCTCGACATTTCGACCGCGATGACGAGCAAGCACGTCGCCAATCTGGAGCGCCAGCTCGGCGTGCGTCTCCTGAACCGCACGACGCGTCACCTGAGTCTCACGGAAGCCGGCAACGTCTACTACGAGCAATGCAGCGAGGCGCTCGACATCCTGCAGGCCGCGCAAGCCGCCGTCGGCGTGCAGACGGCGGAGCCGCAAGGCGTGCTCAAGGTCACCGCGCCAGGCTGGTTCGCCAATCGCACCTTCGCGGATCTGCTTGTCGCGTATCAGGCGCGCTATCCGGGCGTGCTCGTCGATCTGCGGCTGGAGAATCGCTTCGTCGATCTCGTCGAGGAAGGCTACGACATGGCGATTCGCGCCACGTCGGAGCCTTCGCCCTCGCTGATCGTCAGGCCGCTGTGCAAGATGCCGTTCGTGCTCGCGGGTTCGCGCGCGTATCTCGAACAGCACGGCAAGCTGCGTCATCCGGATGATGTCGCGCGTCATCGCTTCGTGTTGCCGACCTACACGAATATCGATTCCGTCACGTTGACGGGCCCGGACGGCGCGTTTACCGTGAAGAACCAGGCGGTGCTCAAGACCAACGATACGTCGATGGCGCTACAGCTCGTGCGCGCCGGACTCGGGCTCGCATACTTTCCGGCGTGGATCGTCGAGCCGGAATTGGCGTCGGGCTCGCTCGTGCGCGTGCTGCCGAGCTATTCGGCGTTCGCGCCGTCCGTGTATGCGGTGTACACGAGCCGCAAATACATGACGACGAAGGTGCGGACGTTCATCGATTTCCTGTCGGAGTCGCTGGCCGATCGGCCAATCTGATTAGGATTACTCTTATTTTTGCGTCGAGACTTGCGTGTAATCATCGCGCTCGCTTCCGGAAGCGGGCGCTCCAGACGCAACATAAATCCATCTTGCGCGCCGCCGGGATCGTCCCTTCTACCCATACGCGAGGCGCGCGACATGCATTTTCCGTGGCTTCCCTTGATTTTTATCCTGAGTTTGCTGGGCGTGACGCTCTTCGTCTGCCGCACGTTGAATGCGAGCGAACGCGCTCTGAAGTGGAACGGCGCCTTGATCTTTCTGTGTCTGTGCGGCGCGGCCATGGTGCTGGACTTCACGTTGACGATGATCTTTCCGTCCGCCGGCTTCGATGAGCGCACGCCGTACGACAGTTTCGGATCGCGCATCGCGTGGACGGAGCGCATCGCCACCTATCTGATTCCATGCGCGATTTCGTTGCTTCTGGCTTTGAGGTTCCGCAGGCGTCAGCGCTTCCCGCTGGAAGTCTCGCCTGAGCGGGCGTCGGCCGAGCGCGAGGATTCGGTGAAGATCCAGACGTCGCCGTACACGCAGTCGGAACTGACGCTCTGACGCATTGCGAGTGAATTTTGTGAGTGCAACAGCGAAATTGTTGGAAGCAGTTCTACTATTCGTTTCTCTCTGATATACTTTCGCTCTTTCGGGGCGTAGCGCAGCCTGGTAGCGTACCTGCATGGGGTGCAGGTGGTCGGAGGTTCAAATCCTCTCGCCCCGACCAGAAATTGAAGGCTCTCCGGCTTCTGCCGGAGAGCCTTTTTTCTTTGGCCCCTCGCGGGTCGTCGATCGAATTCCCGACGACGCATCGCCCGCGTTTCTCCACGGGCGTGCGCAACTCGACTACCACCTCGCCGATGCAATGCTTAAAGTCGGCGCCGATGAAGAAGCGCTGACCAGAACGGCCGCGACGATGGGCATGACCGTCTGAAGCCATTCGTCATGGACGACACGCGCGCAAAAACGCGGCGCCGTCCGCCAATATTCAGACGTAAAAGCCTAAAAAACACTTGTGTGTCAGTAATTTAAGCCCTAATCTTAAGGTGACACATAAGGAACGGCGCCCCATGCCTTTGTCTGTCCCAGCGTCCGCCAGAGCGCGGCGCAGCCGATGCGGCCAAACCTGCTCCGCCCTGCGCGCGGAAGTCGCGAGATGGTTCGGTCCGGGAAGCGGCGCGCGCGTCACGCGCTTCGGGCGCATCTATCCCGGCGGCAGCCGCTATGTCTCCGTTCGCGCGTCGAGACCAGGCCGGTGCTTCGCGCTTTACTTCTTCCACCATGGCGTCGATGACTGGCGCATCTATCCGCCATGGGGCGTCGGACCGAGCATCGTCTATTGGTCGGTCAAGACCAAGTTGCCGGCCACGCAAGCAGCCGGTCCGAAAAAACGCTTCCGCGTAGGCGTCAAGCCTTAACCGCGGGCAGGGCCTGTCCGGTCATCGACTCCTCGACGGCGGCTGGTACACCTTCGCTACATCGGCGGCCACGATGCCTTGCGACGCATCCGGTAATTACAGTGTGGGACGGACAAAAAAAATGCCGCGAGAATTCGCGGCATCGGGACTTTGAATCGGACGGCGTTCATCCGCCGAGAAGATCGATCACCTGAAGAATATCCTTGCGCAACTGCTCGACATCGACGCCCGGTTGCGCTTGCGCCGACACTTGCGTCTCGGCCATGTCCGCATCGTCGTCGATTGCACGTCCCTGCGAATCGAGCCGGTTACGCGCACCGTTGATCGTGAAGCCCTGCTCGTACAGCAACTCGCGGATGCGCCGGATCAACAAGACTTCGTGATGCTGATAGTAGCGGCGATTGCCACGCCGCTTCACCGGCCTCAGCTGCGTGAACTCCTGCTCCCAATAGCGCAGCACGTGAGGCTTGACGCCGCACAACTCGCTGACTTCGCCAATCGTGAAGTATCGCTTGGCGGGGATCGGAGGCAAGACGACTTTTTCCATCGTCGATCAACCATCGTTATAAGTGATGTCGATTGAAGCGCGGTGGCCAAGCAACGCGACGCGCGAGTCATTCGCGCGCCACCGGGAAATCAGCGAGTGAGATCGGTCTCCGCTCCCGTTTCGACCAGCGCCTTCAGCTTCTGACTTGCATGAAACGTGACGACCCGCCGCGCGGCGATAGGAATGGCCTCGCCCGTCTTCGGATTGCGGCCGGGACGCTGAGGCTTGTCGCGCAACTGGAAATTGCCGAAGCCGGAAAGCTTGACGCTCTCGCCGCTCTCCAGCGCATCGCGGATGACCTCGAAGAAGGCTTCGACCATGTCCTTGGCTTCGCGCTTGTTCAGACCGACATGGTCGAACAGCATCTCCGCCAACTCGGCTTTGGTGAGCGTCGGCGTATCGCCGGGCGCGCTCGAGGTCGGAATATCTCGGGTCATGGCGCTACGCTGCGCCGAAAGAAGGGCTTCGAAATCACTCGAGTTCATTTGGTTCATATCGGTAAAACGGCGCTTGCCATATTTAAGACTTGGCGATTAAGACGGAAAGGGCCAACTGAAGGCTATCCGCGCAACCGCGCGCCGTGTACTCGAGCCAGGCGATCCACCAGCGTTTTGATAGCCGTATCGACCGTTTCGTCCTGAAGCGTGCCGCCAGTATCTTGCAACGTTACACGGAAGGCAAGACTTTTCTCATGCGCTCCCAAGCCACCGGAAGTATTTGATTTTGGACGAAATTCATCGAAAAGGGCAACCTTCGTGACGTACCTGCACGCCGCTTCCGCGCGCGCGCTTTCGAGCTCGTCGAGCAGCGCCTGAACCGCCACGTTTTGATCCACGACAATCGCGATATCGCGACGCACCGGCGGAAATTTCGACACTTCGGACGGCGCCGGCAATGCGCGATCCATCAACGCGTCGGCGTCGATTTCGAAGAGGATCGGCGCGTTCGGCAAGTCGTACTTTTGCAGCCAGCGCGGATGCAGTTCGCCGATCCAGCCGACCGCGCGCCCCGCCACCTCGATGCGCGCGCTGCGTCCCGGATGCAACGCCGGATGCTCCGCCTTAACGAAGCGCGGCACGACGGGCGCGAAGAGCGCTTCGACATCGCCCTTCACGTCGAAGAAGTCGACGTTGCGCGTGGCCACGCCCCACTGTTCCTCGACCACCGGACCATACGCGAGCCCGCCGATCATCTTCGGTTGCGCGAAGCCTTCGACCGTCAGTTCGCCCGCTTTAACCGTTGCGTCGCGATGGAACACGCGCCCCGCTTCGAACACGCGCACGCGGTCTGCGCGGCGATTCAGGTTATGACGCAGCACTTCGATGAGGCTGCCGAACATGGTCGAACGCATGACCGAGAGCTGGCTCGCGATCGGGTTCAGCAGCTTGATCGGATTATCGTTGCCGGCGAAGTCCTTCTCCCACTCGGCATCGACGAAGCTGAAGTTCACCGTCTCCGAGTAGTCGCGCGCGGCGACTTCGTGGCGCAGCGTATGGATCGAGCGCTTCGTTTCGTTCGTGATGCGCATCTCGCTGCGCGCGACCGGCGGGCGCGCCGGAATCTTCTCGAAACCGTAGATGCGCGCGACTTCCTCGATCAGGTCTTCCTCGATCTCGATATCGAAGCGATACGGCGGCGGCGTGACCTTGAAGGTGTCGCCGTCGCGCTCGAACGCGAGGTTCAGACGCGTGAAGATCTGCGCGATCTCTTCCGCGCCGATCTCTACGCCGATGATCCGATGCGCGCGCGACACGCGCATCGACACCGGATTGCGATCCGGCACGTTGACGATCTGATCGTCGACCGGACCCGCTTCGCCGCCGCAGATGTCGAGGATCAGGCGCGAGATGCGTTCGATATGCTCGACGGTCGTCGAATAATCGACGCCGCGCTCGAAGCGATGCGCCGCATCGGTCGAGAAGTTGTACTTGCGCGCGCGGCCGCGGATCGCGTCCGGCCACCAGAACGCGGCTTCGAGATAGATGTTGGTGGTGTCGAGCGAGACGGCCGTGCTGTCGCCGCCCATGATGCCCGCGAGACTTTCGACGTGGCGATCGTCGGCGATCACGCCGACGGTTTCATCGAGCTCGACGGTGTTGCCGTTCAGGAGCTTCAGCGACTCGCCCTTCTTGCCCCAGCGCACTTCGATCGCGCCGTGAATCTTATCGAGATCGAACACGTGCGTCGGACGGCCGAGTTCGAGCATCACGTAATTGGAGATGTCGACGAGCGCGGAGATGCTGCGCTGGCCCGCACGTTCCAGACGCTCGACCATCCATTGCGGCGTCTTCGCGCGGGCGTTCACGCCGCGAATCACGCGGCCCGAGAAGCGCCCGCACAGATCGGGCGCGAGCACCTTGACCGGCAGCTTTTCGTCGAGCTTCGTTTCGACGGCCGGCATGTCCGGTTGCTTGAGCGGCGCGCCGGTGATCGCTGCCGTCTCGCGCGCAACGCCGAACACCGACAGGCAGTCTGCCTTGTTCGGCGTGAGCTTGATTTCGAAGACGGTGTCGTCGAGATTGAGCGCCTCGCGGATGTCCTGGCCGACCTTCGCATCGGTCGGCAGGATCAAGAGACCGCTGTGATCTTCCGACAGCTTGAGCTCACGTGCGGAGCACAGCATGCCTTGACTGTCGACGCCGCGCAGCTTCGTCGGCTTGATCGCGAAAGGCTCGCCGCCCGCTTCGGCCGGCGGCAGCACGGCGCCGATCAGCGCGACCGGCACCTTGATGCCCGGCGACACGTTCGGCGCGCCGCACACGATATTGAGCGTCTCGCCCGTGCCCGCATCGACCTGACAGACGTTGAGCTTGTCGGCGTTCGGATGCTTGGCGACTTCGAGCACTTGGCCCACGACGATCTTCGTGGTCGGCGGCGCGACCGGGCGCAGGTCTTCGACTTCGAGGCCGGCCATCGTCAGCGCGTGCGCGAGTTCGTCGGTGGAGAGCTTGGGATCGACGAAACTGCGGAGCCAGGATTCTGGGAATTGCATGTGTGTCTACGTTCGAAATGTTTGGAGTCTCACGATCGCCGCTTATCGAGAAGCGATCGCCGCGGGCGCTAAGTGCTTTACGCGAACTGACGCAGGAAACGCAGATCGTTCTCGAAGAACAGACGCAGATCCTGCACGCCGTAGCGCAGCATCGTCAGGCGCTCGAGGCCGCTGCCGAACGCGAAGCCGATATAGCGCTCCGGATCGAGGCCCATGTTGCGGATGACGGTCGGATGCACCTGCCCCGAGCCTGAGATTTCCAGCCATTTGCCCGCGTTCTTGCCGTGTTCGAACATCATGTCGATCTCGGCGGACGGCTCCGTGAACGGAAAATACGACGGACGGAAGCGCACGAGAATGTCGTCGCGCTCGAAGAACTTCTTCAGAAAATCGGTGTAGACGCCCTTCAGATCCGCAAAGCTGATGTTCTCTTCGATCCACAGGCCTTCGACCTGGTTGAACATCGGCGAATGAGTGGCGTCGCTGTCCACGCGATACGTCCGGCCCGGCACGATCACCTTGATCGGCGGCTTGTTCATGCGCGCGTAGCGCACCTGCATCGGGCTCGTATGCGTGCGAAGCAAAAGCGGACGGCCATCCGCGTCCTTGCCGTCGACGTAGAACGTGTCCTGCATCGAGCGCGCCGGATGGTTCTCCGGGCTGTTCAGCGCCGTGAAGTTGTACCAGTCGGTCTCGATTTCCGGACCGTCGGCGACATCGAAACCGATCGTGCGGAAGATTTGTTCGACGCGCTCCCACGTACGCATCACCGGATGCAGCGTGCCCGCACCCGCGCCGCGTCCCGGTAGCGTGACGTCGATGGCTTCCGACGCGAGACGCTGATTCAGCAGCGCGTCGGCCAGCGCCTGACGGCGCGCGTTCAGCGCGGCTTCAACCTGCTGCTTTGCCTGATTGATGCGCGCGCCTTCTGTCTTCTTCGCTTCCGGATCGAGCTTGCCCAATCCCTTCAGCAATTCGGTCAGCGCGCCGGACTTGCCGAGGAACCGTGCCTTCTCGTTTTCGAGCGTGGTGGTATCGGCGGCGTGTTCAAAGGCGCTTTTCGCGTTGGCGACAATCTGGTCCAGATCCATTGATCCCATCTTTTAGCGTCGAAATTCAATCTGAGGTTCGGTTTTGCTCATCCACGCTCCACGATGGGCATGAGATGCGCAAAACCGTCCGACCAACAAAAACGGGGCTCGGTGAGAGCCCCGTTTTCTGCCTTCGCGCCGCCGTCAACGTATTTCTACGATGCGGCGACGAGGAGGCGAACCACGCAGTACTAATTTCGCAATTAGGCTGCAACGGCGGCTTTCACCTGCTTCACGATCGCAGCAAAAGCAGCCTTGTCGAACACAGCCATGTCAGCCAGAACCTTGCGGTCGAGTTCGATCGAAGCCTTCTTCAGGCCGTTGATGAACACGCTGTAGGTCATGTCGTGCTGACGCACCGCCGCGTTGATACGCGTGATCCACAGTGCGCGGAACACACGCTTCTTGTTGCGGCGATCGCGGTAGGCGTATTGGCCTGCGCGCATGACCGCCTGCTTGGCGATGCGATAGACGTTATTGCGACGGCCGCGGTAACCCTTGGCCAGACGGATGATCTTCTTGTGACGGGCCCGTGCGGTAACCCCACGTTTTACTCGAGGCATGTTGCTCTCCTTAAGTTAGATGAGGTTAGGCGAACGGCAGCATTGCGCGGACGGAGTTCAGATCGGAATCATGAACGGCCGTGGCGCCACGCAGATGGCGTTTGTTCTTGGTGGTTTTCTTGGTAAGAATGTGGCGCTTGAAAGCCTGACCGCGCTTGACGGTACCGCCCGGACGCACCACGAAGCGCTTTGCAGCACTCTTCTTGGTCTTCATCTTCGGCATGAAACAACTCCAGTTTATTAGATGGTCATGGGTGTGCGGATGATCCGCCGATACTGCCCGCGAACCCCTTCCCGCCCTTCGAAACCCACGCTCCACTTGTGTGCGAACGGTTCGGTGAAGAACCGCCGCTTTTCATAACCGGCGTCACCGAAATGACGCCGGCCTGAAACCGCCGGCAATGCCGCGCCGACCGCCTTTCGACGGCGCGCGATCCATCGCCCTACTGCTGTTCGGTTACTTGCCCTTCTTCTTCGGGGCAAGCACCATGATCATCTGACGCCCTTCCATCTTCGGCATCTGCTCGACCTGGCCATATTCGTCCAGATCGGACTTCAGGCGCTCGAGCATACGCATGCCGATTTCCTGGTGCGCCATTTCGCGACCGCGGAAACGCAACGTGATTTTCGTCTTGTCGCCGTCTTCGAGGAAGCGCGTGAGGTTGCGCAGCTTGACGTTGTAGTCACCGTCATCCGTGCCGGGGCGGAATTTGACTTCCTTCACCTGCACGATCTTCTGCTTCAACTTCGCTTCGTGCTGCTTCTTCGCTTCCGAATACTTGAACTTGCCGTAATCCATCAAACGGCAGACAGGCGGCGAAGCCTGCGGCGCGATTTCGACGAGATCCACGTCGAGTTGCTCCGATTGACGGAACGCCTCGGCCAGTTTCACGATTCCGAGCGGCTCGTTGTCCACTCCGACCAAACGCACTTCCGGCGCGGTAATCTCACCGTTGATGCGATGTGACGACTTATCAGTAGCGATGTTACGTTTCCTCTAAAAATGAAAAAACAAGCCGCGCTGCGAGTGACTTACTTGAACGCCCGCACTTCCTGCTGCAGACGTTCGAGGAATGCGTCGACCGGCATCACGCCCAGATCGACACCGCCACGAGCACGCACGGCTACGGTTTGTGCATCACGCTCCTTGTCGCCGACGACCAGCAAATACGGCACCTTTTGCAGCGTGTGCTCGCGTATTTTATAGCTAATCTTCTCATTGCGCAAATCGGACTCTACTCTAAGCCCTTGTTTTTGCAACGATTGAGCCAGATTTCCGGCATATTCGGCCTGACTTTCAGCAATATTCAGCACAACGGCCTGGATCGGCGCGAGCCACGGCGGCATTGCGCCGGCATGATGCTCGATCAGAATGCCGAGGAAACGCTCCATTGATCCGACGATTGCGCGATGAAGCATCACCGGACGGCGGCGGCTGTTGTCTTCCGCCACGTACTCCGCGCCGAGACGCTCCGGCAGCACCATGTCGAGCTGCAGCGTGCCGCATTGCCACGAGCGGCCGAGCGCATCCTTGATGTGATACTCGATCTTCGGACCGTAAAACGCGCCCTCGCCCGCGAGCTCTTCCCACTGAAGGCCGCACGCGGTCAGCGCTTCGCGCAGGCCCTGCTCCGCGCGATCCCAGGTTTCATCGGTGCCGGCGCGCTGTTCCGGACGCAGCGACAGCTTGATGTCGATGTGATCGAAGCCGAAATCCTTATACACGCTCATCGCGAGCGTGTTGAACGCGATCGATTCCGCGATGAACTGATCTTCGGTACAGAAGATATGTGCATCGTCCTGAACGAAGCCCCGCACGCGCATCAGACCGTGCAGCGCGCCCGACGGCTCGTTGCGATGGCACGAACCGAACTCCGCGTAACGCAGCGGCAAGTCGCGGTACGAGCGCAAGCCGTGATTGAACACCTGGACGTGGCCCGGGCAGTTCATCGGCTTGATCGCGTAGTCGCGCTTTTCCGACTCGGTCGTGAACATGTTTTCACGATAGTTCTGCCAGTGCCCCGATGCTTCCCACAGCGAACGGTCCATCACCATGGGAGTCTTGATTTCGAGATAGCCGGCTTCGTTCACGCGGCGACGCATGTACTGCTCGACCTGCTGCCATAGCGACCAGCCCTTCGGATGCCAGAACACCATGCCCGGCGCTTCGTCCTGCAGATGGAACAGGTCGAGCTGCTTGCCGAGCTTTCGGTGATCGCGCTTCTCGGCTTCTTCCAGCATGTGGAGGTACTGCTCCTGGTCTTCCTTCTTGGTCCACGCGGTGCCGTAGATGCGCTGCAGTTGCTCGTTCTTCGAATCGCCGCGCCAGTACGCGCCCGCGACTTTCATCAGCTTGAAAACCTTGAGCTTGCCGGTGGACGGCACGTGCGGGCCTCGGCACAGGTCGATGAAATTGCCGTGCGCGTAAAGCCGGATCTCGTCGCTTTCCGGAATCGATTCGATGATCTCGGCCTTGTACGCCTCGCCGATGCTCTTGAAGTACTCGACGGCCTCGTTGCGCGAGACGACGCGGCGCGACACCGGCTCGTCCTTCTTCGCGAGCTCCTGCATGCGCTTCTCGATCTTTTCGAGATCTTCGGGCGTGAACGGACGGCTGTACGAGAAATCGTAGTAGAAGCCGTTGTCGATGACCGGCCCGATGGTTACTTGCGCCTCGGGGAACAGATCCTTCACGGCATAGGCCAGCAAGTGCGCGGTCGAGTGACGCACGACATCGACGCCTTCCGGGTCTTTGTCGGTGACGATCGCGAGCGACGAATCCTTGTCGATCAGAAACGAGGTGTCGACGAGTTCGCCGTTGAGCTTGCCGGCGAGCGCCGCCTTGGCGAGGCCCGCGCCGATCGATGCCGCAACTTCCGCGACGGTCACCGGGTGGTCGTATTGTCGGACCGACCCATCAGGCAAACGTACCGAAACCATATCGTTCTCCAAGACGCCGGCACATGCCGGGCGATTCGATTAAGCATTGCCACGCGATTTCGTTTTGAAAATCGCAAGACAAAAAAAATGCGGCCCCGCTATCGAGGGGCCGCATTCACTTTTCACACATACCGCGAAACAATTTGGCAGAAGGCGAATATGGTCCTCGACTAGCGTCGCTCCGAAGTTGTTTCGGTCAACGTTCGACGTGCCATGTTTTTTCGCCTTTTGCGCTGCGCGCTTCTTGCGGTTTGAAACCCCGCGAACCGAAGTCCGCTGAATTTCGTTTTCGTTGGTAGGCTCGATTGGACTCGAACCAACGACCCCCACCATGTCAAGGTGGTGCTCTAACCAGCTGAGCTACGAGCCTGAAAGAAGTGAGATTATATGGAGTGTTTCAGATGTTGGCAAGTGCTTATCTCCAGAAAAATCGAAAATATTCGCCAATCCGTTCAATCCCTTCTAAATGCTACGCGCGACGCGAAGCGCGAATCACGCCCTGCACTTCGCCGAGCAGCGTGCATGCGCGTTGAATCTGCGCTGCACTCGACACTTCCACGGTGAACTGCATATACGCGACATTCCTGCGGCTCTGGCTCTTCACGCCGATCACGTTGATCTTCTCGCGCGCGAACACTTCGGAGATGTCGCGCAGCAAGCCCTGGCGATCCGCCGATTCAACCGAAAGGTCCACCGGATAAACGGACGAGCCACGCCCGTTCATCACCTCGGCGGACCAAGTCGTGTGCAGCACGCGTTCGGGCGAGCGCTCGGCCATGCGCTTGAACGTTTCGCAATCGGTCCGGTGCACCGACATGCCTTTGCCGCGCGTGACGAATCCCGCGATCGGATCGGGTGGCGCCGGGCGGCAGCAACGCGCGAGTTGCGTGAGCAGCGCATCGACACCGACGACGAGCACGCCCGTCGACGCTCCGTGCGCCACGCTTTGCCCGCTGCTGCGCTTCTCGAACTGCTCGGGCGCTTCGGGTTCGGGCTCGGGCGGCGGCGCATCGGAGAGCGCCTGCTCGATGTTGCGCAGACTGAACTCGTCCTTCGCGACGAGTGCGTAAAGCTCCTCGGGCGCCTTGAAGCCGAGTTTGGCCGCGAGTTGTTCGAGACTGACCGACGTCTTTCCCTCGCGCTGCAAGGTCTTCTCGACGATGCTCCGTCCGGCCGCGATGTTCTCCGCCGCATCCGCCGCGAGGAACCACGAGCGCACTTTCTGCCGCGCGCGGGCGCTATGCAGATAGCCGAGCTGCGGATTGAGCCAGTCGCGCGACGGACCGCCCTCCTTCACCGCGACGATCTCGACCGTCTGTCCGTTTTGCAGCGGCGTGTTGAGCGGCACCATCGCGCCATCGACGCGAGCGCCCCGACAACGATGTCCGAGCTCGCTGTGCAGGTGATATGCGAAATCGACGGCTGTCGCGCCTTGCGGCAACGCGATCACGCGCGCCTGCGGCGTCAGCACGTAGATATGGTCGTCGTCGAGTGTCGCGTCACGCAGATGCTGCCAGCCGGGATGCTCGCCTTCGACGTCGTCCTTCCACGCGAGAAGCTGACGCAACCATGCGATCTTCTCGTCGTATTTCTCGCTCGCGGTCACCTGCCCCGCATAGCCACGCGCGCCCGCTTCCTTGTACCGCCAGTGCGCGGCCACGCCGTACTCGGCGAACTGATGCATCTCGTACGTGCGAATCTGGACTTCGAATGCGCGCCCGTCGTCGCCGATCACGACCGTATGCAGCGACTTGTAGCCGTTGGGCTTGGGACGCGAGATGTAATCGTCGAACTCACGCGGCACCGGCTGCCACAGGTTGTGCACGATGCCGAGCACGGTGTAGCAATCCTTGATGTCGCCGACGATCACGCGAAATGCGCGCACGTCGTTCAGTTCGGCGAAATCCAGCTGCTTGCCGCGCATCTTCTTCCAAATGCTGTAGATGTGCTTCGGCCGTCCGCTGACGTCCGCCTTGATGTGCGCGGTTTCCAGTTCCTTCTGCAGACGAGCGATGGCCTCGGTCACATAGGTCTCGCGCTCGACGCGCTTCTCGTCGAGCAGCTTCGCGATGCGTTTGTACGTGACCGGATCTTCGAAGCGAAACGACAGGTCTTCGAGTTCCCACTTCAGTTGCCAGATGCCGAGCCGGTTGGCGAGCGGCGCGTAAATCTCCAGCGTCTCGCGCGGCACGTCGGGCGACGGTTCGATCTTGTGCGCGGCGTAGTAGCGCAGCGTCTGCACGCGCGAGGCGAGCCGGATCAGCACCACGCGAATGTCCTGCGCGAACGCAAGCAACATCTTGCGCAACGCTTCGACCTGCGCACGGCGCGCGGCCTGCGCGTCGCGCGTGTTTTCAGGCAGTTCCGCGAGCGTCGCGCGCGAGCTGACCGAACCAAGCCGCAACAGCTTGCGCACATCGCCGACGAGCCGCTGCACTTCCGGGCCGAAGCGCTCCGCGATCACCTTCTCCGGATCGTCGAGATGCGGCGCCAGCACGAAGAGCGCCGCGGCGGCGACCGCGTGCGAATCGACGTTGAGCGTCTGCATGATGCGCGCGGTGCCGGCAGCGTGGTCCGCGAGCAGTTCGCCCGTCGAGACGCGCGCGTCCTTCGCGTGCTCGCGCACGAACGCGAGCGCGTCGTCGATGGACGGCTCGGGCAACGTTTCGGTGGGGACGGCGGTCTCGGTCATTCGGGCGATGCCAATACTTCAGACGACTCGATTCAGTTGCGCTGTGCGGCGATCACGACGATTTCCACGAGGCACGCCGGATTGGCGAGCTTCGCCTCGACGGTGGCGCGGGGCGGCGTGTTGCCTTCCGCGACCCACGAGTCCCACACGGCGTTCATGCCGGGGAAGTGGATCATGTCCGAGATATAGATCTGCACCGACAGCAAGTGCGACTTGTCGCTGTTCGCCTCTTCGAGCAGGCGGTCGATGTGACCGAGCACTTCGCGCGTCTGACCGGTGATGTCCTGGTCCGTGTCCTCGGCGATCTGGCCGGCGAGATACACCGTGCCGTTGTGGATCGCGGTTTCGGAAAGGCGCGGCCCGACGTGATGACGAATGACTGCCATTGTTTGTTCCTGATCGGTGATGGTGAGAAAAGAAGCGCAAGCGGCGCGCAAGCACCTTATGTTCAGCCCAATATTATGCCCCGCTCGCGTCATCGCCGAGAAAGAACCCCCTGGCGATGGCGATTTGATCTTCGACAAGAAACGCCGGCGCGTGACCCGCGCCCGGGATCTCGGCGCTCGTCACGGCCTGACCTTTCTCGACCATTTGCGCGACCGTCTCGCGCGACAGCAAATCCGAGCTCTCGCCGCGCACGACGAGCACCGGCGTCCTGATCGACGCGAGCGAGCGCCAAAGAAACGCCTCGCCGGCCGCATTCTGCTCATCGGTGGCCGACGTGAACGGCGTCGCGATGCCCGGGTCGTAGCGAAAGCCCCACGCACCGTCGCGCTCGTGCAGGAGCGGCGTGTTGATGCTCGCCCACTCCTCGTCGGTCAGCGCCCCGAACGACGACGCGAGCGCCGCCGCGTGCCGCACGCCTTCGTCGAGCGATGCGAAACGCGCCGGCTTGCCGAGATACTCGCCGATACGCTGCAGCGCGACCGGTTCGATATGCGGCCCGACATCGTTGAGCAGCATCTTTCGGATCGGCGTGTTCGGCAAGCCGCCGAGCGCCATGCCGATGAGACCGCCCATCGACGTGCCGAACCAGTCCACCGTCTCGACGTTCAACCGCGCGATCAGCGTTACCATGTCCGCGACATACTGCGGCACGCCGTAGTAACGCGGATCCGCGAGCCAGTCGGACAGTCCTCGCCCGACCACGTCCGGACACACCACGCGATAGTCCCGCGCGAACGCTTGCGCGAGCTTGTCGAAGTCGCGTCCCGAGCGCGTCAGGCCGTGCACGCACAGCAGCACGCGCGGATTGGCCGGATCGCCCCACTCCGTATAGGCGATGCGATGCAGACCCGCCGGGCTCGCGCATTGCACGAAGCGCTGGCGCGGCTCGCTCAGATCGGAATGCACGGCTTCGGCGACGATGGATGCGGTCATGGAGAGGTCCTCGTGGAAGTGTCGAAACGATTGTAAAGCGCATCTCACCGGATCGAGCGGGCCTATCCCGAACGGACGACCCCTTCCCGCGTGCACAGATGCGGGCGAAACCCGCAAAAGCAAAGCGGGCGAAGCTCCGAAAGCTTCGCCCGCCCGTGTTCGCGCTCACGCCGAGAGAACCGGCGTTCGTGTCACGCCGCTATCACTTCACGCTCGTGACATCGAGCGGCGCGCCCGTCTTCTTCTGAATTTCCTCGACCGTCACGCCGTCGGCCAGCTCGACGAGCTTGAGGCCATTGTCGGTGACGTCGATCACGCCGAGATCGGTGATGATGCGATCCACGACGCCCACGCCCGTCAGCGGCAGCGAGCACTCTTCGAGGATCTTGTGCTGGTCGCCCTTCGCGACGTGTTCCATCAGCACGACGACTTTCTTCACGCCGGCGACGAGGTCCATCGCGCCGCCCATGCCCTTGATCATCTTGCCGGGGATCATCCAGTTGGCCAGATCGCCCTTCTTGCTGATCTGCATTGCGCCGAGGATCGCCAGGTTGATGTGGCCGCCGCGGATCATCGCGAACGAATCCGCCGACGAAAAGATCGACGAGCCCGGCAGCGTCGTCACGGTCTGCTTGCCGGCGTTGATGAGATCGGCGTCGACTTCGTCTTCATACGGCGACGGCCCGATGCCGAGCAGACCGTTTTCCGACTGCAGCCACACTTCCATGCCGTCCGGAACGTGATTGGCGACGAGCGTCGGCAAGCCGATTCCCAGGTTCACGTAGAAGCCGTCCTGCAGTTCCTGCGCCGCGCGCGCGGCCATCTGGTCACGAGTCCAAGCCATGATTACTCTCCTTTCGCGCGGACGATGCGTTGTTCGATGCGCTTTTCCGGCTGCGCATTCAGCACGAGGCGCTGCACGTAGATGCCGGGCAGATGGATCGCGTCCGGATCGAGTTCGCCCGTCTCGACGATTTCTTCCACTTCGGCCACGGTGATCTTGCCGGCCATCGCGCACATCGGGTTGAAGTTGCGCGCGGTGCGCCGGAAGATCAGGTTGCCGGATTTATCGGCCTTCCATGCCTTGACGAGACCGACGTCGGCCGTGAGCGAATGCTCGAGCACGTAATGGTTCTCGCCGAACTGGCGCGTTTCCTTGCCTTCCGCGATCACCGTGCCGAAACCCGTGTTCGTGAAGAACGCCGGAATGCCCGCGCCGCCCGCGCGCAGCTTCTCGGCGAGCGTGCCCTGCGGCGTGAATTCGAGCTCGAGTTCGCCGGCGAGGTATTGGCGCTCGAACTCCTTGTTTTCGCCGACGTACGACGAAATCATCTTCTTGATCTGGCGCGTCTCGAGCAAGAGACCGAGGCCAAAGCCGTCGACGCCCGCGTTATTGCTGATGCAGGTGATGCCCTTGACGCCCGTATCGCGCAGCGCGGCGATGAGCGCTTCGGGAATGCCGCACAGCCCGAAACCGCCGACGGCGAACGTCTGCCCGTCCTTGACGATGTCCTCGAGCGCGGCTTTCGCGCTGGGATAGACCTTGTTCATCTGTGTGTCCCTTCCATGTTGAAACCAACTGAAAATCGGTTTTTTGATGCCGCCGATGCACTGTTCGAGCGCATCGCGCGGCCATTTGACGTGGCACAAGCGTACTTTGTGCCGATGATCCGGCACAATACGCAAAAATACATAAGTCTTTGCCCGCGCGCGTTGGTTCCCGGCGCTTTTCGCCGCGATACGCAAGGCGCCGCGCGCCCGATCTCACATGCGTGCACTGGATTATCAAACCGCGTTTCAACTTGCGCCCGTCGGGCTCGTGCTTTCGCGCGAGCGCACCATCGAAGACTGCAACGAGCAGCTTTGCGCGATCTTCGGTTCCACGCGTGAGGCGCTCATCGGCAAGTCGTTCGAGGTGCTGTATCCCTCGCCGGACGAGTTCGCGCGCATCGGCGAGCGCATCGCCGCGCATATCAGCAAGGAAGGCACGTACAGCGACGACCGCATCATGAAGCGCAAGAACGGCGAACTGTTCTGGTGTCACGTCACCGGCCGCGCGCTCGACCGGACCGCGCCTCACGCGGCGGGCGTCTGGACATTCGAGGACTTGAGCGCGACGCGGCGGGTCGCGATCGAATTGACGCCGCGCGAGCGCGAGATCGCCGCGCAGCTCGTGACGGGCAAGACGAGCAAGCAGATCGGCCGCGTGCTCGATATCAGCCCTCGGACGGTTGATATCTACCGCGCGCGGCTCATGAGAAAGTACGACACGGGCAATGCGACCGAACTGCTGCAACGGCTGCTCGGCACCTGACCCGCGCGCTTTACGGCGCGACGGGCGCGGCGGTCTCGATGATCTGCCGCAACATGTCCGGCAGCGGCACGGACTTGCCCGCCGCGTAGTCGATCCAGACGATTTTCGCCGCGCCGCGCGCATACAGTGCGGCGGGTTCATCGGCGCGATACAGCTCGAAGCGCGTATCGAGACTGCTGCGCCCCGGCTTGCCGACGGACATGCGCCCGATCACGTCGCCGGGATACTGAAGCTGCTTCAGAAACTCCATCGACGCGTTTACGATCACCGGCCCTTGCCCGTCGCCATTGCCGCCGACGAGACCGATCTCTTCGAACCACGAGATACGCACCTGCTCCATGTAGCGGAAATAGACGGTGTTATTGACATGCCCGAAGGCGTCCATGTCGCCCCAGCGGATCGGCATGGAAAGTTCGGAGACGGTGTGGAAATCGTTATGCGTGGTCATTGCGTGCGCTAAAAAGTTCAAAGCGAAAAACCGTCGTCCGCCGAGATGACCGAGCCGTTCATGAACTGCGATTCGTCGGCGGCGAGCAGCAGCAAAAGACCGTCGAGATCGTTTGGCGAGCCCACGCGGCGGCGCGGCAGCAACGAAATGAGCTTTTGCCCCTGCTCGGTCTTCCAGTGGTGGTGGTTGATCTCGGTATCGATATAACCCGGGCAGATCGCGTTGACGTTGATGCCGTGTCGGCCCCATTCGAGCGCCATCGCCTTTGTCATCTGCACGACGGCGGCCTTGCTCATCGAGTAGAGGCCGATCTGCGGAAACACCCGCAAGCCTGCCACCGACGCCACGTTGATGATGCGATAGGCCGGCTTGGCCGCGCTGTTGCTGTTGCCGCGCATGATCATGCGCTTGGCGACCTCTTGCGCGACGAAAAACGCGCCGCGCACGTTCGTGCCGAACACGAATTCGTAGTCCGCGGGCGTGACCTCCGTCAGCTTTTGCGTGGTCGACACGCCCGAGTTATTCACGAGGATGTCGATGGTACCCGCTTCGGTCTCCGCATGCGCGATCGCCGCTTTGATGCTCTGGTAATCGGTGACGTCGAGCGAAACGACGTGCGCGGCGCCGCCCGACGCCTCGATTTCGGCGCGCAGCTCCTTCAGGCGCTCCGTGCGCCGGCTGGCGAGCACCACTTTGGCGCCCGCCTGCGACAGCACTTGCGCGAAACGCTTGCCCAAACCGCTGGACGCGCCGGTAATCAGCGCGACCTTGCCTTCCAGGTTGATCGAACGGCCCATTGTGCTTCCCTTTTTATGGTTGGCTCAGCCCGGGCAGGCACGCGGCGCGCCGATGCGGGCAATAAGCGTCAACACCGATAGCGCGGGTGTCGTGAATAATAGTACGATCGTGCTAAATTAGCGAGCTTTGGTTGCGGCCCGCTTCACCTTCCCTGAAAATACGCGATCCCGAAAGGGCATTCTAACGGCACATAGGAGCATTGATGACCCCGGCGAGCCTCATCGAGCAATACGGTCCCCGCGAATCGATGGAATACGACGTCGTGATCGTCGGCGGCGGACCAGCCGGTTTGTCGGCGGCCATCCGGTTGAAGCAACTGGCGGAAGAAAAAGGCGTCGAAATCGGCGTGTGCGTCCTGGAGAAAGGCTCCGAAATCGGCGCGCACATCCTGTCCGGCGCGGTCATGGATCCGCGCGGCCTGTCCGAGCTCATTCCCGACTGGAAGGAAAAAGGCGCGCCGCTCGACGTCGAAGTGACCGAAGACCGGTTCCTGTTCCTGTCGCAAAACGACGCGAAGCAGGTGCCGAACTGGCTTCTCCCCGACAATTTCAAGAATCACGGCAATTACGTCATATCGCTCGCCAATGTCACGCGCTGGCTCGGCCAGCAGGCCGAGGCGGTGGGAGTCGAGATCTTCCCGGGCTTCCCGGCCGCCGAAGTCTTGTATGCGGACGACGGTTCGGTGCGCGGCGTCGTCACCGGCAACATGGGTGTCGGCAAGGACGGCGAGCCGACGGAGAATTTTCAGCTCGGCATGGAACTGCACGCGAAATACACGCTTTTCTGCGAAGGCGCGCGCGGGCATCTGGGCCGTCAGCTCATCGAGAAATTCAAGCTCAACAAGAATGCCGATCCGCAGGTGTACGGCATCGGCATCAAGGAATTGTGGGAAATCGACCCGGTCAAGCACAAGCCCGGTCTCGTGATCCACACGGCCGGCTGGCCGCTGGAACCCGACACCTACGGCGGTTCGTTCCTCTACCACATGGACAACAATCAGGTGGTGGTCGGCTTCGTCGTCGGGCTCGGGTATTCGAATCCGTATCTGTCGCCATTCGAGGAATTCCAGCGCTACAAGACGCATCCGTCGATCCGCGCGTTCCTCGAAGGCGGCAAGCGCATTTCCTACGGCGCGCGCGCGATCACCGCCGGCGGCCTGATGTCGCTGCCGAAGCTCGCGTTTCCGGGCGGCGCGCTCGCGGGCGACGACGCCGGTTTCCTCAACGCATCGCGCATCAAGGGCAGCCACGCGGCGATCAAGTCCGGCAAGATGGCCGCCGAAGCCGCGTTCGAAGCCGTTCAGGCGGGACGCCAGAACGACGAACTCACGGCCTATCCCGAAGCGTTCGACAGTTCGTGGCTCAAGACCGAACTCTACCGCGCGCGCAACTTCAAGCAGTGGATGAGCAAGGGTCTGTACCTCGGCACGTTCATGGTCGGTCTGGAGCAAAAGGTGATGGGCGGCAACGTGCCGTGGACGCTGCATCATCAGCACTGGGATCACGAGATGCTGAAGCCGGCGTCGCAATGCAAGCCGATCGTCTATCCGAAGCCGGACGGCAAGCTCACGTTCGACCGTCTCTCGTCGGTGTTCATCTCGAACACGAACCACGAAGAGAATCAGCCCCCGCATCTGACGCTCAAGGATCCGAGCGTGCCGGTCAACGTGAACCTGCGCACGTATGCCGGTCCTGAAAGCCGCTACTGCCCCGCCGCCGTGTACGAGTTCGTCAAGTCGGACGACGGCAACGAGCGCCTGCAGATCAACGCGCAGAACTGCGTGCATTGCAAGACCTGCGACATCAAGGATCCGACGCAGAACATCGTCTGGGTTACGCCGGAAGGCGGCGGCGGGCCGAACTATCCGAACATGTGAGGTCTGAAACGACAAAGGGCGCCAAATCGGCGCCCTTTTCTTTTAATTCGACGGCGCTTGAGCCGCGATCTTCGGCGTTCCGACGACCACATCGCCGCATTGCGCACGATGCCGCAGCGCGTGATCCATCAGCACCAGCGCGAGCAGCGCTTCGGCGATCGGCGTCGCGCGGATGCCGACGCACGGATCGTGACGGCCGAAGGTCTCGACCGTTGCACTGGCGCCGTCCTTGTCGATCGACTGACGCGGCGTGCGGATGCTCGACGTCGGCTTGATGGCGATCGACACCGTGATGTCCTGCCCGCTCGAAATGCCGCCGAGGATGCCGCCCGCATTGTTCGTCGCGAAGCCTTCGGGCGTCATTTCGTCGCCGTGCTGCGAGCCGCGTTGCGCGACGCTCGCGAAGCCCGCGCCGATCTCGACGGCCTTCACGGCGTTCAGGCCCATCATCGCGTGGGCGATATCGGCGTCCAGGCGATCGTAAAGCGGCTCGCCGAGACCGACCGGCACGCCCGTCGCGACGACTTCGATGCGCGCACCGACCGAATCGCCGTCGCGACGCAGGTTGTCCATGTATTCCTCGAGCTGCGGCACGATTGCTTCGTTCGCCGAGAAAAACGGATTCTCGGGCACGTGGCGCCAGTCGACGAACGGAATGTCGATTTCCCCGAGCGCGCTCATGCGGCCGTGCGTTTCGAGACCGAACTTCTCACGCAACCACTTCTTCGCAACCGCGCCGGCGGCGACGGTCGGCGCGGTCAGCCGCGCCGATGACCGGCCACCGCCGCGATAGTCGCGCACGCCGTACTTCTGCCAATAGGTGTAGTCCGCGTGACCGGGACGGAAGGTCTGCGCGATGTTGCCGTAGTCCTTGCTGCGCTGATCGGTATTGCGGATCAGGAGCGCGATCGGCGTGCCGGTCGTCACGCCCTCGAAGACGCCGGAAAGAATCTCGACCTGATCCGCTTCCTGCCGCTGCGTCACGTGACGCGACGTGCCGGGGCGGCGCCGGTCGAGTTCGATCTGAATATCGGCTTCGCTGAGCGCCATGCCCGGCGGGCAACCATCGATCACGCAGCCGATCGCCGGACCGTGCGACTCGCCGAAATTCGTGACGGTGAAGAGCGTGCCAAGGGTATTGCCGGACATGAGCGTCGACCTGAAAAAAAGTGTCGGGGAAACCGGTATTATGCCAGCGCCGTCTACCGCCGCGCGCCGCGCAAGACCGACACGGCTTCCTGCAGATGCGCGGGCGTCGCGTCCTCTGGCGCGATCGGTTCGCCGACCGCGAGCGTCAGCCGCGTCATCGCCCCACGCTGGATCGGACGCGGCCATTGCGCATCTTCGTGGCGCGAGAACACGCTGCCCCACAGACCGCGCAGCGCCATCGGCACGACGGGCGCCGGATGGCGCCGCAGAATCTCCGAGATGCCGTGCCGGAAGGGATTGATATCCCCCGTGCGCGTCAGCTTGCCTTCGGGAAAGATGCAGACGAGATCGCCGTCATCCAAAGCCCGCGTGCAGGCGGCGTACGCGCGTTCGAGCATGTCGGCGTCTTCGTGTGCGGGCGCGATCGGAATCGCCTTCACATGCCGGAACATCCAGCCGACGAACGGCGTGCGAAAGATGCGGTGATCCATCACGAAGCGAATCGGCCGCGGACTTTCGGCCATGATGACGACCGCATCGACGAAGCTCACGTGATTGCACACGAGCACGGCCGCGCCATGCGCCGGGATGCGCTCGGCGTCGACGAGACGGATCCGATAGAACGTGTGCACCAGAATCCACGCGATGAAGCGCAGCAAGAACTCCGGCACCAGCGAATAGATATAGACCGCGACGACGACATTGAGCAGCGCGGTCGTCAGAAAGAGTCCCGGAATGCCGACGCCCAACGACGTAAGCGCGAGCGCCATCAGCGCCGACACGATCATGAAAAACGAATTGAGGATGTTGTTCGCCGCGATGATGCGCGCGCGATGAGTCGGCTGACTGCGCGCCTGGATCAGCGCGTAGAGCGGCACGCTGTAGAAGCCGCCGAACATGGCGAGCAGAAAGAGGTCCGCGAGAATGCGCCAGTGCGGCAGCGTCATCAGGAATTCGCCGACGTTGAGCAGATGCCCGGCCGGCGCGATGCGATGGCTCGCGAAGAACAAATCGATCGCGAACACGCTGATGCCGATCGAGCCGAGCGGCACGAGCCCGATCTCGACGCGCCGCTTCGAAAGCCGCTCGCACAGTAGCGATCCCGTGCCGATGCCGATGGAAAACGTCGCGAGAAGGATGGTCACGACGTCGGGATCGGCGGAAAGCACGTCCTTCGCGAAATTGAAGAACGATGTGAGAAAGGTTGCGCCGACGAACCACAGCCACGAAATGCCGAGCAGGCTCAGAAACACCGTGCGGTCCTGCTTCGCGAGCTTCAGATTGCGCCATGTCTCCGAGACCGGATTCCAGTTGATGCGCAAGTCCGGCTGCGATGCGTCCGACTTCGGCACGAACGCCGACGCTACGCGCCCGACGATCGCGAACGCGATGCACGCGATCGCGAGGAGCATCGCGCCGTGTTCCGACGCGCCCGCCGCCGCCCCGCCGATGATCGTGCCGATCAGGATCGCGACGAAGGTGCCCATCTCGACGAGTCCGTTGCCGCCGACGAGTTCATGCGAATCGAGATGCTGCGGCAGATACGCGTATTTCACGGGGCCGAAGACGGTCGAATGCACGCCCATCAAAAACGTGCACGCGTAAAGCAGCGGCGCGCTGTGCAGCAGAAAACCCGCGCCGCCGATCAGCATCACGACGATCTCGAAGCTCTTCACGAGCCGCGCGAGCACGGCCTTGTCGTACTTGTCGGCGATCTGGCCGGACGTCGCGGAGAACAGCAAGAACGGCACGATGAAAATCGCGGAAATGAGAAACGCGGCGGTCTTCGGATCGACGCCGGAGAAGCGCGCGGCCTGAAACGTCACGAGCGACGTGAAGCCGACCTTGAAGACGTTGTCGTTCATTGCGCCGAGGAACTGCGTCCAGAAGAACGGCGCGAAACGGCGCTCGCGCAACAGGCGAAACTGGCCGTCGCCTTCGGCTTGGGAACGTCGGGAAGCGCGCGGCGAGGCGCGCAGCGGTTTGTCACTCATGTCTTGCGCAATAGTTGAGTTCGGCGTTGATCGCGCAATGTCCGCGGTCGAATCCGAATGGAAGGGAAACCGGGCGAAATGCTAACCCTCCCACTTGGGCCAGACGTAAAAAAGCGCGCCATGAGGGCGCGCTTCGGTGGGTCCGATGCACGCGAAGCGCGACGCCTCGCGACATCGACATGCTCAGCGTGCTTCTTCCTGCTGCTCCGGCCAGTCGCGGATATACGCCTTCAGCATGCGATTTTCGAAGCCCTGCTCTTCGACGACCGCCTTGGCGACGTCATAAAACGAGATGACGCCCATCAACTGACGCTTTTCCATGACCGGCAGATAGCGCACGTGATGTTCGAGCATCATGCGGCGCACTTCGTTTACGTCCGTTTCGGGCGTGCAGGTGAGCGGATGGTCGTCCATGACCTTGCGGATGGTCGTCGCGCCGACCGAGCCGCCATTGTTGTGCAACGTCAGGATGATTTCGCGGAAAGTCAGCATGCCGACCAGATCGCCGTACTCCATGACGACGAGCGAGCCGATATCGTGCGCGGCCATCGTGTCGATTGCGTCGGAGAGCGGCGTGTCCGGTGTCACGGTGAACAGCGTGTTGCCCTTAACTTTCAGAATGTCGCTGACTCGCATGACTGTCTCCTAGCGAAATGCCTGTTCGATTGGCCGAACGATGATGAAACCATAGGCCGATGCTATCGGAAAGGCCCGCAAAAGGAAAGCGAACGGGACGACGGTTCGCCCGCATTGGCCGAACGGACAAGGCTTTGCGCGATCGAAGGCCGCGCGTTCGCCCTAGGTTTGGGCGCGCGCATCCGATGTTAGGATGATTGACCCTCATTTTCGCCGCACGCCGGCCGTCTCGCGCGCCGGCCGCCTATGATGCCAGCCAACCGTTTCGACACGCTCGCGCTGCACGCGGGCGCCGCGCCCGATCCCGTCACCGGCGCGCGCGCGACGCCGATTTATCAGACGACGTCGTTCACCTTTCGCGACAGCGATCACGCCGCCGCGCTCTTCAATATGGAGCGCTCGGGGCACGTGTACTCGCGCATCTCGAATCCGACCGTCGCGGTGTTCGAGGAGCGCGTCGCGGCGCTCGAAGGCGGCGTCGGCGCCATCGGCACGGCGAGCGGCCAGGCCGCGCTGCATCTCGCGATCGCGACGCTGATGGGCGCGGGCTCGCACATCGTCGCGTCCAGCGCGCTCTACGGCGGCTCGCACAATCTGCTGCATTACACGCTGCGGCGCTTCGGCATCGAGACGACATTCGTGAAGCCGCACGATCTCGATGCATGGCGCGCGGCGGCACGGCCGAACACGCGGCTTTTCTTCGGCGAAACGCTCGGCAATCCGGGGCTCGACGTGCTCGACATTGCAGGCGTCGCGGAAATTGCGCACGAGCACGCCGTGCCGCTGCTCGTCGATTCCACGTTCACGACGCCGTATCTGCTGCGTCCGTTCGAGCACGGCGCGGATCTCGTCTATCACTCCGCGACCAAGTTTCTCGGCGGACATGGGACGACGATCGGCGGCGTGCTCGTCGACGGCGGCACGTTCGATTTCACCGCGAGCGGACGCTTCCCCGAGTTCACCGAGCCTTACGACGGCTTTCACGGCATGGTGTTCGCCGAAGAGAGCACCGTCGCGCCGTTCCTGTTGCGCGCGCGGCGCGAAGGCTTGCGCGATTTCGGCGCGTGTCTGCATCCGCAGGCGGCGTGGCAACTGCTGCAAGGCATCGAAACCTTGCCGCTACGCATGGATCGGCATGTCGCGAACACGCGCAAGGTGATCGAGTTCCTGCTGAGTTCGCCGGCAGTGGAAGGCGTGGCCTATCCCGAACTGCCGACGCATCGCGATCACGCGCTCGCCGGACGTCTCTTGCCGCGCGGCGCCGGCGCGGTCTTCAGCTTCGATCTGAAGGGCGGCGTGCCGGCGGCGCGCAAGTTCATCGAAACGCTCACGCTGTTTTCACATCTCGCGAACGTCGGCGATGCGCGCTCGCTCGTGATTCATCCCGCATCGACGACGCACTTCCGCATGGATGCCGCCGCGCTCGAAGCTGCGGGCATCGGGCCGGGGCGCATCCGTCTGTCGATCGGACTGGAAGATCCCGACGATCTCATCGACGATCTCAAGCGCGCGCTGAAAGCCGCGCAGAAAGCGGCAGAAAGCGCTCCGGACGCGAGCGCCGCCGCGCCGCTCGGGAGCCGCGCATGATCCTCGACGTCCACGGCCGCGCGGCCTATGCCTACACCGGCGGCAAGCCTTTCGACGCGACGCGCCCCGCCGTCGTGTTCATTCACGGCGCGGAACACGAACACAGCGTCTGGGCCTTGCAGACGCGCTATTTCGCGCATCACGGTTTCGGCGTGCTGGCGCTCGATCTGCCGAGTCACGGAAGAAGCGTCGGTCCCGCGCTTTCGACCATCGGCGAGTTCGCCGACTGGGTCATCGCCGTGCTCGACGCGGCCGGCGTGCAGCAAGCGCTCTTCGTCGGCCACAGCATGGGCTCGCTGATCGCACTCGATGCCGCTGGCCGCTATCCCGACCGCGCGGCGGGTCTCGCCCTGCTCGCGACGGCCGCGCCGATGGCCGTCTCCGATACGCTGCTCGACGCCGCACGCGAGCACGAGCCCGAAGCCATCGCGATGGTCAACCAATGGTCGCATTCGACGATCGCCGCGAAGCCGTCGAGTCCCGCGCCGGGCTTCTGGCTGCAAGGCGTGAATCAGCGGCTCATGGAACGCGTGAGCCTGCGCGGCGAAGCGCTGCTTTTTCACACCGATTTCAGCGCCTGCAACACCTACGCCGACGCGCTCGAACGCGCGGCCGCCGTGCGTTGCCCGGTGTGCATCGTGAGCGGCAAGCGCGACCTGATGACGCCGCCGCGCGCTGCCCGTCCGCTCGTCGATGCCTTCAGGAAAGCCGGCGCGTCCTTGAAGACCGTGGAACTCGATGCGGGCCACGCGATCATGACCGAGCAGCCCGACGCGACGCTCGATGCGCTGTTCGCTTTCGCGCTCGCGTGCGCCAGCGCGAAAGCGCCGTCGGCCTGAAAACGCGCGTGCGGCGGGCCGCGCAAGCCCGCCGTGGCTGCTTGCATGGCGCGACTGGCAGTCGCAGAATGATTCTTGCTGGCTAATCTTCAGACACCGGCACGCATCATCAGGGAGGCCGTCATGGCGCACACCGCACATGGTGAACATTTCGCGAATTTCGCCGAGTTTTATCCCTATTACCTCGAAGAGCATCGCAACCTGGTGTCGCGCAGGCTGCACTTCATCGGATCGCTGGGCGTGATCGGCTGCCTCGCGATGGCGATCGCAACCGGCGACTGGCTCTGGCTGCCCGCGGCCGTCGTCTGCGGTTACGGCTTCGCGTGGATCGGCCATTTCTTTTTCGAGAAGAACCGCCCCGCGACGTTTCGCCACCCGATCTACAGCCTGATGGGCGACTGGGTGATGTTCAAGGACATCTGCGTCGGCAGAATCTCGCTTTGATATGCGTCGAACGAAGGCTCAGGCCGGCTGCTCCGGCATCGACGAGCGCGGCACCTCGCGCAGACGCGCGCTCGTCAGCGCAGACGCGCGTGCCGCGATCAGCGAGCCGAGCGTGATTTCCAGCTTCTCGTTATCCAGCGCGTTCATCAGCGCGCCGCAGTCGACCTGCGCCGCATCCAGCTTCAGTTGATATTCGAGTTCCGCGCGATCGATCACGAACTGCTCGAAGAGCATCGTCACCGTGATCTGATTCGGATTGGCGATCAGCACATAACGCGGCATGCGCGAATCCTCCAGCCTGCCGATCCAGCCGAGCGCGTCGAGCCGCGCGATCAGCCTCGTCGACGTATCGAGATCGCAGCGCGCCAGGGTCGAAAGCTGCAAGGACGTGTAGCCGGGCTTGCCCTCGTCCCGCGCCTCGACGAGCCGCGCGAGGATCTCGAGTGCATCGAGCAGATCGCTGCCCGGAAAATCGCGCCGATGATATTGCCCCGTGCGAATCGCAGGCAGCGCGGATGTGACCATCGCGCCGATGAGCGCGAACATCCAGCACAGATACACCCACAGCAGAAAGACCGGCAGCGCCGCGAACGCGCCGTAGACGGCGGTGTAGGTCGGAATGCGCCGTACGTAATAGCCGAAGCCGCGCTTGCCGAGTTCGAACGCGACGGCCGCGATCAGCCCGCCGACGATCGCATCGCGCCATTCGACCTTGCAGTTCGGCATATAGACGTAGATGAACGTGAAGGCGAGCGCCGTGAGCGGCAGCGAGACGCCTGTGAGCGCCCATTCGACAATCGGCGGCATCAGGTTGTGCGAGCCCGCGAACGCGACCGAATGCGCGAACACGTACGAGGAGATCGACAGGCTGCAGCCGAAGAGAATCGGCCCGAGCGTGATGATCGACCAGTAGACGAGCACGCGCTGCGCGATCGGGCGCGCCTTCTTCACGCGCCAGATCACGTTGAACGCGGACTCGACCGTCATCATCGTCATGACGGAGGTCACGAACAGGATGATCATGCCGACGGTCGTCAGCCCCTTCGCCTTCGACGCGAACTGGTTCAGATACTTGAAGATCTGATCGTTGATCTGCGGCGGCATCAGGTGCACCGCGAGGAAGTCCTGAAGCGACGCCTGGAAGGAGCCAAAGATCGGGAACGCGGTGAAGAGCGCGAACGCGACCGTGGCGAGTGGCACGAGCGACAACACGCTCGTGAACGTGAGGCTGCCCGCCACTTGCGCGACGCGGTCTTCGCCGATGCGCCGCGCGACAAAACTGGCGAGACGCCTGACCGCCGCGAGATCGATAAAAACGTGCTGCAAACGCGTTCTCCCGTCATGGCGTCCCGCGTGCAAAGCCGCTTCTCGCCACGAAAATCACCCAATACCTATAATAGCCGTTCACTAAAAAAGCCTTATGAACGACATCCTCGTGCTTTACTACAGCCGCCACGGCGCGACGCGCGAGCTCGCACTCGCAATCGCCCAGGGCGTCGATAGCGTGGCCGGCATGCAGTCGCGTGTGCGAACCGTGCCGCCGGTTTCCACGGTCTGCGAAGCGACCCAGCCCGACATTCCCGCCGACGGACCGCCCTACGCCGAATTGCGCGATCTCGAAGAATGCGCCGGCCTCGCGCTCGGCTCGCCTACGCGCTTCGGCAACATGGCCGCGCCGCTCAAGTACTTCCTCGACGGCACCACGCCGCAATGGCTGTCCGGCGCGCTTTCGGGCAAGCCTGCCAGCGTGTTCACGTCCACCGGCAGCCTGCACGGCGGCCAGGAAAGCACGCTTCTTTCGATGATGCTGCCGCTGCTGCACCACGGCATGATGATCGTCGGCATCCCGTACACCGAATCGCGGCTCACCACGACGCAAAGCGGCGGCACGCCCTACGGCGCGTCTCATCACGCCCGCGCGGGCGGCGACGAAAATCAGCGGCACGGCATTTCCGCCGACGAGAAGGCGCTCGCAATCGCGCTCGGCGCGCGGCTCGCACGCACCGCGCTGAATCTCGTGCGCGGCGCCCGCTCCGCATGACGACGCCGACCTCCACAGCACGTCCCAACGGCGCGCTCGCATCGGGCGCGCTTGCGAGCCTCGTGGCGCTCGTCGTGCTCGCGCTCGTCTGGGAGCTCTGGCTCGCGCCGCTGCGTCCGGGCGCATGGGCGCTCGCGCTGAAGGCGCTGCCGCTCGCGTGCGCGCTGCCGGGCGTCGCGCGCAAAAATCTCTACACGCTGCAATGGGCGTCGATGCTCGTGCTGCTGTATTTCGCCGAAGGCATCGTGCGCGGCATGACCGATGCGCGCCTCCCCGCGTCGCTCGCCTGGCTGGAAGCAGCGCTCGCCCTCGCGTTCTTCGTCTGCGCGCTCGCGTACGTCGCGCCCTTCAAACGCGCGGCCCGGTTGAACGCTCGTGCGGAAAAAAGCTGAAACGTTCGCTTTTTTCGCCCGCGTTCTGCCCGGACGTGATGCTTTGTAGCATGAAACCTCACCGTGCGCGCGTGCCTATGCCATTCGGACGAGGGTCGCGCGCCGCTCGCCTGCGCGATACTGTGCACTACGCTCTACCGGATCCTTTGCCCATCTGCCCATGACCGCCACTCAAGCTTTCATCGCCGCGTGCGCCGACGCTCTCGGTGCATCGCATGTCCTGACCGACGCCTACGATACCGAGCCGTACCTCGTCGACTGGCGCAAGCGCTATCGCGGCACTGCGTGCGCCGTGCTGCTGCCCGCCGATACCGCGCAGGTCGCGGCCGTGGTCCGGATCGCTCGCGAGCATCGCGTCGCGATCGTGCCGCAGGGCGGCAACACCGGTCTCGCAGGCGGCGCAACGCCAGATTCGAGCGGGGCGCAAGCCGTCATCAGCCTGAAGCGGCTCAATCGCGTGCGCGGCGTCGATCCGCATAACAACACGATCACCGTCGAAGCGGGCGTCGTGCTCGCCGAAATCCAGGCGCGCGCCGAAGAAGCGCAACGGCTGTTCCCGTTGAGTCTCGCCGCCGAAGGCAGCTGCACCATCGGCGGCAATCTCTCGACGAACGCGGGCGGCACCGGCGTGCTGCGCTATGGCAACACGCGCGAGCTGTGTCTCGGCCTCGAAGTCGTGACGCCGCAGGGCGAAATCTGGGACGGCCTTCGCGGGCTGCGCAAGGACAACACCGGCTACGATCTGCGCGATCTCTTCATCGGGGCGGAAGGCACGCTAGGCATCATCACGGCGGCGGTCATGAAGCTGCATCCCGCGCCGGTCGCGAAGGTCACGGCGCTGGCCGGGCTCGCTTCGCCGCATGCCGCGCTCGACTTTCTCTCGCTGGCGCAGCATCACGCGGGCGCGCTTCTGACCGGCTTCGAGCTGATGTCCGATTTCTCGATGCGGCTCGTCGGCAAGCATTTCCCGCAACTGCGCTATCCGTTCGGCGAACCGCACGCGCAAACCGTGCTGCTCGAACTTTCCGACAGCGAGAGCGACGAGCACGCCCGCGCCCTCTTCGAACGGCTGATGGAAGAAGCGCTCGAGAAGGGCATCGTGGAAGATGCCGTCGTCGCGGAAAACCTCGCGCAGTCGCAGGCTTTCTGGGATCTGCGCGAGCATATTCCGCTCGCGCAGGCCGAGGAAGGTCTGAACATCAAACATGACATCGCCGTGCCCATTTCGAGCATCGGGCGGTTCATCGAGGAAACCGATGCGATCATCGCGAAGACAGTGCCCGGCGTGCGCATGGTGACGTTCGGCCATCTCGGCGACGGCAACCTGCACTACAACGTGCAGGCGCCCGAAGGCGTCGACCCAAAGCGCTTCCTCGGCGAATTCCAGACGCCGATCAACGCGCTCGTGTATGACCAGGTGCACCGGCACCGCGGCAGCATCAGCGCGGAGCACGGCATCGGCCAGTTGAAGGTGGATGAAGCGATGCACTACAAGTCGCCGGTCGAAGTCCGTCTCATGCAGACGATCAAGGCCGCGCTCGATCCGTACAACCTGATGAATCCCGGCAAGGTCGTGCGCTGGAACGCGACGCTCGCGAAGGAGAACATCGCATGAAGATTCGCGTGCTGTCGGACCTGCATCTCGAATGCGACGAGCCGCTGGCGATTCCGTATGCACAGGCCGATCTCGTCGTGCTCGCTGGCGACATTCACAACCACGCCGAAGGTTTGCGTTGGGCCGCGGAAAATTTCGATTCCGACGTGCCCGTCGTCTACGTGCCCGGCAATCACGAATACTACGACGCCGAGTTCGGCGCGATGGAAGCGGCAATGCAGGACGCCGCGCGCAGCGTCGACAACGTGCACTATCTGAACAACGCGTCGCTGGTGGATCGGCGCGGCGCGTGGCGCGTGCTTGGCACGACGCTGTGGACCGACTTCGCGCTGTTCGGCTCCGGCGATGCGCAAATCGAAAACGCCAAGGCCGCGTGCACGAAAGTGATGCTCGACTATAAGGGCCTCATTCAACTCGCGTGGCCCGAGCCGGACGGCGAACCGCGCGAATTCGCACCGGACGATTCCCTCGCGCTGCACGAACAGTCGCGCGCATGGCTCGAGAGCGAACTCGCGAAGCCGTTCGCAGGGCAAACGATCGTCGTCACGCACCACGCGCCGATGCGCCAGAGCCTCGCGCCGCGTTACGCGGAAGATCTCGTGTCCGCGGGCTTCGTGAATCATCTGCCGTCGCTCGCGCGCGCGCCCGCGTCGTTGTGGATTCACGGCCACACGCATACGTCGTTCGATTACGAAGTGGACGGCACGCGCGTCGTGTGCAATCCGCGCGGCTACTTCAGCCGCCGCGAGCAACGGTGGGAGAATCCGGATTTCGCGTGGGACAAGGTCGTCGAAATTTGAAACGTCGCGGACTTTGCGGAGGAACGCCATGTGCGGCCGAATCAGCCAGTACCGACTGCCGATGCATTACGCGCAGCGTCTGCATCTGAGAAATCCGTTCGTGCTGGTCGATGCCGCCGACAGGCGTCCCGGCTATAACCTGTCGCCCGGCACGCATCCGCTCGCCGTCTATCCCGACGAAACCATCCGCGCGGTGCATTGGGGCTATTGCCCGCCGTGGGCGATTCAGAAGAAGCTGCCGCAGACCATCAACGCGCGCGTCGAGACGGCGGCGACGAGCGCGTATTTCAAGCATTTATGGAAGAAGGCGCGCATTCTCGTGCCGGCCGATGGCTGGTTCGAATGGCGTATCGAGCCACGCCCGGGAGACCCCGCCGCGAAGCCTTTCAAGCAGCCCTACTTCATTCAGCGCGCGGACGGCGAGCCGATGTACCTCGCCGCGCTGACGAGCATCATGCGCGACGACGACGCTGCCGCGCCCGGCGCGGGCTTCGTCATCGTGACGGCGGCGGCGGACGAAGGACTCGTCGACGTGCATGACCGGCGTCCGCTCGTGTTCGCGCCGGCAAACGCGCGCCGCTGGCTCGATCCGGACGCGTCGCCCGACGATCTCGCGGCGCTCGTCAAGTCGGACGGCGTGCCGGCGTCGCACTTCGTCTGGCACCGCGTATCGGCCGATGTGAATCGCGCGACCAATGATGAGCCGCGACTCATCGAGCCGCTCGAAGCCTCGCTGTGACGGCCGTGTGAAGTTCGTTTAGCGCCGCCGCCGATCGTCGTCGATACGGATCGGCACCAGGCGCCGCTTCGCCTCGCGCTCCGACTGCGCGCGCATGGCGTTGAACAGATCGCGCGACGCCGGAACGGCGATCAGGACGAGAAGCGCGGCGAGTGCGAGCAAAAGAGGCGTACTCATGTGACTTATCCCGGTCAAAGATGCGTGAGAACCAGTGCAGAAAGTATCAAGCTGCGGACAAATCGTGAGTAAGCAAGTGTTGCGCCGCGGCTTTTTTCGTAACTGAACGCAGCTTCATCCGTGTTCAGGCGACGACGAATTCCTTGAGCGATTCCGCGTCGGCCGCGAGCGTGTCGGGCAGCGCCTCGCGCAGGAACTCGACCCACGTGCGGATCTTGGCATCGAGATACTGCCGCGACGGATAGAGCGCGTACACGTTCAACTCCTGCATCGTGTATTGCGGCAGCACGCGCACGAGCGTGCCCGCGCGCAAGCCCGGCAGCGCGGACGACGTCGGCAGCACGCCAATGCCCATGCTTTCGCGGATCGCGGCGACCATCGCCTCGGCGACGTTGACCGTGAACGTGGACGGCCCGAGACTCACCGTCTCCTGACCGTTCGGGCCGTCGAAAACCCAGCGGTCGGCCGGAAACACCGGCGTCATCAGATGCAGGCAGGTATGGCGCACGAGATCGGAGAGCACGTGCGGCGCGCCGTTCTTCTCGATGTACGCCGGCGACGCGCACGCGATGCTGTACACCGAGCCGAGACGCGCCGACACGAGACCCGAATCCGGCAGATCGGAAGCGAGCACGATCGACACGTCGTAGCCTTCGTCGAGCAGATCGGGCACGCGCTGCGCGAGCGTCAGATCGACCTGCACCGAAGGATGCCGCTGCTGATAGCGCGAAATCATCGGCACGACGTAGTGCTGGCCGAAGCTCGTCATCGAATGGACCTTGAGCTTGCCGGACGGACGCGCGTGCGCATCGCCGGCCTCGGCTTCCGCCTGATCGACATAGGCGAGGATTTGCTCGCAGCGTTGCAGATAGCGCTCGCCCGCTTCGGTGAGCGCGATGCGCCGCGTCGTCCGGTTCAGCAAGCGCGCGCGCAAGTGCGCCTCGAGGTCGGATACGGCGCGCGATGCGTAAGCCGTCGTCGTATTCAGATGCTGCGCGGCCGCGGTGAAGCTGCCCGCTTCCACGACCCGCACAAATACGCGCATGTTCTGAAGCGTGTCCATGCCGCTAATTCCGTCTTAAAAATCGTTCGTGACTCGGATTGTTACACGCGTAACAACAACGATTATCACATCCCTCGTAAAAATGCTTTGCATCCTTACGGGTTATTCGACAATCTGCGCAAAAATATAATCGCTTCTTGGCATCTAATTCATTTTAGGAGTGAATCGTGCGGGGACGACTGTCCAGAAGCGCTGCAGGCGCGGCCGTTCTTGCAGCACTATTAACAATCGGTGGATGCGCAAGCACGGGCAAAATCGCGCCGCAGGATTCCCTCACGGACGCGGCGACGCTCGATGCCGGCAGCGCCATTCGCGCCGCCAACGCAGACGCCCAATGGCCCGCCGAGCAATGGTGGCGCGCCTATCGCGACCCGCAACTCGACGCGTGGATCGCACGCGCGACCGCCGGCAGCCCCACGCTCGCGATGGCCGCGGCGCGCGTGCGCGAAGCGCAGCAACAGGCGGGCGTCGCGCACTCCGAGTTGCTGCCGCACGTCGACGGCTCGATGAGCATCGCTCGCAAGAACTGGCCCAACAACGATTTCTACGGCCCGGGCACGTACGCCGACACGACCACCTGGGACAGCACCGCGGGCCTGTCGCTGTCGTACAACCTCGATCTCTGGCATCGCGACGACAACAACGCCGAGCGCGCGCTGGACGTCGCACACGTTCGCGCCGCCGATGCCCGCGCCGCGCAACTCGAACTAGAAACGAACGTCGTGCGCGCGTATATCGGCTTTTCGCAGTCGTTCGCGCTGCTCGATATCGCGGAGCAGACGCTCGCGCAGCAGGAGCGCATCGCGGATCTCGCGCGGCGACGTTTGAAAGGCGGGCTCGGCACGCAGCTCGAAGTCAGCCAGGCCGAAGCGCCCTTGCCCGAGTACGAACGTCAGGTCGATGTCTACAAGGAAGAGATCCAACTGGCGCGCAACCAGTTGGCGGCGCTCGCCGGCGACGGCCCCGGCGCGGGCGAAGCGCTCACGCGTCCCGACCTGTCGCTCGCCACGCCGCTCCCCCTGCCCTCCGCGCTGCCGGCGGAACTCGTCGGACATCGGCCGGATATCGTCGCGGCGCGCTGGATGGTGGCCGCGCAAGCGCGTGGCATCGATGTCGCGAAGGCCGGGTTCTATCCGAACATCAATCTCGCGGCGTCGCTGACGCAGGCGTTCGCGGGCGGCGCGCTGCTCTCGTTCCTGACGCGCGACGCATCGGGCTACAGCTTCGGCCCCGCGATCTCGCTGCCGATCTTCGAAGGCGGACGCCTGCGCGCGCAGCTCGGCGCGGCATCGGCGCAATACGATCAGGCCGTCGATCATTACAACGCGACGCTCGTCGCCGCGCTCAAGGACATCGCCGATCAGGTCGTGCGCGTGCATTCGCTCGATACGCAGCTCGAAGCGTCGGGCCGCTCCGTCGCCGCCGCGCGCAAGAACTACGATCTCGCGAACGAAGGCTACAAGCGCGGCCTCACCGATTATCTGAACGTGCTGATCGCGCAGACGCAATTGCTCAAGGCGCAGGACGGCGAGGCGCGCGTGCGCGCGCAACGCCTCGCGTCCTACGCGACGTTGACGTCGGCGCTCGGCGGCGGCATCGACGATCCGTCGAACGGGCCGCAGCAGACCGCGCTCGCGCCGTCGAAGCATATCGGGCCGTTCAGCAAGGCACGGGATTGAGCATGTCGACGCCCGCTTCTCTCATCGGACGACAGCCGCTCAAGGAGGTCGTGCTCGACTGGGCGCGCACCGACGGCCTCGCGTGGATCTACATCTTCAAGGCGGTGCTCGCGGCGCTGCTGTCGCTGTGGATCGCGATGCGCCTCGACATGGCGCAGCCGCGCACCGCGATGACCACCGTGTTCGTCGTGATGCAGCCGCAAAGCGGCATGGTGCTCGCAAAGAGCTTCTATCGTTTCTGCGGAACGATGGTCGGTCTCGTCGTGATGATGATCTTCATCAGCCTGTTCTCTCAGCAGCCGGTGCTGTTCCTCTCGGCGACGGCGCTGTGGGTCGGCGTCTGCACGGCGGGCGCGGCGCGCAATCGCAACTTCCGCTCGTACGGCTTCGTGCTCGCCGGTTACACGGCCGCGCTGATCGGCATTCCGGCGGCGCAGCATCCGGAGGCCGCGTATCTGTCGGCGCTCACGCGCGTCGGCGAAGTGACGCTCGGCATCGTGTGTTCCGGCGCGGTGAGCGCGCTCGTCTTTCCGCAGCACGCGGGCGAGCAGGTTCGCACGACGGTGCGCCGCCGCTTCGCGCAGTTCGTCGATTACGTGTGCCGCGCGCTGTCGGGCAACATGGAACGCGCGCAGATCGAGCGAACCAATCTCGCGTTCGTGTCGGATATCGTCGGCTTCGAGGCCGCGCGCAGCGTCGCCGTGTTCGAGAATCCCGAATCGCGGATGCGCGGCGGGCGGCTCGCACGTCTCAACAGCGAGTTCATGAGCGCGTCGACGCGCTTTCACGCGCTGCATCAGTTGATGAACCGGCTGCGCGAGAACGCATCGGCGACGACGATCGCCGCGCTGGAGCCGTTCTTTCGCGAAGTGCCGCCGCTCTTCTCGGTATCGGGCGAACCGGTGAAAAATGCCGCCGATGCCGCGCACGCCGCCGCGCAACTGCGCGACTACAAGGCCGCATTGCCCCGGCGCGTGCGCGCGACGCGTGCCGCGCTCGAAGCGGATCCGGACTTCGCGCAACTGGAGTTCGATACCGCGACGGAACTGCTGTATCGCTTCGTCGACGACATGCTCGCCTATGCCGAAACGTATGCGTCGCTGAGCTCGCCGTCGCACGAACGCGAGCGCTGGATCGCGCGCTACGTGCCGAAGACGAACCTGCTCGCCGCGGCGATTTCGGGCCTGCGCGGCGCGATCGTGATGTTCGTCCTGTCCGCGTTCTGGATCGCGACGGCGTGGCCGAGCGGCGGCACGATGGTGCTCAACGCGGCGGCCGTGTGCGCGCTCGCGTCGTCGTCGCCGCGTCCGACGCTCATGTCCGCGCAAATGGCGCTCGGCACGATGCTCGCGGCCGTCGCCGGGATGATCGTCGTGTTCGGCGTGTTTCCGCATATCGAGGGCTTCGCGATGATGTGCGCCGCGCTCGCGCCCGCGCTTTTGCTCGGCGCCTATCTGAGCACGCGGCGCGCGCTCGCCGGCGTGGGCATCGGCTATTGCATCTTCTTCTGCTTTCTCGCGGGGCCGGACAATCTCGTGCACTACGATCCGACCGGCTATATGAACGATGCCCTCGCGCTCGTGCTGTCGATGATCGTCGCGGCGGTCGCCTTCGCCGTCCTGCTGCCGACCGATGCGCCGTGGCTGCGGCGTCTCCTGCTCGGCGATCTGCGGCGCGAAGTCGTGAGCGCGCGCCATGGACGTCTCACGCGTCTCACGACGCACTTCGAAAGCCGCACGCGCGATCTGCTCGCGCAAATCAACGCGCTCGCGACCGGACGTCCCGACTTGCAGCGCGATGCGTTGCAATGGCTCTTCGCCGTGCTCGAATTCGGCAACGCGGTGATCGATCTGCGACGCGAGATCGCAGGGCTGTCGAACGCGCCGCAGTACGCGGCGTCCATGCCGTGGCGCCGCTCGATCGACGCGACGCTCGACGCCATCGCGCGCCTTTTCGATCGCCCGAATGCGCAGCGCTTCGACGCCACGCTCGCCGCGACCGAACGCGCGATCGACGATGCGCGGAATGTGCTCGCGCGGTTCGATCTGCCGCGCGAGGAAAAGCATCGGCTGCAGCGCATCGCCAGTCATCTTCATTTTGTCCGGACCGCGCTGCTCGATCACGAATCGCCGTTCGCGCCCTTCGTGCACGGTGCGCCGGTTCGGAAACACACGCCAGAAGGAGCGGACCATGTTCCCGCGTAACGTCGCGATCCTCGAAGCCTATGTGCCGACGATCCTGCTGCTCTTCATCGCCGGCGCGATGATCACATGGGTCGTCGACCGCGCGCTCGCGCTGACGGGCCTTTATCGCGTGGTCTGGCATCCGGCGCTGTTTCGCGCGAGCATGCTCGTCTGCATTTGCGGGACGCTCGGGCTCATCGCGTATCGCTGAATCGACATCACCTTCATACAAGCTGAAAAAGAGTTCGCATCATGATTCTCAGGAAAATCATCGGGCTGGTTTTGACGATCGCCATTTTCGCGGTCGCGCTCGTCATCGGGCGCGTGCTGTGGGTGCATTACATGGACGAGCCGTGGACGCGCGATGGCCGCGTGCGCGCGGATGTCGTCAACGTGGCGCCGGACGTGTCGGGCGCGGTCGTGCAGTTGCCGGTTCGTGACAATCAGTTCGTGAAGAAGGGCGATCTGCTGATGGAGATCGATCCGTCGCATTACCGGATCGCGGTCGAGCAGGCGCAGGCGAACGTCACCGCGCGCGCGGCCGAATTGCGCATGCGCCGTGCGGACGCCGCGCGCCGCGCCGACATGGACAGCCTCGTCGTATCGAAGGAAGCGCGCGAAAACGCGATGCAGACCGCATCGACCGCCGAAGCGCAGTTGCAGCAGGCGCAGGCCGCGCTCGATGCCGCGAAGCTCAACCTCGAACGCACCAAAGTGTTCTCGCCGGTCGACGGCTACGTCACCAACCTGAACGTGTTTCGCGGCGACTACGCGACGGCGGGCGCCGCCAAGCTCGCGATCGTCGACAGTCATTCATTCTGGGTCTATGGATACTTCGAGGAAACGAAGCTGCCGCATGTGCGTATCGGCGACAAGGCATCGATTCGCCTGATGAGCGGCGGCGAGCTGAAGGGGCACGTCGAGAGCATTTCGCGCGGCATCTATGATCGCGACAATCCGCAAAGCCGCGAGCTGCTCGCCGACGTGAACCCGACGTTCAACTGGGTGCGGCTCGCGCAGCGCGTGCCGGTGCGCGTGCATATCGATGAAGTGCCGGATGGGGTGCTGCTGAGTGCGGGGACGACGGCGACGGTGATCGTCACGCCGTCGATGTGACCTAAAAAAAGCCCGCTCCCGGGACCACTCCCGAAGCGGGCTTCTCACATCCGGCAAACCGAAGCCTTACTTCAACACCACCTTCACATCGAAATACTTCTGCGCGAAGCGATCGATCGTCCCGTCGTCCTTCAGCTCCTTCAGCGCGCGATTGAGCGCATCTTTGAGCGCCTTGTCGTTCTTGCGCACGCCGAAGCCGACGCCCGAACCCAGCAGCTTGTCATCCGCCACGGCCGGGCCAGCGAACGCGAAGCCCGCGCCCTGCGGCTGCTTCAGAAAGCCCTTCGACGCCGCTTCGGCATCCTGGAACGCCGCATCGAGTCGGCCCGACGCCAGATCGGCATAAATCTGGTCCTGCGCCTGATACGACTCGACATCGATGCCCGCCGTCGCCCACTTCGCCTTCGCGTAGGTTTCCTGGATCGAGCCCTGGAGCACGCCGACGCGTTTGCCCTTCAAACCCTCGACCGTGGGCTGAATCGCGCTGCCCTTCTTCGCGATCAGCTGATTCGGGATCGTGTAGATCGGATCGGTGAAGTCGATGGCGAGCTTGCGCTTGTCGGTGATCGTCATGTCCGAGTTGATGCCGTCGAACTTGCGCGCCTGCAACGCGGGAATGAGACCGTCGAACGAATTCTCGACCCACACGCACTTCATCTTCAGCTTCGCGCACACCGCGTTGCCGATGTCGATATCGAAGCCCTGCAGCTCGCCGCTCGGCGACTTCGATTCGAACGGGGCGTAAGACGCTTCGACGCCGAAGCGCAGTTGCTTCATGTCATCGGCCGCTTGCGCGTTCGACGCGACGACGGCGGCGCCCAGCACCGCCAGCGCGGCGAGCTTGCGACCGATCAGATGCGATTTCTTCAACTTCCATCTCCTTCCATTGCGGTTCGATACAGGTGTGATGATCCGACACCGGGGCGCGATTGTAGCGCGCACCCGCTGTGCGTCGGATAAACATCGGGAAGTGAATCGATGAACCGTTGCCGGTCAATCGAGAGAGGCGAGCGTCGAATCGGTCGTATCGACGACCATCAAGCCGGCGCGCAGGCCCGGCTTGACCTTCGGATTCGGAAACACGATGCGCTCTTCGTCGTGCGACACGCGATAACGATAATCGCCGTCGCGCGCGAGCTCGGTGCCGGCGGCGAACGCGGTGAAGTTGGGCACGTCGCTCGCCACGTTCAGCACGAATTGCTCGCTCTGCTTGTCGATTTGCGCGACGACCGTGAACACGCGCAGCGGCGCGCTTTCCTTCGCCGCCTCGCCCGCAATCAGGCGACGCAACGCCGCATCCGATGCGGCAAAACGCGCGAGATCGTTCTGACCGAACGGGCGCACCTTGCCGAGTTCGAGCGTGCAGGCGAGCGCGCCCGCGTGCTGCGCCGTGAAGTGCGTGAACGTGTTGCCCTTCTCGCGATGCAGGAGCACCGCCTGCAGACGCGCATCGCGCAGCCAGTCGAACATCGCGCGGGCGAGCGGCGCGCCGGTGTGCGGCAGTAACGCGAACTGCTCGAACACCGACGCGCGAATCGCCGTATGCATGTCGATGTGCCATTTCCGATGCGTGACGCCATCGAAGAATTTCAGCGCGGCGTCTTCCAGTTCAGCGGCGCGCGGTGCTTCGCGGCTGTCGCGCAAATCCGCATGACGGCCGCTGAACAGGCGATTCAGGTCGTCGTCGAGATAGCGGTCGGCGGCACGCATCGCGTCGATGTTGCCGAGGATCACGAGCATGCGCGCGACGAGCGGCGCGCGGCCGTTCGCGATATCCGCGACAAGCGAGCACAGCATTTCGATCGGCGCGGTTTCGTCGCCGTGAATGCCCGCCGACGCGAGCACGCTATGCGTCGGTTCTGTCGCGGGTTCCAGCAGCAACACGCCCTCGCCCTGCCAGGTCCAGCGCACGCCCGAAGGCGCGACGCCCTGTGCGACGGAAGGGCGCCCGCCGTTGAGCGTGAAGGCGAGGAAGTCTTCGAGCAAGGACGAATCAGCGCTGAAAGTCATAGACGGCACCGAGTCCGAGGATGGTCGTCAGTTCGTCGAGCGCGCCGCGCGATTCGGCGAGCAGTTTCGGATCGGCGAGATCGGCGGGCGCGAGGCGATCGCGGTAATGCCTGTCGATCCACGCGTCGAGTTGCGTGAAAAGCGCGTCGTTCATCCACACGCGCGGGTTCACCGCGGCGCGCTCGGCGTCGTTCAGCACGACGCGCAGACGCAAACAAGCCGGCCCGCCGCCGTTCTTCATGCTTTCGCGCAGATCGAAGACGAGCACTTCGTCGATCGGCGTCTTGCGGCCGCCGAGGGAATCGAGATACGCCGCCACGCGCGCGTTCTCGCGGCATTCCTGCGGCACGACGAGCACTTGCCTGCCGTCCTCGCGCGACAACAACTGGCTATTGAAGAGATACGACGAAACCGCATCCTCGACGCTCACTTCGCTGTCCGGCACTTCGAGCGCGTGAAACGGCGTGCCTTGCGCGCCGAGCTTCTCGCGTAGCTCGTCGTAGACCTTGTGCTGATCGACGAACGCGCGCTCATGGCAAAAGAGCGTCGTGCGATTGCCGACCGCGATGACGTCGTTGTGGAACACGCCCGCATCGATCACATCGGGCGATTGCTGCGCGAACACGGTCGCATCGGCGGATAAACCGTGCAGGCGCGCGACCGCGCGGCTCGCTTCGAGCGTCTGACGCGCGGGATAGCGCTGCGGCTGCGAACCCTGGCCGTACTCGCTGCGCCCGTACACGAAGAACTCGACGCCCTTCTCGCCGTACTCGCGCGCAAAACGCGTATGGTTCGCCGCGCCTTCGTCGCCGAGCGCGGGCGTGCCGGGCAGCGCGTGATGAATGCGAAAGCGCGCTTCGTCGGCGAAGATCGCGCCAAGCGAGCGGCGCGTTTCGCCATGCTCGATCGCGCGATGCAGCTTGGCCGCGAGATTCGCCGGCGTGAAGTGGACGCGCCCGTCTTCCGTATCCGCGGACGGACTCACGGTCGCCGCATTCGCGGTCCACATCGCCGATGCGGAGCTCGCCGCCGCCAGCAGTTCCGGCGCTTCACGCGCGGCGCGGGCGATCACGCTGGCGTCGTCGCCGGAAAAGCCGACGGCGCGCAACAGCCTGATCGACGGGCGTTCGAGCGGCGGCAACACGCCCTGCCGAAAGCCGAGATCGGCGAGCCGCTTCATCTTGCGCAAGCCCTGCTTCGCGGCGGCCTTCGGATTGGCCACCGACTTCTCGTTGTTGCGCGACGCGACGTTGCCGAACGAGAGTCCCGCGTAGTTGTGCGTCGGGCCGACGAGCCCGTCGAAGTTCGCTTCGGTTGCAAGCATGTTCATTTCCGCCGCTTAGAACGTAAGTCCCGGCGATACGCTCGCCGGCATCTGCAATTGCGCGCTTTCCACCGAGGCCATCGGATACGAGCAATAGTCCGCCGCGTAGTACGCGCTCGGCCGCTGATTGCCCGAACGTCCGATGCCGCCGAACGGCGCCGCCGACGATGCGCCGTTGGTCGGCCGGTTCCAGTTGACGATGCCCGCGCGGATCGTGCGCTGGAAATGCTTCCACGCGGATTCGTCGTCGGCGAGCAGGCCCGCGGACAAGCCGTAAGCGGTGTCGTTCGCGCGCTCGATGGCTTCGTCGAACGTCTTGTAGCGCGTCACCTGCACCATCGGGCCGAAGTGCTCTTCGTCGGGGACGTCGCGCGCGTTCGTCACGTCCAGGATCGCGGGCGAGACAAAGCCGAGATGCGCCGCGCGCTGCTTCATTTCGAGCGCGGGCTTCGCGCCGGCTTCGATCAGACGCGTCTGCGCATCGACGAGACGCGCCGCCGCGCGCGCCGAGATCACGGCGCCCATGTACGGCTGCGGCTCATCGTCGTATTTCCCGACGCGAATGTTCGCGCTCACTTCGATGAAGCGCTGCATGAAGCGCTCGCCGACGGCATCGTCGGGGACGAAGAGACGGCGCGCGCAGGTGCAGCGCTGGCCCGCCGACAGAAACGCCGATTGAATCGCGTGATGCACGGCGGCATCGACATCCTCGACGTTCGCGACGACGAGCGGATTGTTGCCGCCCATCTCCAGTGCGAGCACGATTTCGGGACGTCCGCCGAACTGCTTGTGCAAGAGCGTGCCGGTATCCGAGCTGCCGGTGAAGAAAAGCCCGTCGATCTGCCGATGATTCGCAAGCGCGACGCCCGTGTCCTTTTCGCCTTGCACGAGATTGAGCACGCCTTCGGGCAAGCCAGCCTGAATCCACAGCGCGACGGTTGCGGCCGCGACGCCGGGCGCGAGTTCGGACGGCTTGAACACGACCGTATTGCCCGCGATGAGCGCCGGCACGATATGTCCGTTCGGCAGATGCCCCGGAAAGTTGTACGGCCCGAACACGGCGACGACGCCATGCGGACGATGCCGCAGCACCGCGACGCCATCGGCCATCGGCGCGCGCTTTTCGCCGGTGCGCTCGTGATACGCCTGCACGGAGATATCGACCTTCGCGGCCATCGACGCCACTTCCGTGCGCGCTTCCCACAGCGGCTTGCCGGTTTCGCGGCCGATCGCGTTTGCGAGCGCTTCCTTGTTCTCGTTGAGCAAGGCGGCGAAGCGTTTGGCGACCGCGACGCGCTCGTCGAACGACAGCGCCGACCACGACGCGAACGCGCGCCGCGCCGACGACACCGCGCGATCCACGTCTTGCGCGGATGCGCTCTTGCCCTGCCACACGGTTTGATCGGTGCCGGGATTGCGCGATGCAAACGCCGCGCCCTTGCCGTCCTGCCACTCACCGCCGATATACAACTGGTTCGAAATATCCATGTCGTGTCTCATTTACTTGGCGCGCGGATGAGAAGTCAGCACGCGCACCTGATCGCCTTCCTTCACGCGCAACGCCGCGGCTTCTTCCGCCGTCAGCAGGAACGCGCCGTCCTCGACCGCGCCCGTCGTCGCGCCGCAGCGGAAATCTTCGAGCAAGGTGTTCGATACGAGGCTTCTGGCATCGCTGCCCGTGTCGCTTCGATCGCCGATACGCACGCGCGCGATCACGCTCTCGCGCACCGTGCGCAAGTCCGCGATGTGGCATTCGAGCACCGGACCGGCATCGAAGATATCGACGTGATTCTCGTAACGCAGCCCTTCCGCCTCGAGCATCTTGCGTGCGGGCGCGGTGTCCCTGTGCGTGACGCCGACTGCCTGTTGCGCGGTCTCCGGCAGCAAGTCCAGATACACCGGATAGCGCGGCATCAGTTCGGCGACGAACGACTTCTTGCCGTGCGAGCTCAGATAATCCGCTTCGTTGAAATCGATCTGATAGAAATGCGAGCCGACCGCGTTCCAGAACGGCGACTCGCCGTTTTCGTCGAAGTGGCCGCGCAATTCCGCGCACAAACGCTGCGGAAAGCGATCCGCGAACTGCGCGATGAACATGAAGCGCGAGCGCGACAACAGGCCGCCCACGCCCGCCGTGCGATAGCGCGGGCTGAGAAAGAGCGAACAGACTTCCGCATAACCCGTCAGATCGTGCGAGATATTGAGCAGCGACATGCGTGTCCACACGCGCATGTCCTGGCTCGCGTGCACGACCGTCGATACGCGATAGTTGTAGAACGGCTGCTCCAGCCCGACTTCCGTTTCGATGCCGCACACGCCCGCGACATCGCCGGTCGCGGTGTCTTCCATCACGAAGAAATAGCCTGCTTCGAAGGCTTGCGCTTCACCGGTCAGCGTGCGGCGCGCGCGTTCGACGCGTGCCGCGAGCGCGCCGCGATCCGGCTTGAACGTGGTGAGGCCCGGGCCCGTTTCCTGGGCGAGCGCGACGAGCGCGTCGACATCGCCCGGCTGCGTGCATCGCACGACGATCATTGCAATTCTCCCGATGCCTGATGCAACGGCACGCAACGCACCGTGTCCTTGTCTTCGACGCCGAGCGCATCGCGCGCCTGTGCGGTCAATTCGGCGCCGTCCGCGCGCGTGCCCGCGAGTCCCGCGACGATGCAACGGAACGCATGCGCGCCGCCCGCCGCGACGAGATACGGCGCGCCGCTTTCGACGGCGGCATCGCGCACGGCGCGCAATTCGCCCGAACTCGCCGACGCGCTTTTGTCGACGGCGATCGTCAGCACCGGACCGGCATCGAAAATATCGACGTAACGATCCGGCTCGAAGCCTTCCTCGAGATGAATGTCGTAGGCGAGCAGCGTGCTTTCGTTCGGCTCGCCGAGCACGCGCTGCGCATCGCCGGGCAGCAGCGGCACATAGAGCGGATAGCTCGGCATCACTTCCGCGATGAACGTGCGGCTGCGTCCGCCCGATTCCGATTCGACCTGTTCGAAGTCGCGGCCGAAGAACTTGCGTCCGACCGCGTCCCAGAACGGCGACGCGCCTGATTCGTCGGTCACGCCCAGCATCAGCGAGAAGACTTCGCTGGAGAAGCGCTTGCGGTTCGCCGCGATGTAGATCATGCGTGCGCGCGACAAGAGATGCGCGGCCGCTTCGTTCGCTTCGTCGCGCAACGACGGATCGATATAAAAGCCCGTCAGACGGCTCTTGCCCGTCAGTTCGTGCGACATCGTGAGCGCGTGGATTTTTCGGTTCACCTTGAGTTCGCGCGAGGCGTGAATCAGCGCATCGTTGCGAAACGCGTAGAACGGCTCGGAATACCCCGCCGACGCGACGATGCTCGACGTGCCGAGCAACTTGCCTGTCTGCGAGTCTTCGAGCACGAAGAGATAGAACTCCTCGCCGGGAAATTCCACTTCGGCGCGAAACGAGTCTTCCGAGAGCGCGACGCGCGTTTCGAGCGCGCGCCGGTCGCGCGGCAACGAGTGCAGCACGGGCAGCGCGGCGCGCGCCATGCGTTCGAGCTCGTCGAGATCGGAGAGTCTTGCGGGGCGGACGAAGAGCATCATCGCATTCCGTTGGTCACTTGACCGCAACCGTGCCGACGACCTGCTCGATCGCCTTTTCGATGCGCGCGAAGCCTTCGTCGAGATCGGCCATCGGCATGATGAGCGACGGCGCGAAGCGCAGCACGTTCGGCCCCGCGATCAGCATGATGACACCGTTCGCGGCCGCCGCGTTGAGCACGTCCTTTGCGCGGTCTTTGTAGCTGTCGTTCAGTTCCGCGCCGATCAGCAGGCCGCGTCCGCGTATCTCGCTGAACATGCCGAAGCGCTCGTTGATGCGCGCCAGATGCGCCTTGATCGCTTTGCTGCGTTCGGCGACACCTTCGAGCAGCTTCGGATCGCTGATGAGTTCGACGACTTTCTCCGCGATCGACGCGCCGAGCGGATTGCCGCCGTAAGTCGTGCCGTGCACGCCGACCTTGAAGTGCGCGGCGATGTCGTTCGTGGTCAGCATCACGCCGATCGGAAAGCCGTTGCCCAGCGCCTTCGCGCTCGTCAGGATGTCCGGCGTCACGCCGTACTGCATGTACGCGTAAAACGTGCCGGTGCGGCCGACGCCGGTCTGCACTTCATCGAAAATCAGCAGCGCGCCGTGCTTGTCGCAGGCTTCGCGCAAGCCCTTCAAAAACGCGGGATCGGCGGGCAGCACGCCGCCTTCGCCTTGCACCGGCTCGACGATGACCGCGCACGTCTTCGGCCCGATGGCTTCCAGCGCCTTCGGCAAATCGTTGTACGGCAGATGACGGATGCCCGCCGGCTGCGGACCGAAGCCTTCCGCATACTTCGGCTGTCCGCCGACGCTCACCGTGAAGAACGTGCGCCCGTGGAACGACTGCGTGAACGAGATGATTTCGATCTTGTCGTCGCCGTGATTGTCGATTGCGTAACGGCGCGCGAGCTTCAGCGCCGCTTCGTTGGCTTCCGCCCCCGAATTCGCGAAGAACGCGCGGTCGGCGAAGGTGAGATCGGTCAGGCGTTTCGCGAGGCGCAACACCGGCGCGTTCGTGTAACCGTTGCCGATGTGCCAGAGCTTCTCGCCCTGCTCGTGCAGCACTTTCAGCAGTTCCGGATGACCGTGGCCCAGCGCCGTCACCGCGATACCGCCGGCGAAATCGACATAATCGCGGCCTTCGGTGTCCCAGACGCGCGAGCCGCGGCCCCGGTCGGGCACGAAATTGGCCGGCGCGAACACCGGAACCATTACTTCGTCGAACGTACCGCGATTCACATTGATGTCGGTCATGAGCCACTCCTCGGTTTGAGCATTACGTCGATATTAGGCAATCGCCCGCGTTCCGTCTTGCGCGTTCGCGACATGCTTCGATGAGCTTTTCCGCAGATACCGTGCAGCTTCTATGCCGCGCCGGGCGGCTCGATCAGCGCGCCGCCGCGCGGTTCGTCGATCGCGCCGCCGCGCTGCTTTTCGATCCAGTTACGGCGCTCCTCGCGCGGCGTCACGCCGAAACGGTCGCGATACGCATTGGAAAAATGCGCCGCCGATGAAAACCCGCACGCGAGACTGATCTGCACCACCGATTTGCTCGTGCGCTGCAGTTGCGTGCGCGCCTTCGTGAGACGCAGATTGAGGTAATACTTCGACGGCATCGCGCCGAGATACTGACGAAAGAGCCGCTCCAGCTGCCGGCGCGAAATGCCGACGAGATTCGCGATTTCATCGGTGGCGAGCGGCTCTTCGATATTCGCTTCCATCAGTTGAAGCGCGTCGTTCAGGCGCGGATGCCGCTCGCCCGGCGCCGTGACGAACGGAATGCGCTGACGCTCCGTGCCCGCGCGCAAGGTGCCGATGCCGAGCGAATCCGCGATGCGTTCGGCGAGGTCCGGGCCGTGATCGCGCGCGATCATCGCGAGCATGAAATCGATGGCCGCTTGCCCGCCGGAACAAGTAGCGCGATCGCGGTCGATTTCGAAAATCTGCTGGCTGACGATCGCGCGCTCGAACTGCTCGGTGAACTGCTGATACGTTTCCCAGTTCACCGCGACGCGATATTGCGAAAGCTGCCCGGCCATCGCGAGCCACCATACGCCGTGATGAATGCCGGAAACGAGCGGCGTGCGCGGCGCGACGCGCGCGAGGCTCGCGAGAAAGAGCCGGTAATCGGCGAACTGCTGATAGCGCTCCGACACGACGATGAGCCAGTCGCAACGCACGGCGTCGTTGAACGCGCAATCGGCGGGAAGCTGTGCGCCGCCCGAAAGCGGCACCGGACGGCCGTCCCACGAACAGATGCGCCATTCGTAGAGACGATGCCCGTCGATTTCATTGGCGAGCGAAAGACTGTCGATGATCGGCCCAATGCCGCTCATCGACACCGGCGGCAGCGCGACGATCGCAACTTGCAGCGTCACGTTACTTGAGGCTGCCCGACAGGAACTGGCGCAGACGCTCGCTCTTCGGCGCGCTCAGCACTTCGGACGGCGCGCCCTCTTCTTCCGTGCGTCCCTGATGCAGGAACATGACGTGATTCGACACGTTGCGCGCGAAGCCCATTTCATGCGTGACGACGATCATCGTGCGGCCTTCTTCGGCGAGACGCTGCATCACCTTCAGCACTTCGCCGACGAGCTCGGGATCGAGCGCGGACGTGGGTTCGTCGAAGAGCATGACATCCGGATGCATCGCGAGCGCGCGCGCAATCGCGACGCGCTGCTGCTGACCGCCCGACAGATGCGACGGATACTGCTTCTCGACGCGCGGCGGCAGGCCCACTTTCTCGAGATACTCGCGCGCACGATCCTCGGCTTCCTTCTTCGATATGCCGAGCACATGCAGCGGCGCTTCCATCACGTTCTCGATGGCCGTCATGTGCGACCACAGGTTGAAGTGCTGGAAGACCATCGCGAGCTTCGTGCGTACGCGCTGCAACTGCTTGTGATCCGCGACTTCGAGATTGCCGGATTTATCGGTCTTGGTGCGAACGGCTTCGCCATCGACGATGATCTGCCCCGCGTTCGGCCGCTCCAGGAAGTTGATGCAGCGCAGAAACGTGCTCTTGCCCGAGCCGCTCGCGCCGATGATGCTGATCACATCGCCCGCTTTGGCCGCGAGCGAGACGCCCTTCAGCACTTCGTTGTCGCCGTAGCGCTTGTGAATGTCCTCGGCGACGAGCTTGGTCGCGACGTCTTTGGCGGTTGGCTGCAACGCTTTCTCCTCGGGTGATGACAGGGTATGACGCATGGCTTCGAATTTTACCGCTCGTTAATGACGCACAGCGCGCACCGCGCCCGCCGGCCGCAGATACGCGAGCCAGCGCCGCTCGGCGCGCCGGAATGCCGCGACCAGCGCGAACGAGATCGCGACATACAGCAGCGCCGCGATGCCGAACGATTCGAACGACTGATAGGTCGCCGAATTCGCATCGCGCGCGACCTTCAGGATGTCCGGCACCGTCGCGGTGAAGGCGACGGTCGTCGCGTGCAGCATCAGGATCACTTCGTTGCTGTACAAAGGCAAGGCGCGCCGCAGCGCGGACGGCAGGATGATGCGGCGATACATCGTGAAGGTGCTCATGCCGTAAGCGCGCGCCGCTTCCACTTCGCCGTGCGCGATGCCGCGAATCGCGCCGGCGAAGATTTCGGTGGTATAGGCGCAGGTGTTGAGCGCGAACGCGAGGATCGCGCAATTGAAGCCGCTTTTGAAAAACGCTTCGAGCAAGGACTGCGTACGCACGAATTCCAGGCTGTACATGCCGGTGTAGAGCAGCAGCAGTTGCACGTAAAGCGGCGTGCCGCGAAACACGTACGTGTAGAGGCGCACGGGCGTCGAAAGCCAGCGGTTGCGCGATACGCGCGCGCAGGCGAGCGGCACCGCCGCGCAGAAGCCGAGTGCGATCGACGCCGCGAGCAGCCACAACGTGACGACGAGGCCCGACGCGCGCATGCCGTCGGAATACAGGAACGGACGCCACCATTCGGCGAAGATCTGGATCATGGCTTTTTGCTCGCTGGCAGGAGTCAGAGTTCGGCGTGCCGCACGCCGATCGAATAGCGGCGCTCGAGCGCCATCAACACGAGGTTCGATGCGCTCGTGATCGCGAGATAGATCAGCGCCGCGATGAGGATGAAGAAGAACATGTTGAACGTGCTCTTGCCCGCGTCCTGCGCCGCCTTGACGACATCCGCGAGACCGATGATCGACACGAGCGCCGTCGCCTTCACGAGCACCTGCCAGTTGTTGCCGATGCCCGGCAGCGCGAAACGCATCATCTGCGGAAAGAGAATGCGGCCGAACACGCGCATGCCGCTCATGCCGTACGCACTGCCCGCTTCGAGTTGCCCGCGCGGCACCGCCAGAAACGCGCCGCGAAACGTCTCGGTGAAATACGCGCCGTAGATGAAGCCGAGCGTGAGCACGCCGGCCGTGAACGGATCGATGTCGAACTGACTCCAGCCGAAGGCGTCGGTGACATTGTTGATCGCGATCTGAATGCTGTAGAAGAGCAGCAGCATCAACACGAGGTCGGGAACCGAGCGGATGAGCGTCGTGTATGCGGTCGCGACGGCGCGCAAAGGCGCGTGACGCGAAAGTTTCGCGGATTCGCCGGCCAAGCCGAGCAGCACCGATACCGCGAGAGACAGCACCGCGAGCGCGAAAGTCTCTTTGGCGCCCGCCCAGAGGAGCGGGCCGAAGCCGTACAGGATCAAGAGTCGCCTCCATCGTCTTCGTTGAAAGAAGCGGAGCGCGACTACGAGCGCTCCGGCGATTGGCGGCGATACTCGCAAGCGAAAATTAATCGCTCAATTGTGATGAAACGTCTTTGCTGCGATGCAGCACGACGACGCGGTGAGCCGTCACGCGGCCACGGGCCCGCCGCGCAACGCTGTTCGCACGCGACAGACAGAAAAACCCCGATGCGCGCGGAATCCGGAAATTGCGGTTTTCAGGTCGCATTTTCGATAGACCGCTCGCCCGTCGATCACGCCATTTACGCGCGCGCGACGTCCCGCACGCGTTGCGCGACCTGCCCGTTCGCCACGGCGATCTCCGGGCTGTCCTGCAGCAAAGGCAGGAATTGCTCGGCAAATGCCGGGTCGCGCGTGCCGGCGCTGAACATGTCGATGACGGCTTGCGCGTGCGCGATGCGCGCGTCGGCGGTGGCTTCCTCGTCGTCGAGGACGTCGTCGATGGCGGCGATGAGCGTCGAGAACGGCGTAAGCCAGCGATACGCCGATCCGTTGATCACGATCTGCAGGAATTCGCCCGGCGACGTCGGCCCGAACTCGGCCTCGTGGCGCGCGCGCAAATGCGCAAGCACGCTGCGATGAAGCACGAGCAGCGGATGCCGCACGTCGCGCAGGAAAGCGGTGGCGGTCGGGTCGTTCATCGGAGTGGTCATGATCGGGCCTCGTCAGGAAACATCGTAGATAAGGACGAATCGAGGCCGATCAAGCGGCGCGCGTCTTGCCCGCGTAGCGGATGAATTCCGCGGCCGTGAGCGGCGCCGAAAACAGCCAGCCCTGCCCGAACCGCGCGCCGCGCGCGAGCAGATACGCAGCCTGTTCCTCACGCTCGATGCCTTCGGCGATCACCTGCACGTCGAGCGTCGCGGCCATGTCGATGATGTGCGACGCGACGCTGCTCGACGCCGCGTCCTGCCCGACGGTATCGACGAACGACTTGTCGATCTTCAGGCCGTCGATGCGAAAGTTTTGCAAGTGCGAGAGGCTCGAATAACCGGTGCCGAAATCGTCGAGATAGACGGCATGGCCCGCTTCGCGAAACGCGCCGATGACTTCCTTGGCGGCATCGGCGTCGAGAAAGCTGCGCTCGGTGGCCTCGATGTGAATCTGCTCCGGCCGCACGCCCTGCTGCGCGATCGCGGGGCCGAGCACGTCGAGAAAGCGATGCGTGGTGAGATCCGGCGCGGACAGATTCACCGACACGTAGTACTCCGGGTAGCGCTTAAGAAAGTCGCCGAGTTCGAGCAGGATCGTGTCGAGCACCTGATCGGTGATCGCCTGGATCAGCCCCTGATGCTCCGCGAGCGGGATGAAATGATCGGGCCGCACGATGCGATCGTGATACTTCCAGCGCACGAGCGCCTCCGCGCCGACGCAGCGCCGCGTGGCGAGATCGACGATCGGCTGATACGCGACGATGAACTGATGCCGCCGCACCGCATCGCTCAACTGGCCGCGCGGCGAGAGCCGTCGCACGAAGAAGAACGCCGCCCAGCTCGCGAGCGCGAGCCCGACCACGACGCCGCCGAGCAGCCAGCCCCACGGCAGCGTGCGCAGGCGCTGGCGCAGCGTCTGATGCGGCGCGCTCACGACCACCGCGAGCGGCATCGACACGGAACGGCGCACGACGTACGGCGAGTCGTCGCGCACGGGCGGCTCGGTGCGATAGACGGCGAGGATCGCGTTGGCGTCGGTGGCGGGCGTGGTCGCGATCACGCGGCTCACTTCCGTGTTGATGACGGCGACGCCGCTCGCGACCTCGTCGTTCGCGTCGAGCGTGTCGACGTAAAGCGATGGATCGGCGGCGACGTAGAAGCCGTTGCGCCCCATCACGAGCGAAGACTTGCCGCCCGGCAGACGCGACAGCCCGTACCACGCCATCACGCCGTCGCGCGAGCGCCAGTCGGGCGGCGGCAGCGTGAGGCCGTCGAGCACGCCCGCCGACACCGCGCCCAGGAGCGACGAACATTGCCAGCGGCCGTCGCGATCGTAAGCGCCGGCGTCGCGCACCTGCTCGTGCGTGAGCGCGATGCGTCGCAACTCCTGCAGATACGGCGTCGAACACGGCACGGCCGCCACTTTGCCGATTTCCCCGAGCGCGCCCGACAGCCGCCGCGTGACATCTTCGGCGCGAAAGAGCGCGGCGGCCGCGACCGTGTTCAGGCGCGCGGTCTCGTCATGCCGCTGACTGCGCTGCGCGAACAAAAAGCCGATCCCCGCCGGCGCCAGCGCCGCGATTCCCACGATGACGATCAGAAGCGCCGCCAGCGCCCCACGTTGAATTTTGTTCATTGCGTCTTATGGACCGCGGCGCAAAGACTGTCGCGCGCGCGTTGTGTATTTCCTGCCCGACGTGGCCGGCGTGCGTTGCGCCGCGCCCGAGTCTCGGACAAACGACTTAGTGTAGGGGTCGCGCATCGCTCGATTCAACGTTTTCTTTGCCCGAAAACGCTGCCTTTTGGTGGTCTTCCGCACGGCCCGCGCAAGCTTTTTTTGCCGCCGATGCACCGTGCGAAAATGGCCAGACCAGAAACCGCGTTTTCCTTGCATCGAACGACAGACATGGCCTCCGACGTTTCCTCCCGACCGCTCGTGCGCGACGCCGCGCAAGGCGACTTCGACGCCATCGCGCGCATTTACTCGCACTACGTCGAAAACGCGCTCGCGACTTTCGAAGAGATCGCGCCGTCGGTCGACGACATGCGCGCGCGTCACGCGGCCATCGCGGCGGCGGGCTTGCCGTATCTCGTCGCGGAGCTGGACGGACGGCTGGCGGGCTATGCGTATGCGTCGGCATACCGGCCGCGCTCGGCTTACCGGCATACGATCGAAGATTCGGTCTACGTCGCCGATGGTTTCGGTCGCCGCGGCGTCGGCCTCGCGCTGCTCACGGCGCTCATCGAACGATGCGAGCGCGGACCGTGGCGGCAGATGATCGCGGTGATCGGCAACAGCGGCAACGCCGGCTCGATCGCGCTGCATGCGCGGCTCGGGTTCGAACATGTCGGCGTGCTGCGCGACGTCGGCTTCAAGCACCGGCGATGGGTCGATACAGTGCTCATGCAGCGCGCGCTGAAAGACGGCTCGGACGTTGCGGCATGACCGGCCGCGTCGAGCGGCTATGATTCGATATTTGCCTCCCGCGCGCTTTCCGCTTTGCCAACGTACACCCTCGCCGCTTCCGTCAGCGCTGAAATCGACATCCGCAAGAGCCGCTTCATCGCGCTCGCGATACCCGTCGCGGATCGCGACGAAGCCATGCGCGAGCTCGAGCGCCTGCGCGCCGAGCATCCGGGCGCGACGCATGTCTGCTGGGCGCTCCTCGCGGGCGGCCAGTCGGGCATGTCCGACGACGGCGAGCCTTCCGGCACCGCCGGACGGCCGATTCTCGAAGTGCTGCGGCATCACGAAGTCGATGGCGTGCTGGCCGCGGTCGTGCGCTATTACGGCGGCATCAAGCTCGGCGCGGGCGGCCTCGTGCGCGCCTACACAGATGCGATCGCAAGCGCGATGCAGTTGGCCGAGCGCGTCGAGCGCATCGAACGCGGGCTGATCGGCATCGACATCGACTATGCCGACGAAGCGCGCGTGCGCCGATGGATCGAGCAGCACGACGCCGAACTCGTGCAAAGCGAATATGGGATGACCGTGCGCCTCGTCGTGCGGATGGCCGCGATCGCGCGCGAGCCGGCCGCCGCCGAATTGCGCGATCTCACCAACGGCCGCGCGAACGTCGAGGTACAGGCGTGAATGACGACGAGCCGCGCGCCTTCGCGATGGTCATCGAGCCTGCCGGACACTTCGTCGCGGTGAAAGGCGGCGAGACGCTGCTCGAAGCCGCGCTGCGGGCGAATCTGTCGCTGCCGCGATCGTGCCGCAACGGCACCTGCCGTGCGTGCATCTGCCGGATCGTCGAAGGCGAGATCGCGTATCGCGTGGAATGGCCGGGACTCACCGCGGAGGAAAAAGCCGAACGCTGGATTCTGCCGTGCGTCGCGCTCGCCCTGTCCGACGTGACGATCGAGCAGCCGGACGCGCGCCGAGCCGAGCCCGATCGAAGGCCTCCTCGCTCGCGCGGATTCTGAGCGCGGGTATTCCGGGATTGTCGTCTCGATTCAACGACCTACGATGTGATTCCCGAGTCCGCATATGCATGCTTTCGTACAAAGTGCGTGCAGGGTCACGCTCAAAAAGTGTACAATTGCGTTTTGCCCTAAATTCTGGCAGGGCCAGATCAACCGAGATTTCAATGACTAAAGTACTGTTGAAAGAGAACGAGCCTTTCGACGTCGCCATGCGTCGTTTTCGCCGTACCGTCGAACGCACGGGCCTGATCCAAGAGCTCAAGTCGCGCATGGCTTATGAAAAGCCCACCACCGAGCGCAAGCGCAAGAAAGCTGCTGCTGTCGCTCGTCTGCGCAAGCAGATCCGTCGCGCGCAACTGCCGAAAAAGTTCTATTGATCGACGCAGGGCATCGCGCCCTCGTCTGCTTAGGCAAGATCGGCATCGCAACCTGAGATCGATCGGGTCGCGGTTTCACGCGCAGGTCGCGTGAAAGCTCGCGGATTCGCGCACTATCGTAGCGCCCCAATCGATTAAAGCTGGCAAGATCGCACAAAGCCTGCATGAGCACAAAGCTCATGCAGGCTTTTCGTGCATGGGAAGGAAATTTTCGGTCGGATGAGCGGTCGCGCTTTTTCGCTGCCGGACCTGCGCCATTGAGAACGAAGAAGAAACGAACGCACAAAAGCGAAGAGCCCGGCTGAACCGGGCTCTTCGCTTTTTGAAACTGGTTGCGGGGGTAGGATTTGAACCTACGACCTTCGGGTTATGAGCCCGACGAGCTGCCAGACTGCTCCACCCCGCGTCTGAAGAATTAAATTATAGACCGAAGCATTCCCCGAAGTCAAACGTTGTTTGTACTCAACGTTGCCGCCGGCGTCGCGCGTTCGTTCGCGGCGGCGTTGACGGCCTGCTCCACCGCCTGCTGATGCGCCCGCGACAGTCTGCCGAGCACCGGCAGGAGCGCCATCGCGACCGCCGCGCCGCCCGCGGCCAGCCAGCCGAGCCCGAAGAAGAGATGCGTATAAAGCGGCAGCGATTGCACCGGTTCGAGGTTGCCGGACGGCATGCGCGCAAAGTTCGCGACGACGCTGCCGAGATACTGCGACACGCCCGTCGCGACGAAATACGCGCCCATCATGAAGCCGCTCATGCGCGCCGGGACGTAGCGCGCGATCATCGCGAGACCGAGGCCCGACACCAGCAGTTCGCCGAGCGAATAGAGACCGTAACCCGCCACCATGAACCACGACGACACACGCCCATCCACCGCGTAACGCCCGCTCAAACCGAACACGAAGAATCCGATCGCCACGACGACGAAGCCGAGCGCGTACTTCAAGGCCACCGACATGCCGCGGCCGCGCTGTGCCTGTCGCGTGTAAAGGAACGCGAGAATCGGGCTCAGAAGCATGATCCAGATCGGGTTGAGCGCCTGAAACTGCGCCGCGCTCCACGTGAACAGCTCTGCGTTGCCGATCGAGAACGACGGATCGACGTTGCGCAGCGCGAACAGCGTGAGCGATGTCGACATCTGCTGGTAGAACACGAAGAAGAGAATGACCTGCAACGTGAGGATCAGCGCGGCGACGAGGCCCGCGCGCTCGCTGCGGTCGCACTTGATCAACATGTAGCCGAAGATCGCCAGAATGGCCACGCCCGCCGCGTAGACACACGCGACCGCCACGGTCTTGTGCTGCAGGATGAATACGGTCGATGCCGCCAGCGCGATGCTCCCCGCCGCCACCGCGAACGCGTGCTTCCAGCGAATCGGCTGGTCGTCCGGAGCGGAACCGATGTGCGCGAGCGTGCGGCGCATCACCGCGAAATTCAGCAGGCCAAGCACCATGCCGCCGCAGCACACGGCGAACGCCGCGTGCCAGCCCCAGTGATCCTTGATCCACGGCGTCGCGAGCATCGAAAACGTCGAGCCGATATTGACCGCCATGTAATAGATCGTGAACGCGCTGTCGATGCGCGCGTCATCGCCCTCGTAGATGCGGCGCACGAGATTCGCCGCGTTGGACTTGAAGAGCCCGTTGCCGACGACGATCACGCCGAGGGACGCATACATGAAGCCGAGCGTGTCGACCGGAAGCGCGAGCATCAGATAGCCGAGTGCCAGCACGAAAGCGCCCGCGGTCATGGTGCGGCGCGCGCCGAGTATCTTGTCGCCGATCCAGCCGCCGATCGACGGCGCCGAAAACACGAGCGCGGTGAACGCGCCCCAGGTGAGGTTGGCCTGCTCATCGGCGAAACCGATCTTGTCGACCATGAACAGCACGAGCAGCGCAGCCATGCCGTAATAGCCGAAGCGCTCCCACATTTCGATCAGAAAGACGGTCGTGAACGAGCGCGTCTGCGAGGCGCGGGACGAGTGAGTTAGCATCGGAAAAAATCCTTCAAACGGCGTGAGCGAATCGGCGCATTTCGAGATACCGATTGCACGTAATGACGAAACGAGCGAATAGTCCGCGAAATGATCAGATGAATAGCTGGGCGATTATCCGCGGCAAACACGCGATTATCGCAAATCGGAGACATTCGATTGCTATCGAATCCTGAATCAGCGGCGCACGCGCGGCGTTCGCTTTCCTCGACGCGCGAGGCAAGGAAGTATCGGGTAATCGGCAAAATGCGGGCGCGCGACGTTTCGTCGCCGCTTTCTCGCATGGCGGGTAAATCAAGCGAAACGCAAAGTTCTCGGATTCTGCGATTGGCGTAATTTGTCGCGAGAATTAATGCGCGGTTATCGACTATGACTCAATGTAATAATTCGCGCGATTAAATCGATCCCGAAAGTCGCTGAATCAGGTCGCGGGCCGCCGCACGAACGCGAGCATCACGCCGAAGCCGATCATCAGCGCCCCGCTCACGCGATTGAACCACGTGAAACCGCGCGCGCCGCGCGAAAGCGAGCCAAGGCGCGCGCCCAGCGCGGCGTAAATAAAGATCGCCACCAGTTCGAGCAGCAGGAACGTCGCGCCGAGAATGGCGAAGCTCGTCGCGTACGCGCTGCGATCGACGAATTGCGGGAAGAAGGCCGTGAATACGAGGATCGCCTTCGGATTGCCCGCCGCGACCCAGAATTCCTGTTTGATGAGCCGCGCGAGATTCATCGGACCGCGCGCCGCGCCCTCTTCCTTGACGACGAGCGACGGTCCGGAGCGGATCAGCTTCACGCCGATCCACACGAGGTACGCCGCGCCGGCGAACTTGATCGCCGTGAAGAGCGTCTGCGATGCGAGCAAGAGCGCGCCGAGCCCGAGCCCGGCGATGGCGATCATGATCGCGAAAGCGACGATCCGCCCGAACGACGCCAGCACCGACGCGCGAACGCCATCGCGCGCGCCGTTCGACAGCGACAGCACGTTGTTCGGCCCGAAGGCCATATTGATGGCGAAGCACGCGGGCAGGAACAGCGAGAAAGTCTGGAGCGACATGGGACACCTGCGGATCGGCGCAAAACAAACCGCAAAATTAGCACGCGCGCGACGCCCGCAGAATGGTCAGAAACGATGACGGATGCCCGTGCTCAACATCAGCTGATTGCGGCCGCTCGACGGATCGTTGGTGTTGATCACCGCCGGCGCGCCCGACGAAGCGCGCTGATAGATCGACTCCAGATACACGTCCGTGCGCTTGGAGAGCAGATAGTCCACCTGCAGCGCGCCCTCGTGCCAGTGCGCGCCGCCGCCGTTGGTGTACACGTACATTCCGGAGATCTGAATCGCCGGCGTCAGCTTGTAGATGCCGTTGATCTCGTAATTGTTGAGCGCGAGCGATGGCATCAGCTCGCCGGTGTCGGCATCGGTGACGCCGGAATTGATCGCGCGGGAAAATGCGCCGCCCAACGTGAATTCGCCGATCTCGTAGCTCATGCCGACGCCGAACGTGTTCTGCCGCTGCACGTTGGCGTTGAATATCGTGTTGCCCGGGCCGGGCAGCGCGAGCGAATCGTATGCGCCGCTCGTCGTGTTGCCGCGCCCGTTGTTGTGCAGATAGGCGGCGCCCGCGTTGAAGGAGCCCGCCGAATAGTTGGCCCCGACGCTGTACGCGCGATTGTCCGAAAATCCGCCCGCTTGATTCGAGAACGCGTAGAGACCGCCGAAACTCAGGCCGCCATAGTTTCCACTGGTGTATTTGACGGAGTTCGCCGCGAGGAACGAGTTGTTCGCGTTGTCGTTGTCGAGCAGATGCGCGAACGCCGTGCCGCCCGTGTTGCCGGTCAGCGTGAAGGTCTGGAAGTAATCGTGGATCGAGTCGTATTGATGGCCGAAGGTGAGCGTGCCGAGCGTATCGGTGCCGATGCCGACATACATCGGATGATCGTTCAGCCCCTCGCCCGTCGCGACGGACAAGCCGCGCTCGAGCCGGAAGATCGCGCGCGCGCCGCCACCGAGATCCTCGGTGCCTTGCAGTCCCCAGTAACTGCCGTCGATGGTGCCGCTCGTCAGGCGATATTGCGAGTGGCCGCCGACGTTGTTCGTATAAGCGATGCCCGCGTCGAGTTCACCGTAGAGCTGCACCGAGCTCTGAGCCCACGACGCCGCAGGCAAGCCGATGAAGGTCGCGCAAGCCGCGATGCAGCAAGTCAGCGAGCGATTGTTGCGCGCGGCAAGGCGATCGGACTCGGAGATCGACGACGCAGCTCGGGATGCTTTGCGGCGATTCGGCATGGCAGGCTCCGATGATTCTTGTTTGAGATCGATTGTCAATTTTGTGAAGAAGCTTGTCAGTCAAAAGAAGATGCCCGATCGCATCTGTGTCCAGGAACCAACGAACGACCGTATTCCCCGCTCGCTCCTGTTGCGGGGATGACGCGTTTTGGCGTAGCCGGCGCCCCACCGCGCTTGTCGATAGAATCGGACGACTTCAGCCAACCCGACCACGCTCATGTCCGAACCGATTCGCGTCATCCTCACCGGCCACACCCGCGGACTCGGCGCCGCGCTCGCTTCGCTGCTGCTCGAGCAAGGCGCGCAAGTGCTCGCGATTTCCCGAAAGCGCAACGACGAACTCGCCGCGCGCCATCCCGGTCAGTTGCACGAAGTCGAGCTCGATCTCGCCGATCTCCCGAAGCTCACCGAATGGCTGTCGGGCGACGCCCTGTCCCGCTTCGTGTCCGGCGCGCAACGCGTGGTGCTCGTCAACAACGCGGGCCTGCTCGCGCCGGTCGGCAGTCTCGCGGATCAGAAGCCGGCCGACGTCGCGCGCGCGGTCAGTGTGAACGTCGCCGCACCGCTGATGCTTGCGTCGGCGGTGGCGCAGGCGGCCGGGCCGTCGATCGACACGCGCATCGTGCATATTTCGAGCGGCGCGGCGCGCAACGCTTACCCCGGCTGGAGCATCTACTGCGCGACCAAGGCGGCGCTCGATCATCACGCGCGCGCGGTCGCGCTCGACGGCAATCGCGCGCTGCGCATCTGCAGCGTCGCGCCGGGCGTCGTCGACACCGACATGCAGGCCGAAATCCGCGGCACCGCGCTCGAACGCTTCCCGATGCGCGAGCGCTTCGACGCGCTCAAGCGCGACGGCCATCTCGCAACGCCCGAGGCGTCGGCGCGCAAGGTCGTCGATTATCTCCTGAGCGACGCATTCGGCGACACCCCGACGGCGGACGTCCGCGATTTGTAATGATTCCGCAAGTCAGGCCGCTTCTACCGACGCGCGCGCCACGTCGAGCGCCTGACGCGACAGCGCATCGGCGCGGGCGTTGCGCGCACGCGGAATCCACTGCAGACGCACATCGCCGATCTGCGCGATGAGCGAGCGCACGCGCGCGGCGTGATGCGCGAGCGAGCGGATGCCGGCGTTCTCCGATGCGCTGACGTCCTCGATGACGACGCGGCTGTCGCCGTAGATCACCGCATCCGCTGCACCTTCGCGCAGCGCCGCTTCGAGAAGCGCGATCAGCGCGAGATATTCCGCCGCGCTGCTGTCGCCGATGCCCGCGGCGATGCTGATCTCGACCGTCTCCCCGAGCGGACCGACGAGCACCCCTCCCATTCCCAGCCGCCCGGGATTCGGCAGCGCGGAGCCGTCGAACCAGCCGCGCCATCCTGTCGCTTCGGGCTCGGTCCTACGCGGCCTGCTCCGTTCGGCGCGCCGGGCGTCGCGTGAGCGCAGCGCATCGGCGTTTCGGATTTGCTCGGCGCGGCGCGCATCGACGAAATCTCGCAAGGATTGCTCGCCCGCCGCCTTCTGCAACGTCCTGACGAGCGCCGCGTGCTCGGTGAGCGCCGCGCCTTTGGCGAGACGGCGGCTCTGCATGCGCTCCTTCTTGTAGGCGACGGCCAGCAATTCCTCGAAAGCGATCATGGGCAGCGGACGGAATGAACGAATTCCGAGCTTAGCAGAGCGCGATGACACGCCATGGGTACGGCCGTTGCTCACCATGACGTGTCTCACGATGGTCAAAGGAGCGGATCATGAGTCAATCGATGGAACCGGCTTCCGCGGGCGCGAAGATCGTCGGCAAGGGCGCGGCGACGGCCGCCGGCCCCGGACCCGATGTCATGGCGGCGAGCACGCTCGACGGCAATCCGGTAAGAAGCAGCGACGGCCAGGATGTCGGATCGCTGAAGGAAATCATGCTCGACGTGACGAGCGGACGGATCGCTTATGCGGTGCTGTCGAGCGGCGGCTTTCTGGGCATCGGCGACAAACTGCTCGCTGTGCCGTGGAGCGCACTCACGCTCGATACGGACAACCACTGCTTCCGGATCGACGCGACGGCCGAGCAGGTGCGCAACTCGCCGGGCTTCGACAAGGATTCCTGGCCTTCGATGGCGGATCGCGTCTGGGCGAGCACCGTGCATCAGCACTACGGACGCGAGCCGTACTGGTCGAGCGACCGGACGAGCGACGTCGGCCCGGGCGGCGCGATCCCGCCCGGCGGCGTGGATGCGCCCGAAGCGGGCGGCGTGAAGCTATAGCAAAGGGGAATCGCCGCCGATGGGCGGCATTGAAGACGCGCGGCGCGCGGTCAGTCGAGCGGCCGCTCTCCGACCTGAATGTTGACGCCTTCGGTTTCGCCCATCAGCGCGCGCAGGACATCGCCTGCGAAATCCTCGATGGCGAAGTGCCATTCGAGCGAGCCGACCGGGAAGTCGTTGGGGCTGCACTTGCCTTGTGCACGGCGAATCGCACCGACCGAGAGGCTCAGCGCGCGAGCGTGCTGAAAGTGCGGATCGTCCGAGTCGAGGAACGGGAATTGGTCTTTATCCATGACATCCTTAACGGTCCCCGCCGACGAAACTTTAGGCCTGCTACGAGCGCGCAATCGTTTGCGTACGTTCGAGTTTGAAGACACCATGCAGCCTTATCGAAATATTGCCGGCAATTCGGGCGTCGAAGCATTCGACATCCTGCACGACGGCATCAAAGTGCGCTTCGTCAACGGCGGGACATACCTGTATGACTATCGCGTGCCCGGTCGCGCGCGCGTCGAGGAAATGAAGCAACTGGCCCGCGCCGGACGCGGGCTCAGCACATACATTGCGAAGTTCGGTGGGGAGTATGCCGAAAGAATCGACTAGCTGCCCGAAGGGGCGATTCTACGCGAGATCGGGAAGTTTTCTTCGGACGATTGAATGTGGCGTCATCGAACGACAGGCAGATTCGGCACGTTCTCGTTGACCGCCGTGTTGAGTTGGTGAAGCTGGCGCTGCAGTTTGTTGAGTTGCGCCTGCGCCGCGGCGCGCCGTCCCTCGAGTTGCGCCAGCTCCTTGCGAATTTCCTGCTGCTTGAGCGCAACCTCCTGATCGTGCCGCCCGCCTCGCTGCAAATCGACGCGCACGCGCTCGATCTGCGCGTCCGATTCCGCGGTGAGACGTTCGATCTGCTCGTTCTGCGCTTCGAGATGCGCGCGCCGCATTTCGGCGTCGGCAAGCCGCATCGCCTGTTCGACGAAATGACGGAACGCCGATTCCGCCGCGCCGAGATCGCCGGCCTTGAGCACGCGCCAGACCGCATCCTCATGATGGAGCACGGCGTAATAGATCAGATCGCGCGGATAAACAGCAGGCTCGCGGAATAGGCGAAGCTCTGAAACGTGCGAAACGTCGAGAGCGCGCCTTGCTGAACGAGCCATTCGACTTCCGCGAGATGCGCGGCCTGCACGGCTTCCTTGCCGGATTGCTGGGTGGCGGGAACGACCCCGGGCCGCAGCGGCGTGACGCGCGTCGAAAGCTGAGCCGGGACGGACTCCCCCTCGGACAGGTCTTCGGCGTGGATCTCCGGCGCGGTGAAGCCGCGTGGAATGTTGGCTTTTTGACGCACGAGAAACGATGGTGCGTTGTCGAGCAAGCTCCCTCTTCTGCTCAGCAGGCTTTTCACGATGGCTCCCTGGCCAGTCTTTTCCAGCACTGGCCGTCATGCATTGCGGTTGGTTTGAATTCGGTACCGCGACACGCGTTATTCGATTCGAATGAATACCGGCGCAACCATTCTGCATGACGAACGGAATCTGCTTTCTTTCGCTCGAATAAGCTATCGGATCAAGTATAGGCGAGACGTCCGGCGATTCAAACGATGCAGAAAATGCCGCCGACGCAGTGCGCGGATTCCGTGAGAAAAAGGATAAAAATGTAACGCGATGAAAAAATCGGAATGCGCCGAATGCAACGATCGAAAATCAAGAGTGGCGATAAAACGCTTGCGTCCCGTTCATCCTCATCCTGGCGATTTGAGCGGAGCGCGCTTTCGACATCAAGGCGACCATACGCATGATCCTGATGCCCTGAAGACCGCACGCAATGCCCGGCGTCTCAGCGACGCGCGACTCGAGCGAACCCATGACGCCATGCAGATTGACGACAGGCGTCGGCAATCCGGGCATGCCGATCTGCGTCGCGGGCCTGTGCAGCGGCGCGTGCGTCAGTGCGGCTTCGCGCCGATCGTCCGCGAAGAAATCTGACAGAACCTCTGGCGTTTCGACATGAGGCGCGCCTTCGTTTCGATTCTGAAAAAATTCGTCAATCGATTCCAAATAACGAACCGGCGTTTCTTCGACACGCCGTGCAATCGCCGCGCAGCGTTGCAGTTTCCAGTTTTCGCGCTGACTGACTGCCGCGATCGAATCCGCGATACGCGCGCGCATTTCCGCTTCGCGACGCGCAATCAATGCGTTCAGCATGTGCGCTTCCTCGCCCGACTCCTCGGGCAATTGATCGCGCCATTTCAATAATTCGCTCAGTGCGATGATCGACATGAAGTACTCCGTGGCGTGCAGACTTTCGAACGGGAAACAGGCAATTCGATATTGTTTGGATCGCGAATTGTAATAGACCCGCGCCCTGGATCGCCTGTCAAATATCCTATCCGTTTATCGGCCATTTAGCGTCGCTTAAGACATAAATAAGGACAGTCCTAATCGCGGCGCACGCGGCACGTTCGATGCTGACGGTTCTGTAAGCGGCGCGCCTGGCGCCGGCTCAAGGAGACAGATATGAAAACCACTACCGCGATCGCTGGCGCGCTCCTCGCGCTGGCCAGCACCAGCGCGCTTTCGGAGGAAATGTCGCGCGATCAGTTGATGCAGCGTCAGCAGCAGATGCAGCCGGGCAAGAATGAACCGATGCCCGCCCCGCGCACGGGCGACTCGTCGCAAGGCGGCGTGCAGTCCGGCACCTCCGGCGGCGGCACGCTGATGCAGCAGCGCGAGCAAGGGATGTCGCCGGCTCAGCCGGGTGACTCCAAATCGACCGGGACGATCAAGCAGTAGCCGCGCACTTTCGTCCACGACGCCGGCCTTGCGCCGGCGTTGTCGTTTCGGAATCGCGCGCTCGCATCGGTCGGATATGGCTCAAAGTAAAGGATCGCTTCCTTAGTCATACGAACGTCACTTGCCGCTCGTAATAATGCGCGGGCAATTCCATAGAAAGGAGACGTTCATGGTTCGAGCGCGTGCATGTGCCTTGTCGTTCGGTTTTTTAGCGTTGAACATCGCGGGTTCGTCCGCTTGGGCGAGCGTCGATCTCATCGCGATCGGTCAGTTGAGCGGCAATGCCGTCGATCGCTCGAAGGCGACGGCCGCGCCGCTCGAAAACGGCGCGCCGGGCAATCTGCTCGGCGGGCTCGGCTCCGGACTCGCGTATGCCGGCTGCGACACGTTTCTCGCCGTGCCCGATCGCGGCCCGAACGCGATCTCGTACAACAAGGCCATCGACGACACCGCGTCGTACATCAACCGTTTCCAGACGCTGATCCTGCGCCTCCAAGCCGGCGCGAAAGGCGGCACGTTGCCCTACACGCTCGATCCGACACTCGTCGACACGACGCTCCTCCATACGCGCGAGCCGCTCGTGTACGGCGACGGCGCCGCGGCGAACGTCGGCAACGGCGCGCCCGCGTTCAACGCGAAGAAGCACACGCACTACTTCACCGGCCGCTCCGACAACTTCGCGCCGACGCGGCCGTCGACGTATCCGCGCGACGCGCGCTTCGATCCGGAAAGCATCCGCGTGGCGCGCGACGGCGCGAGCGTCTTCATCTCCGACGAATACGGCCCGTACATCTATCGCTTCGACCGGCAGAGCGGCGAGCGCATCGCGGCGTACGCGGTGCCGGCGTCGTTCGCGGTGACGGCGCTCTCGCCCGTCGGCAGCGACGAGATCGGCGCGAACGCGTCGGGCCGCGTCGCGAACAAAGGCATGGAAGGCCTCGCGATCTCGCCGGACGGCGACGCGCTCTTCGGCGCGATGCAAAGTCCGCTGCTGCAGGACGGCGGCACCAATGGCGCGTACACGCGCATCCTGCGCATCGATCTGCGCACCGGCAAGTCGACGCAGTTCGCCTATCCGCTCACCAACATGGGCACGGCCGACAAACCGAACTATCCGACGATCAGCGATATCGTCGCCGTGAACGACCACGAGCTTCTGCTCGACGAGCGCGACGGCAAGGGCCTCGGCGACGATTCGAGCGCGGCCGTCAAGCGCGTGTATCACGTCGATATTTCGGGCGCGCAGGACGTGAGCCAGACGAGCGGCGCGAGCGGCCTCGCGCCTTTCGCGCTGCAGAAGACGCTGTTCCTCGATGTCGTCAAGGCGCTGAACGCGCACGGCATCGCGTCGACCGACATTCCGGCGAAGCTCGAAAGCCTCGCGTTCGGGCCGGACGTGCGCGTCGGCGGCGCGCTCAAGCACACGTTGTTCATCGCGAACGACAACGACTTCGTCGGCACCGTGACGGACACGAACCATCCGGACGGCATCGATAATCCGAACCAGTTCTTCGTCTTCGCGATCGACGATGCCGATCTGCCGGGCTATGTCGCGCAACGTCTCGACGACAAGGCTTGCCGCTCCCGCCACGACGACGATCACGGCCATCGCGGTCATGACGATTGACGCGGCCCCTTCGCGCGCTTATCCACAGTTTCGGTGGACAAGCGTGTAGATAAGTCGAGGGCCGCGCGTCTATCCCGTTGATGCGACACGCGTTTCGCGGATGCGTCCGGCGAACGCGCGCCTCCTTAAACCGTATATACTGTTTTCTCCACATACGACGGGAGAGAACGGGATGAGCACACCGCAAGTCAAGGCGCCGACGAAGACGGCGTTTCATTTCCCCAAGGGCGCAACGGAAGCCGCGCCCGCTCCCGCGAAGCGCGGGGCCAAGGCCAGCAAGAAGACGGCTAAACCCGCAGAGCAGACCAAGGCCGCGGCCACGACGCCGAAGACCGCGAAGAAGCCGGCCGCGAAAGCGCCCGTCGCAAAGAAAGCCGGGAAGACGCCGACAGTCGAAGCCGCTGCCGCGAAGAAAACGGAAAAGACCGTCGCGAGCCAGCCGAACGCCGACGCGAAAGCCCGCCGCGTCAAGAAGGAAAAAGTCGTGCGCGACAGCTTCACGATGCCCAAGTCCGACTACGCGAAGATCGCCGCGCTCAAGGAGAAGTGCCAGAAGAACGGCGTGCGCGTGAAGAAGAGCGAACTGCTGCGGGCCGCGCTCGCGATGCTCGACGCCGCGCCCGAGAAACGCCTCGTCGAAGCGATCAAGGCGCTCGAAACGGTCAAGACCGGCCGCCCGGCGAACGCCTGAACGTCACGCACTCAGAAGAGATTTCTGAACGCCCAGTAGAGACCGGCGGCGAGCGCGATCGACGCCGGCAACGTCAGCACCCACGCGAGCACGAGGCTGCGCACGGTGTTCCATTGCAGCCCCGAGCCGTTGGCAGCCATCGTTCCGGCGACGCCCGAAGACAGCACGTGCGTCGTCGAGACCGGCAGGCCGTAGGCATCCGCCGCACCGATGGTCAGCATCGCGATCAACTCCGCCGACGCGCCCTGCCCGTACGTCAGATGCTGCTTGCCGATCTTCTCGCCCACGGTCACGACGATGCGCTTCCAGCCGACCATCGTGCCGAGCCCGAGCGCGATCGCCACCGCGACCTTCACCCACGTCGGGATAAACTTCGTCGCGTGATCGAGCTGCTTCTTGTAGTTGTCGATCACGGCGCGGTCCGCGGGCGCGAACGCGGGCGCGTTCGCCTTCTCCATCAGGCGGATCGCTTCGGACGCGAGATACATGTTGTTGCGCACGTTATCGACAAGGTTCTGCGGCACCGCCGCGAGCGATCCCGACGCGCCGACCTGGTTCGCGATGATGTCGGTCAGTTGCTTCAGCGCGGGCAGCGTCGCGGGCGAAAGCTGGCGCGTACGCACGTAGGATTGAACGTCTTCGCGTGCATCGGCGGATGGTGGCGCATCGTTCAGATATTTCGCGAAGCTCGCCGATGCCTCGTGCGCCACGGCTACGAAGTTCTGCGTTTCGGCGGGGTTCACCGCCTTGTTGAGCGCGTAGGCAGTCGGCACCGTGCCGATCAGAATCAGCATGATGAGACCCATGCCTTTCTGCCCGTCGTTCGAGCCGTGAGCGAACGACACGCCCGTGCATGTCAGAATCAGCAGTGCGCGAATCCAGAACGGCGGCGGATGATTTTTCTTCGGTTCCTTATAGAGCGCCGGCACGCGCACGAGCGCCTTCAGCAAAAGCAAGAGGAGTCCCGCGCAGATGAAGCCGACGATCGGCGAGAACAGCAGCGACTTGCCGACGCCCGCCGCCTGCGACCAGTCGACGCCGCTCGTGCCGTTCGGCCCGCGCAATAGCTGATTCATGAGACCGACGCCGATGATCGAGCCGATCAGCGTATGCGAGCTCGACGACGGCAGGCCGAAATACCACGTCGCGAGGTTCCAGATGATCGCGGCGATGAGCAACGCGAAGACCATCGCGAAGCCTGCGCTGCTGCCGACCTGGAGTATCAGCTCGACGGGCAGCAGTTGCAGGATGCCGAACGCGACCGCGCCGCTCGAAACCAGCACGCCGATGAAATTCCACGTCCCGGACCAGACCACCGCGAGGTTCGGCGTCAGCGAGTGCGTGTAGATGACGGTCGCGACCGCGTTGGCGGTGTCGTGGAAGCCGTTGACGAACTCGAATCCGAGCGCGATCAGCAGCGCGACGGCGAGCAGGAAATAAGGCAGTGCGGAACTCAGCCGGACGGATTCGAGATCGTTAGCCAGATGCAATCCGACATAACCGATACCGCCGAGAAGTATGAGACCGAAAACGATGAGACCGGTCCGGCGTGTGCGTTCGCTCACGCCGCCCTGCTGAGGAGATGCGATGTCCGGCATGGTTGCCTCGCGTTCACCGTAGCGGAGCAAAGGATACGGTCCGTCGACCTTTCCGACTGTGAATCTTTTGTGTCAACAGTTCATGTAAAACTTTCGCTGCGCGCATGCTGACGCGCGTGCCCCTCCTTTCGCCCATGTCCGCATGCAAAGCGCGCTCCCCGCGTCATGCGGGTTTTGCGCTCGCGGAAGCATCGGCATCCTGAACGCATCGGAGTCGCGCACGTGACGCCGTTCGCCATCGATATCCGCAAAGGGGGCTGCCATGTACTTCGGGACACTCGTCGCTCGGTCGCGCGACGATCAGGAAAATGCGACCTGGCAGCGCGACATGGATGCATCGCGCGTCGTCACGGCCGGCCGTTGCCGCGCGTTCTGGCGTTGGCTCGCACGATGCTTCGCGTGAGCGGAAACATCCGAAAGTAAAGGATCGTCGCGCACCCGAGGTAATAGGATTCGTCCGAGCGTTTCCAAGCGCCGGAGCGGCTTAAATGCAGGCCTTCCGTTATTACAAGAGGCTTTTCAAGATGAATGACCTGCATATTTCCGTCGATCCGAACGGCCACGCGACGCTCTCGCAGTCGGTGCAGATCAGCGAACATTGCAACAACCGCGCGCGACTGCTTACGTCGCTCGTGAACATCGTCGCTGCGCCGGGTGGCTTCGAGCACTTCTGCGCTTATCCCGAAGCGATGCGGCGCGACATCCTGAATTTGCTGCGCTCGGTGGCAGAGGAGCAATTGCCGCTTATCGCCGCACTCGAGGAGCACGCGACGAAGGCCGGTTATGAGCGAGGTGCTCAGGCGGCGCGCGAAGTGCTCATTCAGGAACAGCAGGCGGCGAACTCCGCGCTGCACTACGACGCCGAGAATCACGCCGCTCAGATGATTCTCACGCACTGAGCTTGCAATGCGATGCCCCGTGTCTTACGCGGGGCGTTTCTTTCTCGGCGGATCGGCCGCCGCGCGCAACCGTCCAAAGTCCGTTGCACCGCCGCAAAGCAAGAAGGCGACGCGCGAAGCGGCGGCACAATCCGCAGTCACCACGACGGAAACGGATCGAATTGCAGCGTTTGCCGGCAAGCCGGCGCATCGTTGAACGATTGCCGCTTACATAACGCGATTAATCCGATTTCTTTCCTGGCCGCATCGTCTATCCTTCTGAATGTCGTAAGAGATGGGCTGCATGGGCCGCTGCGCCCTGCCATGTGCGAGAGTTCATCGAGCATTATTAGAGGCGCAACCGTACCAGCGCTCATGACTCTTACGACAACTCTTCTCGCTCCCCTCCACTTGTTGTCCGCATGCTCGACGCTCGATCGATTGCGCGCCGCCATGTTCAATCAGTTATCCGAATCTATGATGTCGAAGCGCGAGGAAAAGGACGAAGCTTCCTCATTTTCGATTTGAACCACTTGAGATTCGAAACAACGACGGGCCGCGTTTCGGATTTTTTCGGCATACGGGCCTTTTACAGCGCCCGCGTCAATTCTGAGAACAAAAAAGAAAAGCCCTTGAAAATCAAGGGCTTGAGGTTCTGGCGGAGAGAGGGGGATTCGAACCCCCGATAGGTTTTACCCTATACACGCTTTCCAGGCGTGCGACTTAAACCACTCATCCATCTCTCCGGAAGACCGCGATTATACCAAGTTCCCGCGCCTGCGCCAGCCCCTACGGATGGCGAATGTAATCGACGAGCGCGCGCGTGTACGCATCCGGCTTCCGATCGAACAGACTCACAACGATCGCCACCGCGAATCCGGCCGGCACCCCGAACACGCCCGAGCTGATCGGCTCGATGCCGAACCAGCGCGGCCCGGCGAAACCCGTCAACTGCACGAAGAACGGATACGTCGACACGATGTAATACACGCAGACGACGAGCCCCGCGATCATGCCCGCGACGACACCCCGCTGCGTCGTGCGCTTCCAGAACACGCCGAGTACGAGCGCCGGAAAGAGACTCGACGCTGCAAGCGAAAACGCCGCGCCGACCAGAAACAGAATGTTGCCCGCATTCAGCGACGCCACATACGACGCGAGCAGCGCCACGCCGAGCAACAGAATCTTCGAGATCGTCACGCGCCGCTGGCTGGTCGCGCGGCGATCGACCATGCAGTAATACACGTCGTGCGAGAGCGCATTCGCGATCGTCAGCAGGAGCCCGTCCGCCGTCGACAAAGCCGCCGCGAGCGCACCGGCGGCAATCAGCCCGGAAATCACATACGGCAATCCCGCGATTTCAGGCGCCGCCAGCACGACCATGTCCGGCTGCATCTGAATGCCGGCCCAGCGCACGATGCCGTCGCCGTTCACATCGCCGATGCGGATCAGATACGGCTCCACGCGCCGCCATTGCGTGACCCACTGCGGCAGATCGGCAAAGCGATGCCCGACGAGCCCCGTCAATATTTCATGCTTGATGAGCACCGCGAGCACCGGCACCGTCAAATAGAACAACGCGACGAAGAACAGCGTCCAGCCGACCGAGCGCCGCGCCGACGACACCGACGTCGTCGTGTTGTAGCGCGTGAGGATGTGCGGCAGGCTCGCCGTGCCGATCGACAGGCACAGGAGCAGCGACAGAAAGTTGATTTGATGCACGCGCGGGCTCTCGTCACCGGCCGAGCCGGGAGCGAACGCCTCGGCCATCGGCACGGGCGCGGCGACGCGCTCGATCAACGCATCGCGTTCGCGCGACCATTTGGCATGCGCATCGGCGGCATCGCGTGGAAAAGCCGCGAGTTCGCGCTCGCGCTCGTTGATCTCGCGCAGCGGCCCGTTGTGCCGGCGCAGTTCCGCGATCTCCGCGGCGAGGCGCGCGTGCTCGGCATGGAACGACTGCGGCAGCGCGTCGATGCGTTGCTGAATCAGCGCGGCCTGCCGCTGATAATCGGCGCGCACGCGCGCTTCGTCGGGCGACACGGCGACCGCGCGTTCGAGCGATTCGACGCGCTCCATCACGCGCCCGTAGTTGAATTGCGGGAACCACCCGAGCCCTTCGCGATGCGCGATCATCGACACGGGAATCAGCATCGCGCTGATGAGGATGATGTATTGCGCGACCTGCGTCCACGTCACCGCGCGCATGCCGCCGAGAAACGAGCACACGAGAATGCCCGCGAGACCGCAGAAGATGCCGATCGAAAACTCGATGCCGATGAACCTCGACGCGATCAGCCCGATGCCCTGGATCTGCGCGACGAGATAGACGAACGAACAGAGAATCGCCGCGAACGCCGCGAGCCCGCGCACGAGGTTGCTGGAGAAGCGCGTGCCGAGAAAATCCGGAATCGTGTAGCGCGCGAGTTTGCGCACGTACGGCGCGAGCAGGAACGCGACGAGGCAATAGCCGCCGGTCCAACCCATCACGTACGCGAGGCCGTCGTAACCACTTGCGTAGATCGACCCGGCAAGCCCGATGAACGATGCCGCCGAAAGCCAGTCGGCGGCCGTCGCCATGCCGTTGAACGCGGACGGCACGCGCCGTCCTGCCACGTAGTATTCGACGAGATCCGACGTGCGCGACAAAAGACCGATCACCGCGTACACCGCGATGGGCACGAACAGGAACACATAGCCGATCCACGTTCCCGGCCCCGTCGTGCGCTCGATGCGCTCCATCAGAAAGATGAACAGCAGGAAGCCGACCGTATAGAGCGCGTAGGAGAGGATCAGCCGGTTCGTGAGCTTCATGCGGCGTCGCCCTGTTCGGCGCGGGCGGCGCGGGCAAGACGCGCATCGGCCATCTGCATCAGCACGATATAGATGAGGATCAGCGCGATGTAGACGAGAATCGCGCCCTGCGCGCCGAAATAGAACGGCAGCGGAAAGCCGGCGACGCGGGCATGCTGGAAGCGTTGCGCGAAGAGCGGCAGGCCGAAGGAGACGACGAAGCCGATGGTCATCAGCACGCCGATCAGCGCGATATTGAAGCGCCAGTAGCGCCGATGCGCGCGCGCCATCGCCGCCGATACGGGCGGCGGCGAGGCAGGCGTCGGGTTGGAAGAATCGGACATGCGGTTTTTTAACAAAACCGCATGTCATCGGCAATAAGGATCGACCGCTGCCGCGCGAGGCAGCGGTCGCGGACGATCAGCGCGCTTCGCCGAGCTGATCCAGAATCGCGGGATTTTCCAGCGTGGAGACGTCCTGCGTGATCTCCTCGCCCTTCGCGAGCGAGCGCAAGAGCCGCCGCATGATCTTGCCGGAGCGCGTCTTCGGCAGGTTCTCGCCGAAACGGATGTCCTTCGGCTTCGCGATCGGACCGATTTCCTTGCCGACCCAGTTGCGTAGTTCGGTGGCGATCTGCTTCGCTTCGTCGCCTTCCGGGCGCGCGCGCTTCAGCACGACGAACGCGACCACGGCTTCACCCGTCGTATCGTCCGGACGGCCGACGACCGCGGCTTCCGCGACGATCGGATTCGCGACCAGCGCCGACTCGATTTCCATCGTGCCGAGGCGGTGGCCGGAGACGTTCAGCACGTCGTCGATGCGGCCCATGATCGTGAAGTAGCCGGTTTCCTTGTCGCGCACCGCGCCGTCGCCGGCGAGATACAGCTTGCCGCCGAGTTCTTCCGGGAAATAGCTCGTCTGATAGCGCTTGGGGTCGCCCCAGACGTTGCGCAGCATCGACGGCCACGGGCGCTTCACGACCAGAATGCCGCCTTGCCCGTTCGGCACGTCCTGGCCGGTTTCATCGACGATCGCGGCCATGATGCCCGGCAGCGGCAGCGTGCAGGAACCCGGCACGAGCGGCGTCGCGCCCGGCAGCGGCGTGATCATGTGGCCGCCGGTTTCGGTCTGCCACCACGTATCGACGATCGGACATTGCCCACGGCCGACGTTCTCGTGATACCACATCCACGCTTCCGGATTGATCGGTTCGCCGACCGTGCCGAGGATGCGCAGCGTCGACAGATCGAAACTCTTCGGATGAACCTTCGCGTCCGCTTCCGATGCCTTGATGAGCGAGCGGATCGCCGTGGGCGCCGTGTAGAAGATCGTGACCTTGTGGCGCGCGATCATCTCCCAGAAGCGGCCCGCGTGCGGATACGTCGGCACGCCTTCGAACATGACCTGCGTCGCGCCGATGGCGAGCGGCCCGTACGCGATATAGCTATGCCCCGTGATCCAGCCGATATCCGCCGTGCACCAGAAGATGTCGCCCGGCTTCATGTCGAAGGTCCACTTCATGGTCTGCGCGGCCCACAGCAGCGTGCCGGCCGTGCTGTGCTGCACGCCCTTCGGCTTGCCCGTCGAGCCGGACGTGTAAAGGATGAAAAGCGGATGCTCCGCGCTCACCCATTCCGGCTCGCACTTCGCCGATTCGTTCTCGACGATTTCATGCAGCCACGCGTCGCGGCCTTCGGTCCATGCGACCTTGCCGCCCGTGCGCCGATACACGATGACGTCCTTCACCTTCTCGCAGCCGCCCGCGGCGAGCGCTTCATCGGCGATGCTTTTCAGCGGCAGCGCCTTGCCGCCGCGCATCTGTTCGTCGGCGGTGATGAGCGCGACCGCGCCGACATCGACGAGACGTTCGTTGAGCGACTTCGACGAGAAGCCGCCGAACACGACCGAATGCGTCGCGCCGATACGCACGCACGCCTGCATCGCGACGACGCCTTCCACCGACATCGGCAGATAGATCACGACGCGGTCGCCCTTTTTCACGCCGCGCTTCTTGAGCGCATTGGCGAGACGCGAGACGCGGTCCAGCAGATCCTGATAGGTGACGTTGGTGACGGTGCCGTCGTCGGCTTCGAAGATGATCGCGTTGTCGTTGCCGCGGCCCGCTTCCACATGACGGTCGAGACAGTTGTACGACGCGTTGAGCTCGCCGTCCTCGAACCACTTGTAGAAAGGCGCCTTCGATTCGTCCAGCACCTGCGTGAAGGGCTTGTGCCACGTGAGCGTCTCGCGCGCAATGCGCGCCCAGAAGCCTTCGTAGTCACGTTCCGCTTCCGCTACAAGCGCCTTGTAGGCGTCCATGCCGGAGATTGCCGCACCCGCGCTTGCCTTGGCTGACGGCGGGAACACACGTTTTTCCTGAAGAACCGATTCGATCGCAGACATCGACAACCTCTCCTGATGGTGTTTCCGAAATCCGGCGGCGCGCGCATCGCTGAATGGGTTGCGCGCGCCGCATGTTTATGAGGTTCGAAAGCGGAGAACGCGCGGCGTTCCCGGCTTCGACCTTGTCTCCTTTCTACCGTACCGGAGCGGCACGGAACAATGTCACGGCACATTCGCATGCCGGCGACATCCTGCATTGAATTCAAGATAAGCCGCTCAACTTACCCGCTTCTTACGTGGCCGGGCCAACAGGCACGGGGTATACACGGAGTCCGCGCGGCTTCTACAATGCGTCCCCACAATCGTAACTGAACTCCCAGCGCGGTATCCAGCTTGAATCGCTACGCCCTTCTTTTGATTGCAGCGATGCTGCTCGTCGGAAGCAACGTCGGCATCGGCAAATCGATCGTCGCATTCGTTCCCGTTCCGCTCTTCGCGCTGCTGCGCTTCGTGATCGCGCTCGCGGTGCTCTGGCCGCTCTTGCGCTGGTCGAAGATGAAGCGCGTCGCGCGCGGTGAATGGCTCAACCTTTTCCTGCAGGCATTCTTCGGCACGTTCGGCTTCACCTTGCTGATGTTGAACGGCGTCGCGCGCACGAGCGCCGTCGCGGCGGGCGTCATCACGAGCACCATTCCGGCCGTGGTCGCGCTCTTCGCGTGGATCTTGCTCAAGGAGAAGCCGGGTCCGCGCGCGCTCGCGTCGATCGGACTGGCGATCGCGGGCGTGCTCGTCATCAACGTCGCGCAGGCCGGGGATGCGGGCGCGAGCTCCCTGCCCGGCAATCTGATGGTGCTCGGCGCCGTGTGCTGCGAATCGCTCTATGTGATCCTCTCGCGCCGTCTCACGCAGACGCTGCCCGCCATCGACATCTGCGCGTACACGCACGCGATCGGCCTGTTGCTCATGCTCCCGCTCGGCGCAACATCGCTCGCGCACTTCGACTGGACGAGCGTCGCCTGGAACACGTGGGCGCTCGTCCTGTGGTACGGGCTTTCGGCGAGCATCTTCTCGTTCTGGCTGTGGATGAAGGGCATCCGTCACGTCGACGGCAGTCTCGCCGGCGTCTTCTGCGCCGTGCTGCCGGTCGCGGCGGCGCTCTACGGCATCGCCTTTCTCGACGAACGTCCGACGCTCGCGCACGGCATCGCGCTCGCGTGCGTCGTGACGGGCATCGCGCTCGCAAGCTTGAAGGCGCGCGCCCGGGCTTCCGTTTCGGGCGAAACCGGCGCCTAAAACGGGTTCAGCGGATTCTGAAAGCATTTGGGAAGTCCGCGCGACGACACGCTACAATAGCGGGCTTCCCGACACCGCGAATGCGCCAACACCCGCCGCTCGCCGGCGGATTGCAAACGCTCCGCACGCACTTTGCACGTTCCGGTTCGTCATATTCGCCAGTCATCATTCCGGTTCGACCCGCCCCGACTGAAAAGCCGCCCATGTCCGCTCCCAAGCATTCTCCCGCCTCGCCCAAGCAGCCCGGCTCGATGAAACTGCTGCCGAAAGTCATCTTCATGAGCCGCTGGCTCCAGGTGCCGCTCTATCTGGGCCTGATCGTCGCGCAAGCCGTGTACGTCGTCCTGTTTCTGAAGGAAGTCTGGCATCTCGTCACGCACGCGATGACGCTCGACGAAACCAATATCATGCTCGTCGTACTCGGCCTGATCGACGTGGTGATGATCTCGAATCTGCTCATCATGGTGATCGTCGGCGGATACGAGACGTTCGTGTCGAAGCTCGGCGTGGAAGGCCATCCCGACGAGCCCGAGTGGCTCGATCACGTCAACGCGGGCGTGCTGAAGGTGAAGCTGTCGATGGCGCTCATCAGCATCTCGTCGATCCATCTGCTGAAAACCTTCATCAACCCCGACCAGCACACGTTTCACACCGTGTTGTGGCAGGTGATCATCCACGTCGCGTTCCTCGTTTCCGCGCTCATCATGGCGTATGTCGACCGGCTGACCACGCATACGCATCCGCGCCATTTCCACGACGAGTCCTTTGCGCCGCCGAAAAACGCAGTCGAGTGAAGCGTCCTTCAGAACGCCCGCAGGAAAAAATTCAGTCCCCCAGAGCCCAAAGCCATGACAGTCATCAAGCAGGAAGACCTGATTCAGAGCATCGCTGATTCGCTGCAGTACATCAGCTACTACCATCCGCTCGACTATATCCAGGCGCTCGGCCGCGCCTACGAGCTGGAAGAAAGCCCGGCCGCGAAGGACGCGATCGCGCAGATCCTGACCAACAGCCGCATGTGCGCGGAAGGCAAGCGTCCGATCTGCCAGGACACGGGCATCGTCACGGTGTTCGTGAAGGTCGGCATGGACGTGCGCTGGGACGGCGCGACGATGTCGGTCACCGACATGATCAACGAAGGCGTGCGCCGCGGTTATCTGAACCCGGACAACGTATTGCGCGCATCGATCGTGAGCCCGCCCGAAGGCGGCCGCAAGAACACGAAGGACAACACGCCGGCCGTGATCCACTACGAGATCGTGCCGGGCGACAAGGTCGACGTTCAGGTCGCGGCCAAGGGCGGCGGCTCGGAAAACAAGTCGAAGTTCGCGATGCTGAATCCGTCCGATTCGATCGTCGACTGGATTCTCAAGACCGTCCCGACGATGGGCGCGGGCTGGTGTCCGCCGGGCATGCTCGGCATCGGCATCGGGGGCACGGCCGAAAAGGCGATGGTCATGGCGAAGGAATCGCTGATGGACCCGATCGACATTCAGGATGTCATCGCGCGCGGCCCGCAGGACTGGATCGAAGAACTGCGCGTGGAACTGCACGAGAAGGTGAACGCGCTCGGCATCGGCGCGCAAGGTCTCGGCGGTCTTTCGACCGTGCTCGACGTGAAAATCATGGCCGCGCCGACGCACGCGGCATCGAAGCCGGTCGCGATCATCCCGAATTGCGCGGCGACGCGCCACGCGCACTTCACGCTCGACGGCTCGGGCGCGGCGAAGCTCGAAGCCCCGCCGCTCGACGCATGGCCGAAGGTCACATGGCAGCCGAACACGGAGACGAGCAAGCGCGTCGATCTGAACACGTTGACGCCGGAAGAAGTCGCATCGTGGAAGCCGGGCCAGACGCTGCTCTTGTCGGGCAAGATGCTGACGGGCCGCGACGCCGCGCACAAGCGCATTGCCGACATGCTGGCGAAGGGCGAGAAGCTGCCGGTCGATTTCACCAATCGCGTGATCTATTACGTCGGCCCGGTCGATCCGGTTCGCGACGAAGCGGTCGGTCCGGCTGGCCCGACCACGGCCACGCGCATGGACAAGTTCACCGAGATGATGCTCGCGCAAACCGGCCTCATCTCGATGATCGGCAAGGCCGAGCGCGGCCCGGTCGCGATCGAGGCGATCAAGAACCACAAGGCGGCGTATCTGATGGCGGTCGGCGGCGCGGCGTATCTCGTGTCGAAGGCGATCCGCGAGGCGAAGGTGCTCGCGTTCGAAGACCTCGGCATGGAAGCGATCTACGAGTTCGACGTGCAGGACATGCCCGTGACGGTGGCAGTCGATTCGAGCGGCACGTCGGTTCACAAGACGGGCCCGGCCGAATGGCAGGCGAAAATCGGCAAGATTCCGGTCGCGACGGCTTGATCGCCGCTTAATGGCGGTTTATCACCGTGACTGAACGACGAGAGCCGGGCGATGCGCCCGGCTCTTTTCTTTGAACCGCCGCCAGTCGAGAAGCGTTTTCATTCTCAGTTTCGTCTGAAACAAAAAATTTCTACCTAACCTTGGCATCGGCACACTCAAGGTTTATCTTTCCAACAGCCCCACGTTACGAACAGGAAACAAAATCATGCAAGGCGACGCGAAAGTCATCGAATATCTAAACGCGCAGTTGAAAAACGAACTGACCGCGATCAACCAATACTTCCTGCACGCGCGGATGTACCAGCACTGGGGCCTCGAAAAGCTCAACAAGCACGAATACGACGAATCCATCGGTGAGATGAAGCACGCCGACTGGCTCATTCAGCGCGTGTTCATGCTCGACGGCCTGCCGAACCTGCAAGACCTGCACAAGCTGCTGATCGGCGAAGAGACCAAGGAAATCCTCGAATGTGACCTGAAGCTCGAGCAGATTTCCCAGTCGACCTGCAAGGAAGCCATCGCGTATTGCGAGTCGGTGCGTGATTTCGTCTCGCGCGAAATCTTCGAAAAGATCCTGCACGACACCGAAGAGCACATCGACTGGCTGGAAACGCAGCTGGATCTGATCGACAAGGTCGGCATCCAGAATTACCAGCAGACCATGATGGGCGATCACGAATAATCGGATGTCCCGCGTAGCGCCCTCCCCGATGCCGAACGAGCGTGCCGCGTCTGACGCGAGCGCGCCGGTCGGCATTTTCGATTCCGGCCTCGGCGGATTGTCGGTGCTGCGCGCCGTGCGCGCGATCCTGCCGCACGAGCGTCTGATCTACGTCGCCGATTCACTGCATGCGCCCTACGGCGAACGCGACGACGATTTCATCGTCGACCGCACGATGGCAATCGGCGAGTGGCTCGTCGGTCAGGGCGCGAAGGCGCTCGTCGTCGCGTGCAACACGGCCACCGCGCAGTCGATCGCGCTCGTGCGCGAGCGTCTGCCGATTCCGCTCGTCGGCGTGGAACCGGGCGTGAAGCCGGCGGCGGCGGTCTCGAAGTCGCGCGTGGTCGGGGTGCTGGCGACCGCCGTCACGCTGCGCTCCGCGCGCTTTCAGTCGCTGCTCGACCGCTACGCCGGCGACTGCCGCTTCATTTGTCAGGCGGGACATGGGCTGGTGCAGGCTGTCGAGCGCTGCGACACCTCGTCGCCCACGCTGATGGCGCTGCTCGAAAGCTATATCGCACCGATGCTCGATGCCGGCGCCGACACGCTCGTGCTCGGCTGCACGCACTACCCTTTTCTCGATCGCGCAATCCGCGACATCGCGGGCGAGCGGCTGCAGATCGTCGACACGAGCGTCGCCATCGCGCGGCAGCTCGATCGTCTGCTCGACGCGCACGCGCTCAAAAATCTCGGCGCGCCGTCCGACGATATGCCGCGCTTCTGCTCCACCGCCGACGGCGAATCGCAGCGTCAACTCGCCGCCGCGCTCCTTCAGCTCGATGCCAAAGTCGAGCACGTCGACATCCCCTCGCGCCGAACGCGCCTCGCCGAACCCGACATCGTCTGAGGGTTTCTCACGCGCGTTGGCAGTTCCATCGCGCGCTTTGCCCCGTCAGACAAGGCTCCTAGCAATAAACCCGCTAACTTTCGCCCTCTGTTACAAAAAACACGGTCCTGCGCTTGCAAAGGCGGCAATACCGAATGATAATAATTCGCATTAACGCTAACTATTGCGAACGATCATGATTGTCTGCGTCTGCAAATCAGTGTCCGACCGAAAGATTCGAAGCGCCATCGCCGAAGGGGTGGACTCCTTTGATGAACTGCAGTTCGAACTCGGCGTCGCGCTGTGCTGCGGCAAGTGTGAAGAAAGCGTTCGCGACGTAATGGCACAAAGCGGCGTCTGCGCGTCGCGATGCGGCGTTCAGCAGCGCGAGCACGTTGCGCCGCTGACGTTCTACGAGCGCCAGGCTGCCTGAAGCAATTCGCGCGGCGTCGCCGCGCTCAACCGGCGACGCCGATGCTCCGGATGCGCCGCCCAGTCGTTTTATCGCCTCCAGCAAGCCAGGTTACCTTCGTATTTCCGGTCACTTTCAGCCAGCCGCGCAACCCTTACCCCTGGAGGGAAAGATGGAATTGCTGATTGGTTTCGTGACTACCCTGTTTATCTCCCTGCTGATTTTCCGAAAATGACGTCGTCTGGTTTCTTCCGCACCGTGCCTGTGCGCTCGTTGGACAGCGAACTCGAGGGCAGCGTCATCAGCAAGCATTCACGCAGCATCACAAGCAGCCAATAACGATGCAGTCCCCGACCACTTCTCCCGCCGCATTCCAGACCGCGCCGACAGCAAATGCGAATCCGCGCGTGATCGCGGCGTGCGTCGCCGTCGTCGCCATTCACGCTGCGTTGCTGGGCGTCGCGCTGACGATGAAGAACGAGCCGCCGCCCCGCCCGATCGAAGCCAAATCCATCACCGCGCAACTGATCAGCGAGACACCGCAGCCCGCGCCGCAGCCGGTCGCCGTCGAAACGCCGCCGCCGCCCAAGCCCGTGCCGCAGCCCGTTCCGAAGCCGCAGCCCAAGCCGAAGGTGAAACCGAAAGTCGAGCCGAAGCCGACGCCGATGCCGGTCACGGAAGCGCCTTCGCAGATCGCCGCGCCCGCGCCGGAACCCACGCCGCCCGCTCCGGCTCAGCCTGCGCCGCCGCCGGCCGCGCCCGCGATCGGCAAGCCGAGCATGGATCTCGCCGCGCCGAAGAACGTCGCGCACCTGAGTTGCAACATCGCGCAGCCCGACTATCCGGCGATGTCCAAGCGCCGCGGCGAAACGGGCACGGCCGTCATCCGTCTGACGGTAGGCCTGTCGGGCAAGATCGAAAACGTCACGCTGCAAAAGAGCAGCGGCTCGTCGCGCCTCGATGACGCGGCGCTCGACGCGGTGCGCGGCAGCGCGTGCAGCCCTTACAAGGAAAATGGCGAAGCGATTCGTGCTAGCGCCACGGTGCCATTCGTTTTCAGTCTGAACGACTGATCGTTTATTTAGATACAAGGAAGGAAACAGAAATGGAAAACTACGGGATTGCGCACGTCTGGGCGCAAGGCGACTTCGTGACGCGGGGCATCGCGCTCGCGCTCGTCATCATGTCGGTGCTTTCGTGGACGGTGATCGTCGTGAAGGCGTGGAACGTCGTGCGCCTGAAGCGCCTCACCAAGAACGCCGAACAGGCGTTCTGGCACTCCGACGACTTCAACGACGGCATCAAGAAGCTCGGCAGCCAGTCGTCGAGCCCGGCGGACAACCCGTTTCTCGCGCTCGCGCTCGCCGGCCAGGAAGCCGCCGACCATCATCACCAGACGCAGCCGCATCTGCACGACCGCATGGACGTGTCCGACTGGATCACGCGCTGCCTGAAAGACGTCATGGACGAAGGCGTCGGCCGCATGCAGGCGGGCCTCGCGATCCTCGCGTCGATCGGTTCCACGTCGCCGTTCGTCGGCCTCTTCGGTACGGTCTGGGGCATCTATCACGCGCTCTTGACCATCGGCGCGACGGGACAGACGTCGATCGATCAGGTCGCCGGTCCGGTCGGCGAATCGCTCATCATGACCGCGTTCGGCCTGTTCGTCGCGATTCCCGCCGTGCTCGGCTATAACGCGCTGACCCGCGCGAACAAGGGCATCGTCACGAAGCTGAACCGCTTCGCGCACGGCCTGCACGCGTTCTTCGTCACGGGCTCGAAGCTTTCGTCGACCAAGCGCGCGACGAACGCCGCGTCGGACAACCTGCGTCTCGCGACGCGCGCGTCGTAAGCCGGGGAGGTCCGCATCATGGCCATGAGCCCTTTCGCCGGAGACGAAGACGACGGCATGATGAGCGAGATCAACATGACGCCGCTCGTCGACGTCATGCTGGTTCTGCTGATCATCTTCCTCGTCACGATTCCGGCCATGCATCACGCGGTCAAGATCGACCTGCCGCACGCGAGCAGCCAGCCGCAGGACGAAAAGCCCGCGCACGTGAACATCGCGATCAAGGCTGACGGCACCACGCTCTGGGACGATCAGCCGATCGACGAAGCGGCGCTCAACGCGCGCATCGCGCAGGCGGCGCAGCAGAACCCGCAGCCGGAGATTCATCTGCGCGCCGATCGTCAGGTGGCGTACGAAAAGGTCGCCGATCTGATGTCGGCGGCGCAGGCAGGCGGATTGACGAAGATCGGTTTCGTCACCGAGCCGAAGAGCGGCAAGTAACAGCTCGACGCGCCCTCTTCCGGGCGCACAAAGTAAAAGGCCTTCATCGTCGGATGAAGGCCTTTTTTCGTGCGCGCTCGGCGCATTCGGGTGAGGCGGTCACTTTGGGTTCGAATAGCCAGAACCGGAAGTTCCGTCGCATGCAGCAGCCGTGGTCGACACGGACAGTGCAATCAACCCTATCAGGCTAACTATCAGAGCAGCCGTCAGTTTTCGCATAAGGAGCTCCTTAGCGAAGGAGGCTTCAATATACCGCCACAAATTGTGACGATCAATTGAATCTGTCCATCGCAAGCGCGCGCTTCAATGCCATAAACCAATGACAAACGCCGATGCGGTCAAACTGTTTCCCGTTCCGGCTGTTCGTGAACAGGACATTCTCCCGGAAAGCGCTGGCCGCTACCGATCGACTCGACGAGAAAATCGACGAATGCGCGGACGGCCGGGACCATGCCCTGACGCGACAAAAACACCGCGTAGAGTTGCGGCGACGGAAACGTCCAGCCGGGCATCACCGGCGATAGCTGCCCGGAGCGCAGCGGCGCGCCGTACATCATCTCGGGCAGCGCCGCGATGCCGACGCCGCGCATGACGGCCTCGCGGATCATCGACAGATCGGCCGTGACGAGGCGCGGCTCGTGCTCGAACTCATGGCGCGTGCCGTCCGGCGCGATCAGGCGGTAGACGTGGCGGCCGTCCGCCGACGGCGTGTCGATCGTGTCGTACTGGGCGAGTTCGGCGGGTGTCATCGGCGGCGCATTCGACTTCAGCAGCGATGGCGCCGCGACCAGCATCTGCTCCGTGCGCCACAGCGGGCGCGCGACGACGTTCGAGCTCGCGGGCGGCTCCGAGCGCACGCGCAGCGCGACATCGACGGCATCTTCGAACAGATCGACGACACGGTTCGTCACGCGCATGACGACGCGCACTTCCGGATAGCGGTGCATGAAATCCGGCATCACGGCGGACAGGAACGTCTGCGCGATCGTGACCGGAACGCTCACGCGCACCGTGCCGCGCGGCGAATCGCGCAGGCTTTGCACGACGTTGACGGCCGCCTGTGCCTCGGCGAGCATCGCCTGACAATGCTGATAGAAAAGCTGCCCGGCCTCGGTCAGCGCGAGCTTGCGCGTCGAGCGCTGCAACAGACGCACGCCGAGCGACGCTTCCAGCTCCGACACGCGCCGCGACAGCCGCGACTTCGAGATGCCGAGCACGCGCTCGGCGGCGGAAAACCCGCCGTGCTCGACGACGTGCGAGAAGTACATCAGATCGTTCAGGTCATGCGAGTCGGCTTTCATGAGTCGCCCGGTGGGACTGGAAGAGATGAACATCGACGCGGTTCGTTATCCCCAGCGGGACAATCCATTGCGCCGCGACGGCTTTTACCGCGAAATGCGGCCCATATAATAGCTCTGTGTTTCAAATTTATCGCTATTCCCCTCTTTTCCGTATTCCCGACGCGAGGCAATAATGTCCACCAGCCGCAGCATCGAACGCATCATTCCGGCGACCCGCACTGTCGAAGGCGGCGGATTCGTCGTGCATCGCCCTTTCCCGACCCGTCTTCTGATGGATTTCGATCCGTTCCTCCTTCTCGACGAGATGGGCCCAGCCGACTACGCACCCGGCGAGGCTAAAGGCGCGCCGGACCATCCGCATCGCGGCTTTGAAACCGTCACGTACATGCTCGAAGGCGAGTTCGGTCACAAGGATTCGGCCGGGCATTCCGGCACGCTGCGTCCCGGCGACGTGCAATGGATGACCGCGGGCGCGGGCGTCGTGCATAGCGAGATGCCCGCCGAGGAATTCACGCAACGCGGCGGCCGCGTGCACGGCCTGCAGCTTTGGGTCAACCTGCCGCAGCGCGACAAGATGATCGCGCCGCACTATCAGGAGATTCCGTCCGTGCAGATTCCCGTCGCGACGAGCGAGGACGGCAAGGTCAGCGTGAAGGTCATCGCGGGCGAGGCGCTCGGCGTGAAGGCCGCGATCGAGACGCGCACGCCGATTCTGTATCAGCACTTTTCGCTCAAGCCAGGCGCGAAGATCGAACTCGCCGTGCCGCGCGATTACCGTGTGTTCGCCTATCCGCTGTCGGGCACCGCGCTGTACGGTCCGCAAAGCCAGCCGGTGCGCGCGCAGCAGATGGTGATTTTCCGCGACGACAGCGATACGATCGCGCTCGCCGCCGGCGATGAGCCCGTCGAGCTGCTGCTGATCGGCGGCGTGCCGCTGAAGGAGCCGGTCGTGCGCTACGGCCCGTTCGTGATGAACACCGAGGACGAGATCCGCCAGGCCGTGATCGACTATCAGGCGGGCCGGATGGGCGCCATCGCGCATTGATCTAATCACAGCGAAAACCGCGAAACGGTGCGGCACGAACGGACACATTGCGTCACAATGACCGTTCTTGCCGCGCCGTTTCGGCTTTGTCGTCAATCTTGCAGTCTCAACTTCAACCAGGAGCACGCATGGCCGGACCTTCCGTGACCGCCAGCATCGGCAACATCGACTATCAGGTCCGTCTCGGCGACGGGACGCATTCGTGGGTCGCGGACGAGCCGGCGGGCATCGGCGGCGGCGATACCGGACCGGAACCCGCGTCGCTGCTGCTCGCGAGCCTCGGCGCATGCACGTCGATCACGTTGAAGATGTACGCGAAGCGCAAGGAGTGGCCGCTCGAAGGCGTACACGTCGAGTTGTCGATGACAAGCACCGCCGACGGCACGAACATCGACCGGCGCATCGCGCTCACGGGCGCGCTGTCCGATGAGCAGCGGGAACGGCTCTTGCAAATTGCCAATGCGTGCCCGATGCACAAGGTCCTGTCCGGCGCGATTCGCATCGAATCCGGACTCGCGCCGCAGTGACGCATCGCGGGCACCACGAACGTCCAAGGGAAACGTCGTCTTGAATTTCGAACACCTGATCCAGATCAACGATCCGCTCAATCCGCTTCTCGAATCGCTGACGCGCGAGCAGCTCTGGGAAGGCCTCGTCCTGCGCGCCGAGCAGCCGCAACTATTCGTGATCGGCCTGGATAGCTGCGACATCCTCGCGCGCGATGGCGACACGATGGAACGCGAACTCCACTACGGCCAGGCGACCGTGCGCGACCGCGTGACGCTCACGCCCGGCACCAGCGTGCGCTACGACATTCTGCCGACCGCCGATTACGTCGGCGGCTCGCTCACGATGGCGATCGAGCAGCCCGATGCGGTCCAGCTCTTCCTGCGCTTCACTTACGCCACGACGCTGCCCGAGAACGAAAACGCCACGCCCGATGAGCGTCAGACGCAGGAAATCGTGAAGTCGGCGTACCGCGAGTCGGACATCGATACCGTGCGGCTCATTCGCCAGTTCGCGCACGGCCGCAGGGACGAGAGTCCGCTGCATTGAGCCTCTGACGGATGCGGTGGCGAATGTTTCGCGGCCGCATCGAGACTGGCTATCGAAAGAGGCGCTTCAATCGGAAAGTCTAGTTGCAAATAGGAATAGTTATCATTTACTATAGACCCATCGAATCAACGAACGCACATTTTCCGACATGACCGATACGCCGCGATCCTCCACGCTCAGGCTGCGCCGCCCGGCTGTCCGCGACGCCGCGATCACCCGCCCGAAGGCGACGACCGTGACCACGGTTCATGTCGCGCACGCGGGGGACAGTACCGGCGAGCGATCGCTGAAAAGCGACGCGCTGCTGCAGGGACGCAGTCACGTGAGCATCGTGCATAACGGAGAGACGTACCAGTTGCGTGCGACGCGTTTGGGCAAACTGATCCTGACGAAATGACGCGCAGGCAAGAACAGCCGTAGTACCGGGTATTGTGGGGACCACCTCGCCAAGAGGTGTTTGGCCTTAGCCAGCGAGGACGACTTGCACGCGAGAAATTAGACCCCTTCGTGCAAACACCAGCCAGTCGTCGATAGCAAGCGAAGCCGCTTTTTTTTGGTTCCTGCTTGGGTCACGATGCATGCCGACGAGCGCTGCATCCGAAAACAGAATGGCACGTCTTCGTTACGAGGACGTGCCATTTTTATTGCGCGAATGCTTCAGACGTTCTCGATGCCGAGCGCCGCGATGCCCGCCTTCGCGATCTGCGCATCCTGATCCGATTTCACGCCCGACACGCCGACGGCACCGACGATGTCCGTGCCCACGAAGATCGGCACGCCGCCTTCGAGCATTGCGGTCATCGGCGCGGAGAGGAACGCCGTGCGGCCCTGCTTGATGGTGTCTTCGTAGACCTTGGTTTCGCGACGGCCGAGCACGGCGGTGCGCGCCTTGCCCGTCGCCATTTCGGCGGTGCTCGCGCCTGCGCCGTCGAGACGATGCAGATGCAGCAGATGTCCGCCATCGTCGACGATCGCAATCGTCACGTTCCAGTTGTGTTCTCTCGCATGTGTCTCGGCGGCCGCGGCCATCGCCTTGACGTCTTCGTCGGTCAGTACGGGTTTGGTTCTCACTTCTCGCTCTCGTTGCCGCGCTTGACGGCGTGGACGGTTTATCGGCTGAAGCCCCAGAACATCAGGTACCACGCGCTGTCCGCAACGGCCAGCGCAGCGACAAACCATACCATCGCAAGAAGGCGCGGAACAAGTGACGATGCATGGCGCCCCGTCACGCGCCACGCAAGCCACGCGCTCCAGAGATTCGCGGCCGCGAGCAAGCCGAGCCGCAGACCCGGCACCCACCACAACGGCAGATGCTCGGCGCGCAGCAGCGATACCGTCGTCGCAGACAGGCCCAGGAACACGCCGACGCCCGCAATCGGGATCAGGGCGAGCGTCAGGTGATGCAGGCGCGTCGCGTTCATCTTGCCGAGCATGCGCGTGCCGATGGCGAGCAGGCCGAGCAGCGCCGTGCCGTACACGAGCCCAGTCGCGACGATATAGCCGATGACCATGGTGCCGTCGAGCCACGAGAAGACGTCGTTCTGTTCCGGGTAATGCGTGAACAGGAACCACGGCGCGTTGGTGTCGAGCGGCCAGAGGATGTCGTGATCGATCAGCCAGGCGGCGAGAAATTGCTTCAGATCGACGAACCAGGTGCTCACGGTCCAGTGGAACGCGCCGATCGCGATGCCGAGCAGGCCGTACAGAATGAGCGCGGTGTCCCACGGATTCGCGGCCTTGTCGCCGAGCTTCACGACTTCCTCGGACGGCGAGCGCCACGTGAGCGCGATGGCGTCGCGATGGCCGCTGCATCGGCCACACATGTGGCAGTCCTGTGCGCCCTTCATGTTGCGCAGCGGGACGAGCGGCGCGCAGTTGATCGGAATCACGCGATGGCCGTGCTCGCCCTTCGTGTACGAACGGCGCCACGCTTCTTCGTCGACCTTGTAGTGAAACGGCGCGAGGCGCGCGAGCAGCGAGAACACGCCGTTGACCGGGCACAGATACTTGCACCACACGCGCTTCTCGCGGCCATACAGCACGCCGATGATCATCGCGCCGACGGTCGAGCCGCCGAGCACGAGCAGCACCGCCTTCGGATACTGATAGACGCTGACCATCTGCCCGTAGATCGTCGTGAGCCCGAATGCGACGAACGGCCAGCCGCCCCAGCGCATCCAGCGCGGAATCGCCCAGCCGCGGCCGAACTTGCTCGCGAACTCCGACAGCGCGCCTTCGGGACACAACACGCCGCACCAGACGCGCCCGAGCATGACCATCGACAGCAGCACGAATGGCCACCAGATGCCCCAGAACACGAACTGCGCGGCGAGCGTGAGATTGCTCCACAGATGCGCGGCGCCGTCCGGCAGCGGCATCACGGCGGGAACGATGATCAGAAATGCATACACGGCAACGACGACCCACTGAATCATGCGGATCGTGCTGCCGTGACGTTGCATCCAGTGGCCGGCTTGTTGAAGCCGGCCCGGTCTACGCATTACGGAACTCATGCTGGACGGCTTGCCGCCTTTTGTTTTTGCGCCATCTGGGTGTTCGAACGGCGCAGCAGAAGATAGATGACGACCCAGTACACCGCATACGCGACGAGATTCATGCCCGCGGGATGCGCGCGATAACCGGTGAGCGTAGCAACGAGCGATCCGAACGTACTCGAATCATCGAGCAGCCACGACGTGTTCCACACCTGATTGACGATGACCGGCAGCACTTCCATGTCGATCAGCTTGTCGACACCCGTTTCGAAGAGGCCGGCCGCCAGGAACAGCAGCATGATTTCGGTGACGCGAAAGAACGAGCGCCACGAGAAGATCTTGCCGCCGAGTTGCAGGATATAGAACGTCAGCAGCGCGAGACCGAAGCCGAGAATGATCGCGATGTACTGCGACGCGTCGACGTGCCCCGACTGACCGAAGCCGACGCCGTAGAGAAACACGGCCGTCTCGCTGCCTTCGCGCGCGATCGCCAGCGCGACGAGCACCGCGATGCCCCACCAGTGTCCGTCCTGCGTGCTCTTTTGCAGCGACGTTTCCATGTCGCGCTTGAGCGTGCGTCCGTGGCGCTTCATCCACAGGACCATCTGCACGATCAGCACGCAGGCGATCAGCACCATCGCGGTCTGGAAGTAATCCTGTGCATCGCCCGACAGCACTTCCGTGAAGCCGATGAGCGCGGCGCCCAGCGCCACCGCCGCGAGCAGGCCGATGACGACGCCGGCCCACAGATAAGGCAGGCCCCGGCGCGCCTGGTGATCGCCGTTCTTCAGCCACGCGTAGAGAATGCCGACGACGAGCAACGCCTCGACGCTCTCTCGCCACACGATGAAAAGTACCTGCCCCATACCCGACCTCCAGCAATTCCACTTCAAGCGGCCGCGCGCGGTGCGAACATCGCGCGGCACATTCCGTTACTTCGCGACGATCACGCCTTGCGCGGACTGATGAAAATCGTCGAAGAACTTGTATTCCCCCGGATCCAGCGGTGCGATCACCACGAACGAATTCGCCCCCGGCGCGAGCACTTTTTCCTTGCGCAACTGCACGCTTTCGAACTCGGCGGCGCCCTTGCCGACGTTATGCACTTCGATCTTGATGCGCTGCCCCGCCGGCACTTCGATGCGCGCCGGATTGAGCTTGCCGTCGTTCATTTCGAGCTTGAACGTCGGCAGGTCGGCGGCGTGCGCCATGTTCATCCCGGCAAAGGCAAACGCGGACATCGCGAGCGCGGCCACCTGATTTTTCAGCTTCATGCGTACTTCCTGAGAGTGAATGCGCCCGGTCCGGGATGCCGGGCGCCACGGACGATCAGTAACCGCCCTTCTTTCCGATGCCCGCGAACGGGAAGTCGTACTCGATCGTGAACGGCTTGAACCACGGACCGACGCCCGTTTCCTTGTCGGTGTGACGGCCGAACGCCATGTGGCCTTCCTGCGACGGCGGCGAAATATGCAGCTTCAGGTGATACTTGCCCGGCCCGAAGAGCTTGACGTTGTCGCCGTAGTGCGGGCCGTCGCTCGCGACCATCGGCATCAGGTCGCCCTTGATGGTCTGCGTCGTGCCGACCTTCGTGAGTTCATACGTGACTTGCAGATACGGCATCCAGTCGCCTTCGGCGAATCCGGTCGGGTTGTTCTTGACCGCGTGGATATCCGCCTCCAGGTGGATATCCGAATCCGACGCCTTGCGCATCATGCCTTCCGGCGACATCGTGATCGGCTGCAGATACACGGCGCCCGTTTCCATGCCCGCCTCGATGTGCTGCTTGCCGATCGGATATTCGGCTGCCGACGCTGCCATCATCGCCGTGAGACCTGCGGCGGCGACAAGGCCGCGCATCAACGTTGAACCCATCAGAAAACTCCTTGTTGTTATCGATTGGCACGCGTGCCACGCGAGCCTTGCTACTGAGATACCGGAGCGCCGCTCGGTCGGCTGCGTTAGCACAACTCTGTGAACGTTAATACGAACCATTCTCAATGTTCGTCAGTTTAGCATCGTTCGATTCCCGCAACAATTTGAGCGAGCTTACAGACCTAGGCGCAGTAAGGCTTTTCGCCGACTCGCACGATCGCGGCGGGATAAAAAAAGGCGCGGCGAACCGTCCGATTCGCCGCGCCTTTCGAATTAAGCCTTGAAAATCACTTACATATTGCTTACTTACCGCCGATTCCGCTCACGTGATCGCCCACGTTCGCCCCGAACACGCGCTGCCGCAGGAGCGCCAATTGGTCGCGGGTCTGCGCCGCTTTTTCGAATTCGAGATTCTTGGCGTGATCCATCATCTGCTTCTCGAGGCGCTTGATTTCCTTCGCGATCTGCTTCTCGGACATGTCTTCGAACTTCGCGCGCGCCTGCGCTTCCTTCAGCTCGGCGCGGGCGTCGTCGGCGTTGTAGACGCCATCGATGATGTCCTTGATGCGCTTCTCCACCCCGCGCGGCGTGATGCCCATCTTCTCGTTGTGCGCCATCTGCTTGGCGCGGCGCCGCTCGGTTTCGCCGATGGCGCGCTTCATCGAGTCGGTCATGTTGTCGGCGTAGAGAATCGCCTTGCCGTTCACATTACGCGCCGCGCGCCCGATGGTCTGGATCAGCGAGCGCTCGGCGCGCAGGAAGCCTTCTTTGTCGGCGTCGAGAATCGCGACGAGCGAGACTTCGGGAATATCGAGACCCTCGCGCAGCAAGTTGATGCCGACGAGCACGTCGAATGTGCCGAGCCGCAGATCGCGGATGATTTCCACGCGCTCGACCGTGTCGATATCGCTGTGCAGATAACGCACCTTCACGCCGTGATCGGCGAGAAACTCGGTCAGCTGCTCGGCCATGCGCTTGGTCAGCGTCGTGACGAGCACGCGCTCCTGCACCGCCACGCGCGCGTTGATTTCCGAGAGCACGTCGTCGACCTGCGAGCGCGCCGGACGCACTTCGATTTCCGGATCGACGAGACCCGTCGGCCGCACGAGCTGCTCGGCCACCTGCCCTGCCTTCTGCTGCTCGTAGTCGGCGGGCGTCGCGGAAACGAAGATCGCCTGGCGCATCTTGCGCTCGAACTCGTTGAACTTGAGCGGCCGGTTATCGAGCGCGGACGGCATCCGGAAACCGTAGTCGACGAGATTTTCCTTGCGCGCGCGGTCGCCGTTGTACATGCCGTTCAACTGGCCGATCAATACGTGCGACTCGTCGAGCAACATCAGCGCATCGGGCGGCAGATAGTCGACGAGCGTCGGCGGCGGCTCGCCAGGCGCCGCGCCCGAGAAGTGCCGCGAGTAGTTCTCGATGCCCTTGCAGAAACCGAGTTCCTGCAGCATTTCCAGATCGAAGCGCGTGCGCTGCTCCAGCCGCTGTGCTTCGACGAGCTTGCCCTCGCTGTGGAAGAATTCGAGCCGCTCGCGCAATTCGAGCTTGATGGTTTCGATCGCGCGCATGACGGTGTCGCGCGGCGTCACGTAATGCGACGACGGATACACGGTGAAGCGCGGAATCTTGTTGCGCACGCGTCCGGTGAGCGGATCGAAGAGCATCATCGATTCGATTTCGTCGTCGAAGAGCTCGACGCGCACCGCCATTTCCGCGTGCTCGGCCGGAAAGATATCGATGGTGTCGCCGCGCACGCGAAACGAACCGCGCTGGAAATCGGCTTCGTTGCGCGTGTACTGCATCGCGATCAGGCGCGCGATGACGTCGCGCTGGCCGAGCTTGTCACCCGTGCGCAGCGTGAGAATCATCTTGTGATATTCGGACGGATTGCCGATACCGTAAATCGCGGACACCGTCGCGACGATCACCACGTCGCGCCGTTCGAGCAGGCTTTTCGTGGCCGAAAGCCGCATCTGCTCGATGTGCTCGTTGATCGACGAGTCCTTCTCGATGAAGAGATCGCGCTGCGGGACGTACGCTTCCGGCTGGTAATAGTCGTAGTACGAGACGAAATACTCGACGGCGTTGCGCGGAAAGAACTCGCGGAATTCCGCGTAGAGCTGCGCGGCGAGCGTCTTGTTCGGCGCGAAGACGATCGCCGGACGGCCGAGCCGCGCGATGACGTTCGCCATCGTGAAGGTCTTGCCCGAGCCGGTCACGCCGAGCAGCGTCTGAAACGAGAGACCGTCCTCGACGCCTTCGACGAGCTTCGCGATGGCGTCGGGCTGATCGCCCGCGGGCGGATACGGCTGATACAACTGAAACGGCGAGCCTTCGAACGTGACGAACTTCGATTCGTCCAGTTCTTCCGGGGATGCGATGAGAGTGTCGGACATGAGAAATCGAGAAAGTCAGCGCCTGAGGCAAACAATCATTCTAGCGTCGTACGCGATGCGCGCGCTCGCCTGGACGTGACCGGGATGTGGAAGCGTAGTCTCCATCAGATTGGGCATGGTTCGCCGATCTCAAGCGCACCGGCTCACGCCCTTTTTTATCGCGCGCTTTTGGCGTGTTCGCGGAATTAAGGGCCAAAAAGCACGCGCATTCGCGCCATAATCGGCCGAAAAGCCGCGCCGGATTCGCTACAATGTGCGACTGGGCTCGACGGCATGATGCCGTCGTCGCCACGCTTCCCCGCCGCACGTCTTTCCTCCACTGCCGATAGATCATGTCTCTTTTCTCTGCCGTCGAACTCGCTCCCCGCGACCCGATCCTGGGCCTCAACGAAGCCTTCAACGCCGATACGCGCACGACCAAAGTCAATCTGGGCGTCGGTGTGTACACGAACGAAGAAGGCAAGATTCCGCTCCTGCGCGCCGTGCGCGAAGCCGAGAAAGCGCGCGTCGATGCCGCGCTGCCGCGCGGTTATCTGCCGATCGACGGCATCGCCGCCTACGACGCCGCCGTGCAGAAGCTGCTCCTCGGCAACGATTCGCCGCTGATCGCCGCGGGCCGCGTCGTGACGGCGCAGGCGCTTGGCGGCACGGGCGCGCTCAAGATCGGCGCGGACTTTTTGAAGCGCCTGAACCCGAACGCAGTCGTCGCGATCAGCGATCCGAGCTGGGAAAACCATCGCGCGCTCTTCGAAGGCGCCGGTTTCGAAGTGGTCCACTACCCGTACTACGAAGCCTCCACGCACGGCGTGAACTTCGACGGCATGCTCGCCGCGCTGAACAGCTACGCGGCGGGCACCGTCGTCGTGCTGCACGCGTGCTGCCATAACCCGACGGGCGTCGATCTGTCGGACGAGCAGTGGAAGCAGATCGTCGAAGTCGTGAAGGCGAAGAACCTCGTGCCGTTCCTCGATATGGCGTATCAAGGCTTCGCGGAGAACATCGACGCGGACTCCGCCGCCGTGCGTCTCTTCGCGGCATCGGAACTGAACGTGTTCGTGTCGTCGTCGTTCTCGAAGTCGTTCTCGCTGTACGGCGAGCGCGTCGGCGCACTGTCGATCATCACGACGAGCAAGGAAGAATCGGCACGCGTGCTCTCGCAACTGAAGCGCGTGATCCGCACGAACTATTCGAACCCGCCGACGCACGGCGGCTCGATCGTCGCGGCCGTGCTGGCGTCGCCGGAACTGCGCGCGACCTGGGAGCAGGAGCTGGGCGAAATGCGCGATCGTATCCGCGCAATGCGCAACGGTCTCGTCGAGCGACTGAAGGCGAGCGGCGTCGATCGGGACTTCTCGTTCGTCAACAAGCAGCGCGGCATGTTCTCGTACTCGGGTCTGACGGCTGCGCAAGTCGATCGTCTGCGTGAAGAGTTCGGCATCTACGCCGTGAGCACGGGCCGCATCTGCGTGGCCGCGCTGAACACGCGCAACCTCGACGCCGTCGCGAACGCGGTCGCCGCCGTGCTCAAGTAAGCAGTTCGGCCGCGTCCAAATGAAAATGGCGCCCTTTGCGGGCGCCATTTTTTGTGTGCGTCGAAAACCGGCGGATCAGAGCGTCTTTTCCGCCGAGACGGCAGCGGGTTGTGCGTCTTCGTCGTCGACGAAGCCGAGCGAAATCGCGCGCGCCAGTTCTGCGCTCACGCCCGCCACGCTGGTTTCTTCATGGCGCATTGCCGCGCCGCTGTCCTCGCCGGCGTGCATGCAAAACGCGAGCGCGATCGGAAGCAGGATGGCGACGGGCCAGTAGGTCGATATTGTCTTTCTCATGGGACTGCCTTTGGTCGATGTGTCGCAGTGGGCATCGGATCGAGGGAACCCACTGATGGACATTTCGAATTTTACGGACTTGTCCCGACCTTAAAAAGCCGTTGAAAAGCAAAGGATTGTTGCGCCCGGGACAACAAGCCGTTTTGATGAACGTCGCGACCGCTCGCGCCTTTATGACAGCTTGCCGTCATAAAGGCTTACAAAGTTGTTCGCGACATCCACGCGCCGATGATGTCTTATTCAGTAATGGTTCTACAGAATTTCCCACGATCATGAAATCCGCAGTCGCTGGTGTCTTGCTTGCTTCGTCTGCCGCACTTCTCGGTGGTTGCGCGGCGTATCCCGATGCGTCGGCCTATGGCGGCGGCTACCCTGCTGTCTACGACGACCCGGGCTACGGATACTACGGTGGCCCGCCGCCGGGCGTCGTCGTAGGCGGCGGTTACTACTCCGGGCCGGGCCCGATTTACTACGGTCCGCCTAACCGATATTGGGACGATGGTCCCGGCTGGCGTCGTCCGCCGCCGGGCGGATGGCGCGGCGGGCATCCGCCGCGCGACCGGGGTCCGGGCGGCCCGCCTCCGCAGGCGGGCGGCGGACATCCGAACGGTCCGCCACCGCAAGCAGGCGGCGGCCGTCCTCCGGCAGCGCAGCCCCCGCAAGCAGGCAACTCGCCGGCGCCTCAGTCCGTGGGCGGTCGGCCGCCGGGACCGAATCGCGCCCCGCCACCATCCGCGAATGGCGGTGGGGGCAATTCGCAGGGCGGCAATTCGCGCGGCTTCCTGGGACGGTACGGCGGATAAAAGCGCTTCGACGACGAAGGCCGCGCCCGATCGAAAGATCCGGCGCGGCCTTGTTTTATCCGAGATGCGAATGCTGCGCCTTGTACAGCTCCCGGAATGTGCGCCCGACTGGCGCGGGCATGTCGCGCGTGTCGGTCCATCCGGCGCCGAACGGCAGTCGTGAAATCGTCTTCTTGTTGCCGCCGATGCGTTCGAGCACGCGCACCGCGAGCTTCGTGAAAAGGGCATAGGCGAGCGGCCGCTTCGCGAGATAGCCCCACGCCGCGAGCGCGGCGCGCTCGTTCCACGGACGCAGCCGACGCTCCATCTGCTTCTCGCGCAGCTTGCGCAGCAGATCCGACAACGGAATGCCGACCGGACAAACACTGTTGCACTCGCCGCAAAGCGTTGCGGCTTGCGGCAGATCGAGCGCCTTGTCGATGCCGACATAAGCCGGCGTCAGCACCGAGCCCATCGGTCCCGGATACACCCATCCATACGCATGTCCGCCGATCTTCTGATAGACCGGGCAATGATTCATGCACGCGCCGCAGCGGATACAGCGCAGCATCTCCTGAAACTCGCCGCCGATAAGCCCGGTGCGGCCGCCATCGACGAGCACGAAGTACATATGATCGGGCCCGTCCGTCTCGTCGGCCGCGCGCGGTCCGGTCAAGAGCGAAAAGTAATTCGAGATCGTCTGGCCGGTCGCCGAGCGCGGCAGGAGGCGCATTGCGGTCGCGAGATCTTCGAGCGTCGGCAGCACTTTTTCGATGCCCGTCACCGCGACATGCACGCGGGGCATCACGGTGCACATGCCTTCGTTGCCCTCGTTCGTGACGACCGCCACCGACCCCGTCTCCCCGATCAGGAAATTGCCGCCCGTCACGCCCATGTCCGCCGACATGAAATGCGGCCGCAACACTTCCCGCGCCTCGCGCGTCATCTCCGGGATGTCGGTGAGGCGTGGCTTGTTGTGCGTCTTCGCGAAGAGATCCGCGATCTGCTCCTTATCCTTATGCACGACCGGCGCGATGATATGGCTCGGCGGCTCGTTGTCGTTGATCTGCAGGATGTATTCGCCGAGATCGGTCTCGATCGACTGCACGCCCATCTCGCCGAGCACGCGATTCAGTTGCATCTCTTCCGAGACCATCGACTTGGTCTTGATGACCTTCTTCACATCGTGTTTGCGCGCGATGTCCGCGACGAGCTTCGCCGCGTCCTGCGTCGTTTCGGCGTAAAGCACGGTCGCGCCGCGACGCGTCGCCTCGCGCTCGAAGGTTTCGAGCCACACGTCGAGATTCTCGAGCGCGCGATTGCGGCGCTCCTTCAACGCGGCGCGCGTTGCCTCGAAGTCGATGTCGCGCACCGCGCTCGCACGCGCGCTGACGAACTTGGTCGAGAGCTTGGTGAGATTCTGCTGCAGGCGCTCGTCGGCGAGCTTGCTTCCCGCGCGCGCCTTGAAGTGCATCGTCTGGACTTGCATCCGTTTGTCTCCTTCAGGCGCGACGCGCCGCGTCGCCCGCGAGCACTTGCGCGATATGCAGCACGCGCGTCGACGTATCGCCGGTGCGGCGCAGGCGCCCTTCGATGTTCAGCATGCAGCCGAGGTCGCCGAGCACGACGGTATCCGCGCCGCTCGCCTTGATGTTCGCGCATTTCTCATCGACGATCGCCGTCGAAATGTCGCCGTACTTCACCGCGAAGGTGCCGCCGAAGCCGCAGCAATGCTCGCATCCGGCCATCTCGGTCACGGGCACGCCTGCCTGGGCGAGCAGCTCGCGTGGCTGCGATTTCACGCCGAGTTCGCGCAGACCCGAGCAGGAATCGTGATACGTCACCATGCCGTCGAACACGCCCGGCTCCATGCGCGCCTTCGCGACGTTCACGAGAAAATCGGTCAGTTCGAACACGCGAGGCTGAAGGCGCGCGAAGCGGCTCATCAATTGCGGATCGTCGCGAAAGAGATCGCCGTAGTGCGCGCGGATCATGCCGCCGCACGAACCGGACGGCACCACGACATAGTCGAACTGCTCGAATTCGCGCAGCGTTTTTTCGGCGAGATCGCGGGCGAGCGGCCGATCGCCCGAGTTGTAGGCAGGCTGGCCGCAACAGGTCTGCGACGGCGGCACGACGACTTCGAAACCCGCCTGCTCGATCAGCTTAATGACCGAGAAGCCGATTTCCGGGCGCATCATGTCGATGAGACATGTCACGAATAATCCGACTCGCATTGGGGCGTTTCCTGTTTGTGGAGTGATGTGAACGCAGCGCCGATTATCCTTGATAAGTCCCGCGCGACGGGCTTCTCGCTGGCCATCGATGCCATCGACGAGCGCATTGTTTTGGCGAAGCGTTCGCTTTTTTCACATTATGAGATACAATCCCCATTCCGCTGTTTGACGCATCAACCGATTTTTCACGATGAGCGATACGAACCCGGAATCCAAAACCTCCATTCAGGTGATCGAGCGCATGATGCGTCTTCTCGACGCCCTCGCCGATCACACTGACCCCGTCAGCCTGAAAGAACTCGCCCAGAGCACCGATCTGCACCCATCCACGGCGCATCGCATTCTGAACGACATGGTGCTATGCCGGCTCGTGGACCGGTCGGACCCCGGCACGTATCGCCTCGGCATGCGCTTGCTGGAGCTCGGCAATCTCGTCAAGGCGCGTCTTTCGGTGCGTGAAGCCGCGATGCCGCCGATGCGCGAGTTGCATCGGCAGACCGGGCAGACCGTCAATCTTTCCGTGCGGCAAGGCGACGAGATCGTCTATATCGAGCGCGCGTACTCGGAGCGCTCGGGCATGCAGGTCGTGCGTGCGATCGGCGGCCGCGCGCCGTTGCATCTGACGTCGGTCGGAAAGCTGTTTCTCGCCGCCGACGAAGCCGCGCGCGTACGCGCGTATGCGATGCGAACCGGTCTCTCCGGCCACACGCAGAACAGCATCACCGATCTCTCGAAACTCGAGCGCGAACTGTCGCTGGTGCGCCAGCAGGCGTGCGCGCGCGACAACGAGGAACTCGAACTCGGCGTGCGCTGTATCGCGGCGGGCATTTACGACGATACGGGACGCCTCGTCGCCGGCTTGTCGCTGTCCGCGCCCGCCGATCGTCTGCAGGACGCCTGGCTGAAACAATTGAGCCACACGGCGCTCGAGATCTCGCAATCGCTGGGATATCACCCGGAAGAGGCAGCTTCCGACGCGCAACAACACGCGCATCGCTGATTTCTTCGCCGCATGTCAAAACGGGATTCGTCTTTCGACGAATCCCGTTTGCTTTTGCATCAGCGAAGATCAGGCGCTCAAGGATTTGCGCCGCTGCCCATGTCCGCGCTCATGATATGCGGCTCGCCGAGCGTGTCGAGATACGAACGCAGACGGCCCGCGTCGGCGAAGCGCGAATACTTGCCGTACGAATCGAGCAGCACGATGACGACCGGACGGCCGTTGACGGTTGCCTGCATCACGAGGCACTCGCCCGCTTCGTTGATGAAGCCCGTCTTCTGCAAGCCGATGTCCCACGACGCATTGCGGATCAGCGCGTTCGTGCTGTTGTAGGCGAGATTGCGCTTGCCGGTGAAGACGTCGTAGCTGCGGTCGGTCGAGAACTTGCGGATCAGCGGATATTGATACGCCGCGTTGACCATCTTCACGAGGTCGCGCGCGCTCGACACGTTCTGGCTCGTGAGTCCCGTGGAATTCTCGAAGTGCGTGTCGACCATGCCGAGCGACTTGGCTTTCGCGTTCATCGCGGCGATGAACGCCGGACGGCCGCCCGGGTAATAGCGCGAGAGTGCCGCCGCCGCGCGATTTTCCGACGCCATCAGCGCGATGTGCAGCATGTCTTCGCGATTCAGTTGAGATCCGACCGCGAGGCGCGAACCCGTGAACTTCTCGTAGTCGCGGTCTTCGTCGGTGACGGTGATTTCATCGGTCAGCGGCATGTGCGAATCGAGCACGACCATCGCGGTCATCAGCTTCGTGATCGATGCGATCGGCACGACGGCGCGCGAGTTCTTGTCGAAGAGCGTCTCGGACGTGTTCTGGTCGACGACGTAAGCCACGCTCGAACGCAGCGCGAGGCTGTCGGGGGTATCGTGCAGGCCGAACGCCTGACCAACCGACGTCGCGCGCGGCTGGAACGCAACCGCGTGCACCGCGGCGCGTCGCGAATGCGCTTCCATGCGATACGACGCGCGACGCTTGCGCGATGCGCGCGGCGCGTCATCGTCGTCATCGGCCGCGGCGACTTTCGCCGCTTTCGCGCGCTTCGGCGCTTTCAGCGTGGTCTTGGCGACGCGCGCGGGCTTTTCAGCCTTGGCGGTGGATTTCTTTGCGGTTTTGGTTTGGGTGGCGGTCTTCGCGAGGGCTTCAGCCGGAGCCGCTGCGAAGGACGTCGCTACTGCGATGGAGACGGCGATGGACAATGCCGAGCGCACTGCCACGCCATGCACCACCTTCAACGACGAAAACATTTCGGTTTTCATTAGTGTTCTGTTGGGCGGCTGGAGGGTACCGCCAAGTGTAGTGAAGCTACGAAATTTAAGCAATATTAAGCACTTATCGGCACTCGTTAAACCGAGTTGTAAGCCGTGATTGCGTATTGCTGAACAAAAAACCGCCTCGATCGGAAAAAACGATCGGCCCGGCGAAATAGTGCTGCCCAAAATGCGCTTTGCTACACCGCGACAAACGCACTATCGGCAAAACTTTCCACGACTTTAGTGAAACGTGAGGATCGGATCAGACAAAACGCAGAGATACGAACGGGAGTCAGCACCAACGGAGGGCACAGACGATCACGAGACAGCTCGGACAGCCGAAATGTTAACGTTTCTTCAACAATTTGGTGTACGGCGACATCCTAAAAATAAGACGAGCTTCAGAAATATCTCGCTTCCGCACCGCCGCAGAACCCGCGCTGTCCGCGTCGCCGGAACATCAAAGTTTCATCGAGCCGTGCTTTGATCGTGTCGAACATGCGGCCCGATGCGTGTCGGAAGCCATGCCCAGCTTGAGTGCATAGGGTTTCCACGGACGCTTATTTCGACCACGCAATCGGCATGTAAGTTGTTGTTTAACATACGGTTTCTGCCTATTGTGCGGCGCACAAAAAGTGCTTGACATCCATCGGAATATCTCTAAAATGGGTCTCATGTTGCGACGCACCAATCGCAGTTGCACCTAGCCGGCAGGTATATCGCGCCGGATCTATCCAAACCACGACCCGCGTTGATGGGTCTGCCATCAGGAGCCTGAGATGACGCTGTTGACCCCCGAGCAAATCGCCGCTGCACAGAAAGCCAACTTCGACACGCTGTTCGGCCTCACGAACAAGGCGTTCGAAGGCGTTGAGAAGCTCGTCGAACTGAACCTGCAAGTTGTGAAGTCCACGCTGGCCGAAAGCCAGGAAAACGCACAGCGCGCGCTGTCGGTGAAGGACGCGCAGGAACTGCTCGCCCTGCAAGCCAGCCTGACCCAGCCGGTCGCGGAAAAGGTGCTGTCGTACGGCCGTCACCTGTATGAAATCGCGTCGGCCACGCAAGCCGAATTCGCCCGCGTCGCGGAAGCGCAGTACGAAGAACAGAACCGCAAGGTCCAAACGCTCGTCGACAACGTCGCGAAGAACGCACCGGCCGGTTCGGAAACCGCCGTCGCCGTCATGAAGTCGGCCATCACCGCCGCCAACACGACGTACGAAACGGTTCACAAGGCAACGAAGCAAGCTGTCGAAATTGCTGAAAGCAACTTCAACGCTGCCGCTACGGCTGCGACGAAGGCCGCTACGCAAGCGACCGAGCAAGCTGCCCGCGCCACCAAGAAGTCGGTTGCGTAAGTTTGCCGCCGGGCCCCTGCCCGGCCGATGCAGCAAGAATCACGAAGAACCCGGCCATCGCGCCGGGTTTTTTGTCGTCTATTGCTCGTGAATCCCACAAACAAAAAGGCGCGCTCCGGTCAAGGAGCGCGCCTTTCTTCTGTAACCGCGGACGCTTACTTCTTGCGCTGCGGCGGCAAGTCCGTGCACACGCCTTCGTACAACTCGGCGGCCATGCCGACCGATTCGCCGAGCGTCGGGTGCGGGTGGATCGTCTTGCCGATGTCGGTCGCATCCGCGCCCATCTCGATCGCGAGACACACTTCGCTGATGAGATCGCCCGCATTCAGACCGACGATGCCGCCGCCGATCACCCGATGCGTCTCTTCATCGAAGATGAGCTTGGTGAAACCTTCGTCGCGGCCGTTGGCGATCGCGCGGCCCGACGCGGCCCACGGGAACACCGCCTTGCCGAACTTGATGCCTTCGGCCTTGCACTGCTCTTCCGTCTTGCCGGCCCACGCCACTTCCGGATCCGTATAAGCGACGGACGGAATCTGCAGCGCGTCGAAATACGCCTTCTCGCCGTGCGCCGCTTCCGCCGCGACGTGGCCTTCGTGCACGGCCTTGTGCGCGAGCATCGGCTGGCCGACGAGATCGCCGATCGCGAAGATGTGCGGCATGTTGGTACGCATCTGCTTGTCGACGTTGATGAAGCCGCGATCCGTCACCGCGACGCCCGCCTTGTCCGCGCCGATCTTGCCGCCGTTCGGGCTGCGGCCGACCGCGAGCAGCACGAGGTCGTAGCGCTGCGGCTCGGCCGGCGCCTTCTCGCCTTCGAACGTCACATAGATGCCGTCTTCCTTGGCTTCCGCCTTGGTCGTCTTGGTCTTGAGCATCACGTTCGTGAAGCGCTTGGAATTGAACTTCTCCCAGACTTTCACGAGATCGCGGTCCGCGCCGAGCATCAGGCCGTCGAGCATTTCGACGACGTCGATGTCCGCGCCGAGCGTCGAATACACCGTCGCCATTTCCAGCCCGATGATGCCGCCGCCCACCACCAGCATGCGCTTCGGAAGCTGGCGCAGTTCGAGCGCGCCGGTCGAATCGACGACACGCGGATCGTCCGGGAAGAACGGCAGCTTCACCGCCTGCGAACCCGCCGCGATGATCGCCTGCTTGAACTTCACGACCTTCTTGCCGTCCGCGCCGTTCACTTCCATGTGATTCGGATCGACGAACGCGCCGACGCCCGTCACGACCTGGACCTTGCGCGCCTTCGCCATGCCCGCGAGACCGCCGGTCAGCTTCTTGACGACGCCTTCCTTGAAGCCGCGAAGTTTGTCGAGATCGACCTTCGGCTCGCCGAAGCTGATGCCGTGCGCCGCGAGCTCGGCCGCTTCGTCGATGACGAGCGCCGTGTGCAGCAACGCCTTCGACGGAATGCAGCCGACGTTCAGACACACGCCGCCGAGCGTCGAATAACGCTCGACGAGCACGGTCTTCATGCCGAGATCGGCGGAACGGAATGCCGCCGAATAACCGCCGGGACCGGCGCCGAGCACGAGCATGTCGCATTCGACATCGGCCGCGCCGGCGTAGCTGCCTGCTTGCGGCGCGGGCGTCGGCGCGGCTGCCGGCGCCGCTTTCTGGGGCGCGGGAGCAGGCGCCGCAGCGGACGCGCCGCCTTCGAGCGTCAGAACCAGCGTGCCTTCCGACACGTTGTCGCCGACCTTCACCTTCACTTCCTTGACCGTGCCGGCGGCAGGCGACGGCACGTCCATCGTCGCCTTGTCGGATTCGAGCGTGATGAGCGACTGCTCCTTTTCGACCGTATCGCCCGGCTTCACATGCACTTCGATGACGGGAATGTCCTTGAAGTCGCCGATATCCGGCACCTTCACGTCCTGCACGCCGCCGCCCGAAGCCGCAGCCGGTGCGGGCGCAGCGGCGGGAGCCGGAGCCGGAGCCGGAGCCGGAGCCGGAGCCGGCGATGGCGCGGCCGCGGCGCCGGCGGTTTCGATCATCGCGATGACCGAGCCCTGGCTCACCTTGTCGCCCTGCTTGACCTTCACTTCCTTGATGGTCCCCGCGACATCCGCGGGCACTTCCATCGTGGCCTTGTCGGTTTCGAGCGTGATGACGCCCTGTTCCTTTTCGATGACGTCGCCGGCTTTGATATTGACTTCGATGACATCGACATCGGAGAAGTCGCCGATGTCGGGTACTTTTAGTTCGACGAGACTCATGTTGTCCCCTAAGAGATATGCGGATGGAACCTCGGACGAACGTCCGAGGTTCCGCCGTCGGCCAGATCAGCAGATCAGAGAATGACGCGACGGAAATCGCCCAGAATCGCCGACAGATAAGCGTTGAAGCGCGCCGCGGCCGCGCCGTCGATGACGCGATGGTCATACGACAGCGACATCGGCAGCGTGAGGCGCGGCACGAACTGCTTGCCGTCCCACACGGGCTTCTGATAGCCGCGCGACAGACCGAGGATCGCGACTTCGGGCGCGTTGATGATCGGCGTGAAGTGCGTCCCGCCGATGCCGCCCAGCGACGAGATCGAGAAGCAGCCGCCCTGCATCTGATCGGGCTTCAGCTTGCCGTCGCGCGCGAGCTTCGACAGTTCCGCCATTTCCTTGGCGATATCGACGAGGCCCTTCTTGTCCGCGTCGCGGATCACCGGAACGACGAGGCCGTTCGGCGTATCGGCCGCGAAACCGATGTGGTAGTACTGCTTGAAGACGAGGTTGTCGCCGTCGAGGCTCGCGTTGAAGTCCGGGAACTTCTTCAGCGCCGAGACCACGGCCTTGATGACGAACGCGAGCATCGTGAACTTCACGCCCGCTTTCTCGTGCTCCTTGTTGAGCTTCACGCGCAATTCTTCGAGCTCGGTGATGTCGGCTTCGTCGTTGTTCGTGACGTGCGGGATCATCACCCAGTTGCGATGCAGGTTCGCGCCCGAGATCTTCTTGATGCGCGAGAGCGGCTTCGGCTCGACCGGACCGAACTTCGTGAAGTCGATCTTCGGCCACGGCAAGAGGCCGAGTTCGCCGCCGCCGCCGCCACCGCCAGCCGGCGCCGCAGCCGCAGGCGCCGCGCCCTGTCCCGACATCACGCCCTTCACGAACGCGGTGATGTCCTGCTGCGTGATGCGGTTCTTCGGCCCGGTGCCGCGCACGCGCGACACATCGACGCCCAGTTCGCGCGCGAACTTGCGCACCGACGGCGACGCGTGGCTCGACGTGCGCGAGCCGTCGCCGGCGGGAATGACAGGCGCCTGCGCGAGCGCGGACGGCGCTTCCTTCGGCGCGGGCGCGGGCTTCGCGGGCGCATCCGAGGGCACTTCCTTCGGTGCCGCCGGCGCGGGCGTGGGCGCCGGTGCGGCCGCGCCGCCTGCGCCGCCTTCCAGCACGACGATGAGCGAGCCTTCCGACACGTTATCGCCGACCTTGACCTTCACTTCCTTCACGACGCCCGCTGCCGAGCTCGGCACGTCCATCGTGGCCTTGTCGGATTCGAGCGTGACGAGCGACTGCTCGGGTTCGACCGTATCACCCACCTTGACCAGCACCTCGATCACGGGGATGTCCTTGAAATCGCCGATGTCCGGCACTTTGACTTCGATCGCTTGACTCATTATTAGTGTCTCCTGGGTCGCACGCGGGCCTCCTTCCGCTTCGGAAAGAGGCCGCGTCACAACGCACGGGGGCGATGCCTTTAGACGGTCATCGGGTTGGGTTTGGACGGGTCGAGGTTGTACTTCTTGATCGCCTCGGCGACGACCTTGCGCTCGATCGTGCCTTCGTCGGCCAGCGCGTTGAGCGCAGCCAGCGTCACCCAGTAGCGGTCGACTTCGAAGAAGTGGCGCAGCGCTTCGCGCGTATCCGAGCGGCCATAGCCGTCGGTGCCGAGCACCACGAACTTCTGCGGGACATAGCCGCGAATCTGGTCGACGAGCGCGCGGATGTAATCCGTCGATGCGATCACCGGGCCCTTCGCGTCGTTCAGCAGCGCCGTGACGTGCGGCAGCTTCTTCTCTTCGGTCGGATGCAGCAGGTTCCAGCGCTCGCACGCCTGACCGTCGCGGGCCAGTTCGGTGAAGCTCGGCACGCTCCACAGATCGGCGCTGACGCCCCAGTCGTCCTTCAACAGTTGAGCCGCGGCGATGACTTCGTTGAAGATCGTGCCCGCGCCCATCAACTGAACGTGCGCCTTGGCCGGCGCATCGGCCTTCTTGAAGGCGTACATGCCCTTGATGATGTCCGAAGCCACGGCATCGCCTTGCGGGATCGCCGGATGCTCGTAGTTCTCGTTCATCACGGTGATGTAGTAGTACACGTCTTCCTGGTCCGCGACCATGCGGCGCAGGCCGTCCTGCATGATGACGGCGAGTTCGTAACCGAACGTCGGGTCATAGCTCACGCAGTTCGGAATCGATGCCGCCCACAGCAGCGAGTGGCCGTCTTCGTGCTGCAGCCCTTCGCCGTTCAGCGTCGTGCGGCCGGCGGTGCCGCCCAGCAGGAATCCGCGCGAACGCATGTCGCCCGCGGCCCACGCCAGATCGCCGATGCGCTGGAAGCCGAACATCGAGTAGAAGATGTAGAACGGGATCATGATCTCGCCGTGCGTCGAGTACGACGTCGCGGCCGCGATCCAGTCACACATGCCACCCGCTTCGTTGATGCCTTCCTGCAGGATCTGCCCCGTCTCCGATTCCTTGTAGAACATCAGCTGGTCGGAGTCTTCCGGGATGTACTTCTGGCCGTCCTGATTCCAGATGCCGATCTGGCGGAAGAGGCCTTCCATGCCGAACGTGCGCGACTCGTCCGGGACGATCGGCACGATGCGCTTGCCGAGCGCCTTGTCCTTCAGCAGGATGTTGAGGATCCGCACGAACGCCATCGTCGTGGAGATTTCGCGGCCTTCGCCCGTGCCCTTCAAGAGCGGCTCGAACGCGGACAGCGCCGGCACCGGCAGCGATTCGGCCTTCTCGCGGCGCGTCGGCAGATAGCCGCCCAGGTCCATGCGCTTCTGGCGCATGTATTCGAGTTCCTTCGAGCCTTCCTCGAACGTGAGATACGGCACGTCGGCGATCTGCTCGTCGGTAAGCGGCAGACGGAATTGGTCGCGGAATTTCTTCAGCGTGTCGATCGGCAGCTTCTTCTGCTGGTGCGTGATGTTCATCGCCTGACCATGCTCGCCCATGCCATAGCCCTTGATGGTCTTGGCGAGGATGACGGTCGGCGCGCCCTTCGTCTTGGTCGCTGCGTCGAAGGCCGCGTAGATCTTGTGCGGATCGTGGCCGCCGCGGTTCAGGTTCCAGATGTCGTCATCGGACCAGTCGGCGACGAGCGCCTTGAGTTCCGGCGTGTTGAAGAAGTGCTCGCGCACGAACGCGCCCGACTCCGACTTGTACGTCTGGTACTCGCCGTCGACGACTTCCATCATGCGGCGCATCAGCGCGCCGGTCTTGTCGCGTGCAAAGAGCGCGTCCCAGCGGCTGCCCCAGATGACCTTGATGACGTTCCAGCCGGCGCCGCGGAATTCGCTTTCGAGTTCCTGAATGATCTTGCCGTTGCCGCGCACCGGGCCGTCCAGTCGCTGCAGATTGCAGTTGATGACGAACACGAGGTTGTCCAGACGCTCGCGGCCGGCCATGCCGATCGCGCCGAGCGATTCCGGCTCGTCCGTTTCGCCGTCGCCGAGGAACGCCCAGACCTTGCGGCCTTCGGTCTTCGCCATGCCGCGCGCGGCCATGTACTTCATGAAGCGCGCCTGATAGATCGCCATGATCGGGCCGAGGCCCATCGACACGGTCGGGAATTGCCAGAAATCCGGCATCAGCCACGGATGCGGATACGACGAGATGCCCTCGCCGCCCACTTCCTGGCGGAAGTTGTTCAGTTGCTTTTCGGTCAGGCGGCCGAGCAGGAACGCGCGCGAATAGACGCCCGGCGACGAGTGGCCCTGCACGAAGACGAGGTCGCCGCCGTGATCTTTCGAAGGCGCGTGCCAGAAGTGATTGAAGCCGACGTCGTAGAGCGTCGCGGCCGATGCGAACGAAGCGATGTGACCGCCGACGTTCGTGTCCTTGCCCGCGCGCAGCACCATCGCGATGGCGTTCCAGCGGGTGTACGAGCGGATGCGGTGTTCGATGTCCTGATCGCCCGGAATCTTCGCCTGCGAAGCGACGGGGATCGTGTTGATGTACGGCGTGTTCGCCGAAAACGGCAGGTGCTCGCCATGCACGCGAGCGAATTCGATCTGTTTCTCGATCAGGTAGTGCGCGCGATCAGGACCGACCGCGGAAATCACGCCGTCGAGCGCATCGAGCCACTCGGCGGTTTCCTGAGGATCGTCGTCCTTGGCGTTGGCGACATATTTGAGAACTTCGTCGGGTACAGCGGACATGCTCGTCTCCTGATGTGAGGAACACTCGATGAGAACCGCCGGCGCACGCCCGCGAACACACGCGGAAAAGCGGGCACTGGCCGCGTGCCGGCAATTCTAAAGAGGGTCCAGACCATGACGCAAGGAATTTTTCAAATCATGAGAGCTAATCTCACCATGCGAAAAATTGCTGCAACGCACCGTCCGATAAGACTTTTTTGTTCAGATGTTTCTCCTCCTTTTCCTGCAACTGAGCACGCTTTACCGTCTTTTTACGCCATTTAACAATCAGGTGGTGCGTTACAATCGCTCCATGTTGACCGAACGGCTGATCAAACGCTCGGCGAGGTCCGCGCGCAAGCCGACCGACGCCTCGCCCTCCCGCTGGCACCACGGACCGTGGTGGTCGAACTCCTATTTACTCACGCCGCTCATTTCGATCCTGGTGTTTCTGATCGTGATGAGTCTGATTCTCTGGAGCCTGAACCGGCGCGAGCAACAGCAGCAGGAAGACACGCTTTATCGCAATGTCGCGTGGGCTCAGCAACAAATTCGCCTGTCGATGACCGGTGCGCAGGAGCAGATCCAGGCGCTCGCGCGCGACATTGCGACCGGGCACGGCGATCCGCAAACCTTCCAGACATCGTCCACCGACATCATGCAGGGGCATCCTGAGATCCTCTACATGAACTGGTACACGAGCGAGCATAAGCCGCGCTGGCCGAATACGCCGCTGCCCGTGCTCGGATCGCGCCTCGCCAAGCCGAACGACACGCAGATGGACGAGGCCGTGCAGGCCGCCTTCGACGAAGCGCGCACCACCCGCCGCCAAGTCTACTCGCCGTTGCTGTACGACGATCTCGGCAACGGCTACATCACGCTGCAGACGCCGGTTTTCCGCGACCGCGAATTCCTCGGCTCGATCGCGGCCGTGTTCTCGATCGAAGGCATACTGAAGCACGACATTCCGAGCGAATTGTCGGCCAAATACAAGATTTCCATCACCGATCTGAACAACCGCGAGCTCGCGACCACATCGAGCCGCCCGCGCCTGCCGCGCGACATGTTCTACGACCTGCCGCTCGACCCGCCCGGACAAGGCCTGTCGGTGCGCGTGTACTCGTATCCGCAGCTCACGAACTTCACCAACAACACGCTCGTCTGGCTCGTCGCCGGTTTGTCGTGCTTCGTGCTGTGGAGTCTCTGGAGTCTGTGGAAGCACACGCGCCAGCGCTTCGAGGCGCAGCAGGCGCTCTACGCCGAGGCGTTCTTCCGTCGCGCGATGGAAAACTCCGTGCTGATCGGCATGCGCGTGCTCGACATGCACGGCCGCATCACGCACGTGAATCCGGCGTTCTGCCGGATGACGGGCTGGGACGAAAGCGATCTCGTCGGCAAGAACGCGCCGTTCCCGTACTGGCCGCGCGACGCGTATCCGGAGATGCAGCGCCAGCTCGACATGACGCTGCGCGGCAAAGCGCCCTCTTCCGGTTTCGAACTGCGTGTGCGCCGAAAAGACGGGTCATTTTTCCACGCGCGACTCTATGTCTCGCCGCTCATCGACAGTTCCGGCCGTCAGACGGGCTGGATGTCGTCGATGACGGACATCACCGAACCGAAACGCGCGCGTGAGGAACTCGCCGCCGCGCACGAGCGCTTCACCACCGTCCTCGAAAGTCTCGACGCCGCCGTCTCCGTGCTCGCCGCCGACGAAGCCGAACTGCTGTTCGCGAACCGCTATTACCGGCATCTGTTCGGCATTCGTCCGGACGGCCATCTGGAACTCGCGGGCGCGGCGTTCGACGGCGGTTCGCAGAGTTCGTCCGACACCATCGACATGGTCGACACCTACGCGGGCCTGCCCGCCACCGCCCTCACGGAAAGCTCGGCGGACGCGCAGGAGGTCTACGTCGAAGGCATTCAGAAGTGGTTCGAGGTGCGCCGCCAGTACATTCAGTGGGTCGACGGCCATCTCGCGCAGATGCAGATCGCCACCGACATCACGCAGAGGAAGCAGGCGCAGGAACTCGCGCATCAGCAGGAAGAAAAGCTCCAGTTCACGAGCCGCCTGATGACGATGGGCGAAATGGCGTCATCGCTCGCGCACGAGCTGAATCAGCCGCTCGCCGCGATCAACAACTATTGCTCGGGCTGCGTCGCGCTCGTGAAATCCGGCCGCATGACGCAGGAAACGCTGCTTCCGGTGCTCGAAAAAACCGCGCAGCAGGCCGTGCGCGCGGGCATGATCATCAAGCGCATCCGCGAGTTCGTGAAGCGCAGCGAACCGAAGCGCCAGGCGGCGCGCGTCGCGGATATCGTCGCGGACGCGGTCGGTCTCGCCGAGATCGAGGCGCGCAAACGCAAGATCCGCATCGTCACCGAAATCCGTTCGCGGATGCCCGTCATTTACGTCGACCCGGTTTTGATCGAACAAGTGTTGGTCAACCTGTTGAAAAACGCGGCCGAGGCGATGCATGATGCGAAACCACACGCCGTCGATCCGGTGATACGCGTAGTCGTGCAGCGCATGGACGGCGGCTTCGTGTGCATCAGCGTGGTCGATCAGGGTCCGGGCGTGGACGAAGCAACCGCCGAGCGTCTCTTCGAGCCGTTCTACAGCACCAAGTCCGACGGCATGGGCATGGGGTTGAACATCTGCCGTTCGATCATCGAGTCGCATCGCGGGCGCCTTTGGGTGGTCAACAACGTCGAAGCGGACGGCCACGTGACCGGCGCGACTTTCCACTGCAGCCTGCCGATCGGCGAAGTGGAAGGCGGCTCGGGCACGGGCGGCACGGATGCGCAGGACGAACATACGAGACAACAAACAGTTACGGGAGAACTATGAGCACAGTCACCACTCAGGAAACCGTCTTCGTCGTCGACGATGACGAAGCCGTACGTGATTCCTTGCGCTGGCTGCTCGAAGCAAACGGCTATCGCGTTCAGTGTTTCTCCAGCGCGGAATCGTTCCTCGACGTCTACCTGCCGATCGCCCATTCCGGCGCGATTTCCTGCCTGATCCTCGACGTGCGCATGGCCGGCATGACGGGGCTCGAACTGCAGGAGAAGCTCATCGCCGAGAACTCGCTCTTGCCGATCATCTTCGTGACGGGGCACGGCGACGTCCCGATGGCCGTCTCGACCATGAAGAAGGGCGCGATGGACTTCATCGAGAAGCCGTTCGACGAAGCCGAACTGCGCAAGCTCGTCGAGCGCATGCTCGAAAAGGCGCGCAGCGAGAGCACCAGCGTGCAGCAGCAGCGCGCGGCCGCAGAGCGCTTGGGCAAGCTGACGGCGCGCGAGCATCAGGTGCTAGAACGCATCATCGCCGGGCGGCTGAACAAGCAGATCGCCGACGATCTCGGCATCAGCATCAAGACGGTCGAAGCGCATCGCGCGAACATCATGGAGAAGCTTTCCGTGAACACGGTGGCCGATCTGCTGCGTCTCGCGCTGTCGAACAAGCCGCAGCAATAAGCGCTTCGACTCCCCCCTTCGCGGCCGGCATCGTCATGCCGGCCGCGCGTTTATCGGCGCGCTCGCGAGCGAATGCGCCCGAATCTCCTTCCCGCCAAAGTTCGTTGAACGCCGAACTGAAAAGTGATATTGGCTGAATCACGCCGGATCACTACCCGATTTCCTCGCTTCAATCCCGGCTACGCGCAACGATCTCGCAACGTCTCGCACGGGGGGATTCGATGTCGAAACGAATGGGTGTCATTGGTTCGCAAATCGGCACGGCAAGAGCGATCGCGTTCGCCGTCACGCTCGCCGCGATGCCGCTTTTCGCCGCGCATCCGCTCGACGCGCAAGCGCAGAACGCCGCGCCGGCCGGCCAGAAGCTCACGAACCAGCAACTCGACGCGCTGACCGCGCCGGTCGCGCTCTATCCGGATGCGCTGCTCGCGCAAGTGCTGATGGCGTCGACGTATCCGTCGCAGATTACCGAAGCGGCCGACTGGTCGAAGGCGAATCCGAACGTCAAGGGCGACGACGCCGTGAAAGCCGTGCAGACGCAGCCGTGGGACCCGAGCGTGCAGTCGCTCGTCGCTTTCCCGCAGGCGCTCGCGACGATGGCCGCCAAGATCGACTGGGTGACGCAGCTCGGCAACGCGTTCATCGCGCAGCCGAGCGACGTGATGGACTCCGTTCAGCGTCTGCGGCGCGCGGCGCAAAGCGCGGGCAATCTGAAGACGAACGAGCAGCAGAAAGTCACGAGCGCGCCCGCGCCGGCGGGCAGTACGACCACCAGCACTACGGTGATCCAGATCGAGCCCGCCAATCCGCAAGTCGTCTACGTGCCGACCTACAACCCGACGGTCGTGTACGGGACGTGGCCATATCCCGCGTATCCGCCGGTCTATGTGCCGCCGCCGCCCGGATATGCGATCGGGTCGGCGTTCATGACCGGCATGGCGTTCGCAACAGGCGTCGCGGTCGTGAATTCGCTGTGGGGCAACTGCAACTGGGGTCACGGCGATGTCAACGTCAACGTGAATCGCTACAACAACATCAACACGGCCAACCGCATCAATGCGAACAGCAATAACGTGCGCTGGAACCGCAACGATCCGCAGTTCAACCGGACGAACGTCGCCGCGAACCGCCAGAACCTGAACAACGCCAATCTCGGCGCGAACGGCAACCAGTTCCGGGGCCGCGAGGATGCGCGCGCGCAAGCCGCGCAGACCTTGCAGCAGCGCACCGGCCAGAACCTCAACGAATCGGCGAGCCAGCGCGCGCAGAGCATCCGCGAGGGCGGCGGACCGAACGCGCGCACGACGAGCGATCTTCGTCAGCGCTCGCAGGACGTAAATCGCGACAACGCGCTGCGCGGCGCGGGCGATGGCAACGGCGCGCGCCAGGACATGCAGCGCGGACAGGCGAGCCGGCAGTCGTTCAATCAGTCGCATGAGCGCGCCGGCGCGGGTGGCGGCGGTGTTCAGCGTCAGGCGGGCGGCGGCGGTGGCGGTGGCGGTGGTTTGGGCGCGGGCGGAGGCGGCGTGCAACGTGGCGGCGGCGGATTTCAAGGCGGCGGCGGTGGCGGATTCCACGGCGGTGGCGGAGGCGGCGGCGGGTTCCATCGAGGCGGCGGCGGAGGCTTCCGCCGTTGATGATCGATTCCATCGTCAAACGCCGCGAATGCGGCGAACGCCAGATCCAGGAGCCCGACATGAAACCATTCGCCTCATCGAAGAAGCTCGTCCTGCGCGCGTTCGCGGTCGCGTCGCTCGTGCTCGGCGCGTCGCTCGCGCACGCGCAGGCCGTTTATCCGACGCCCGAAGCGGCGGCGCAAGCGTTCACCGACGCCATCGCCACCAACGACGAAGCCGCGCTCGCCAAAGTGCTCGGCAAGGACCATCGCCGATATGTGCCCGAAGGCAGCATCGGCCGGGAGGATATCTACGCGTACCTCGGCGCGTGGGCGCAGCAGCATCGCATCGTCGAGGATGCGCAAACGGTCGACGGACATCCTTCAGCGCGCATCGAAGCGGGCACGGACGGCTGGACGCTGCCGATTCCGCTCGTCAAGGTCGCGAACGGCTGGCGCTTCGACATGCGCGCCGCGCGCGACGAGCTGCTGACGAGGCGCATCGGGCGCAACGAGCGATCGGCGATGCAGGTCGCGCTCGCGGTCGTCGCCGCGCAGGACGACTATCGCAAGACGGCGGGGCGCTACGCCGACCGCTTCGTGAGCACGCCCGGCAAGCACGACGGCCTTTACTGGGACACGGCGCCGGGCGAGCCGGAAAGCCCGCTCGGTCCGCTCGCCGAGACGATGCCGAACAAGCCGACCGACAAGGACGGCTACTACGGCTATCACTACCGCATTCTGACGTCGCAAGGCTCGAACGCACCGGGCGGCGCGAAGAACTATCTTCAGGACGGACGGCTGACGCAGGGTTTCGGCGTCATCGCGACGCCCGCGCGCTACGGCCAGACGGGCGTGATGACGTTCATGGTCAATCAGGACGGACAGATCTACGAGAAGGATCTGGGCCCGGCTTCCGCAAGCAAGGCGGCGGCGATCAAGTCGTTCAACCCGGATTCGTCGTGGAAGGTGGTGACGCCCTGAGCGGGCGCGGGGTGGCGCGCGGCTCAGGGCGAGAGGACTATTGTTTCGTCAACTGGCCGTAGGCATAACGAAGTTCGTTCAGGTTATGCACGTTGTACAGAACCGTTCGGCGATAACCATTGCTGCCGGTGATCGGCACGAACAGAATGGCCGCGTTGCCGGTATAGGTCGTGCCGGCGGGCACCGAGCAGGAAGTGGCGGGCGCCACGCTCATCGTCACGGCGTACATGTTGCGATTGCTGCCGGGCGTCGCCAGCAACATTTTTCCGCTGACGTCGCAACCGCTTAGTTTGCCTGTGAAAGAGCCGTCGTCGGCGATCGTCAGCGACGTCGACGATTGCGTCCAGGTGCCCGCGACGCTCTGCTGCGTGACACTCAATGCGTTCGCTGCATCGTAGTTCGACGAGAACTCCGTGGTCGCTCCATTCGCGACGTAGCTCCCGCTGAAAGTGTTTCGCGGCGAGTAGGTTCCGCTTCCCGAGCTCGTCGGATACGCGAACAGCATGTTGTTGAAAGACAGACCGGACGTCAGCGTCCAGGCCTGCGGCGAGTATGAGATGACGCCATAGAGTGCGCTGGTCACGATCGACCCAATCGCATTGAGCGACGAGATATTGCCGTCCGGATCGACTAGCGCGATGGTGCGGTTCGTCAGCGAATTCGTCGTCCAGATTCCTTCGGCGTTCGTTCCTGTTTGCGCCGTCGATCCTGCTTGCGGATTCGCGAGGCTCGGCAGTGCTTCCCCCACCGTTGCCGGCGAAGACGCCGCAGCAGGCGCGCTGGCGCTGGTCGGCAAATCTGTCGAAGGGACCGTCGACGACGCCGCGCTGGCCGGTGCGGCCGCGGCGGGCGCGCTGGCGGGCTGACGGTTCTCATCCGCGCCGCCGGAGCCTCCGCCACCGCAGGCGGAAAGCAAAACGACACTGCTAAACGTCAATGATATGACTGCACATTTTCCGAAAGACATTCTTGATTTTCTCCTGCAAGCATCGGTGAATAACGCGGCAGGGAGTATCCCGGAAGAACGGTGGTTTACTGGTAAGCGGCAAGTAATTTGACAAGCGCTGGGCGAAGACTCATCAGCACGCAGCGGATCCGAGATTCTGGTTTCACGTCGGTGACCTGCCGAGACTCCCGAGCGCGCCCGGCGGTATAATTTCGCCCTTCCCAAGGGCGCATTTGCCGCACAGCGGCCAAGCAAGCGCCCAGCACCTTGCGCGAGCGCCGCGCACCGTCGCCGATCAGAGCGGCGGGCACGGCGTCGGCTTCACGCCCTCGCGCGCCCTCGCCCATCCTCGATCCGATTCGCCATGACCGCCCAACTCATCGACGGCAACGCCCTATCCAAGACCCTTCGCGCCGATGTCGCCCGGCGCGCCGCCGCCCTCTCCGCCCGTGGACACAAGCCGGGCCTGGCCGTCGTGCTCGTCGGCGACAATCCGGCGAGCGAAGTCTACGTGCGCAACAAGGTGAAGGCCTGCCAGGACAACGGCCTGCACTCGGTGATGGACCGTTTCCCCGCGACGCTCGCCGAAAACGAACTGCTCGCGCACATCGAAAAGCTCAACGCCGATGCGTCGATCCACGGCATCCTCGTGCAACTGCCGCTGCCCGCCCACATCGACAGCCACAAGGTCATCGAGGCGATCGCGCCGGAAAAGGACGTCGACGGTTTTCACGTCGCCAATGCGGGCGCGCTTCTGACCGGCAAGCCGCTCTTTCGCCCGTGCACGCCCTACGGCGTGATGAAGATGTTCGAAGCGCACGGCATCGACCTGAAAGGCGCGAACGCCGTCGTGATCGGGCGCTCGAACATCGTCGGCAAGCCGATGGCGCTGCTCCTGCTCGAAGCGGGCTCGACCGTCACGATCTGCCACAGCAAGACGCGCGACCTCGCCAAACATACGCGCGACGCCGATGTGATCGTCGCCGCGGTCGGCCGCCGCGACATCCTCACGGCGGACATGGTGAAGCCGGGCGCGACGGTCATCGACGTCGGCATGAACCGCAACGACGAAGGCAAGCTGTGCGGCGACGTCGATTTCGCGGGCGTGAAGGAAGTGGCGGGCTATATCACGCCGGTGCCGGGCGGCGTCGGCCCGATGACCATCACGATGCTGCTCGTCAACACGATCGAAGCGGCCGAGCGCGCGGCGCAGGCTTGAGCGGCGTGGGGGGGCCGCGGGTTGTAGGGGAATGCCGGGCATTGCCTTAATCGGCCCCTTAAAAACAAACGATTGGAATTTGCCGCGCCCGCCCCAATAATCTCCCAACGAGCCGGCGCGGGGCGCGACACCCGTGCGGCGTCATCCAACATCAGCACGGGAGAGCCATGAGCGATACCACGTCAGCCATCACGTCCGAAGCGGCAGCGGCCAATCCGCTGCTCGACTTCTCCGATCTTCCGCGTTTCGGCGAGATTCAGCCGGCGCACGTCACGCCCGCGCTCGATGTGCTCCTTGCCAATGCCAAGGCCGCCGTCGACCGTGCAAGCGCGCCCGAGACGCCTGCGACGTGGAAAGACGTCGTCGAGGCCGTCGAGCAGGAATCGGAAAAATTGTCGCGCGCGTGGGGCATCGTCGGCCATCTGAACGCCGTCGCCGACACGCCCGAACTGCGCGCCGCCCACGCTGAAAACCTGCCGCGCGTGACCGAATTCTCGGCGAGCGTCGGACAGAATCTCGCGCTCTACGAAAAGTACAAGGCGATCGCCGCCGGTACCGAATTCGCGGCCTTGTCGGCCGAGCGCAAAAAAATCCTCGAAAACTCGCTGCGCGATTTCCGTCTCTCGGGCGCCGAATTACCCGAAGACCGCAAGCCGCGTTTCGCGCAGTTGCAGGAAGAACAGGCGGCGCTGTCGAAGGCGTTTTCGGATCACGTCCTCGATTCGACCAACGCCTATGCGTACATCGTCACGCAGAAGAGCGATCTCGCCGGTCTGCCCGACGACGTGATCGAAGCCGCCCACGAAGCCGCGCAACGCGACGGCAAGGAAGGCTGGAAGTTCACGCTGCATTTCCCGTCGTATTTCCCGGTGCTGCAATATTCGGAGCATCGTCCGATGCGCGAGGCGATGTATCGCGCGTACGTCACGCGCGCGTCCGAACTCGGCGCGACCTATGGCAACGGCAAGGCCGAATGGGACAACACGGCGAACGTCGTCGAGCATCTGAAGCTGCGCGAGGAAGAAGCGAAGACGCTCGGTTATCAGAACTTCGCGGAAGTGTCGCTCGCGCCGAAGATGGCGGAATCGCCCGCGCAGGTCATCGCGTTCCTCGAAGACTTGGCGAAGCGCGCCCGCCCCTACGCCGAAAACGACTGGATGGAACTGCGCGCGTTCGCCGCGACCGAGCTCGGCATGCCCGAGTTGCAACCGTGGGACATCGCGTACGCGGCGGAGAAGCTGCGTCAGAGGCGCTATTCGTTCTCGGAAAACGAAGTGAAGCAGTACTTCCCTCAAGAAGCCGTGTTGAAGGGCCTCTTCAAGGTGACGGAGACGCTCTTCAACGTGTCGATCCGCCGCGACGAAGCCGCCGTGTGGAATCCGGACGTGCGCTTTTTCCGCGTCGAGAACAAGGACGGCACGCTCGTCGCGCAGTTCTATCTCGACCTCTACGCGCGCGAAGGCAAGCGCGGCGGCGCATGGATGGACGACGCGCGCTCGCGTCACAAGCGCGGCGAAGGCGGCGTGCAGACGCCGGTTGCTTATCTCACCTGCAACTTTTCGGCGCCGGTGGGCGGCAAACCCGCATGCTTCACGCACGATGAAGTCATCACGCTGTTCCACGAATTCGGGCATGGGCTGCATCACATGCTGACGCGCATCGACGAACTGGGCGTGTCGGGCATCAACGGCGTGGAGTGGGATGCGGTCGAACTGCCGTCGCAGTTCATGGAGAATTTCTGCTGGGAATGGGACGTGTTGACCGACATGTCCGCGCACGTCGAAACCGGCGCGCCGCTGCCGCGCGAACTGTTCGACAAGATGCTCGCCGCGAAGAACTTCCAGAGCGGTTTGGGCACGCTGCGCCAGATCGTCTTTTCGATGTTCGATATGGTGCTGCACACGTCCTACGATCCGGCCAACGCGACGCAGAACGTCAACGATCTCGCACGCGCGATCAACGAGAAGTTCCATGTGATCCCGCAGGCGCCCTTCTCGCGCTGGCCGAATACGTTCAGCCATATTTTCGCGGGCGGGTATGCGGCGGGGTATTACAGCTACAAGTGGGCAGAAGTTTTATCCGCCGATGCGTACGCCGCGTTCGAGGAAGCCGCGAAGGCCGGAAGCGGTTCGGTGCTCGATGCGACCACGGGTACGCGTTATCGTCGCGAGATTCTGGAAGTCGGCGGCAGCCGTCCGGCGATGGAATCGTTCAAGGCGTTCCGTGGGCGCGAGCCGGATATCGACGCGTTGTTGAGGCATAACGGGATGTCGGGCGCGACGGTGCATTGACGCCTCCTGCCGATTGATGCGAAAACCCGGTCCGCGAGGACCGGGTTTTTTTTATCGCCTCTCGATCCTGAAATCCACCTCCCCCGGCCTTCCTTCCAGCGCCAGCGTCGCGCGCACGGCCGGACTCCGGCTCACCACCTTCCCCCGCCTGACAACAACCGTTCGCGCCGCCCGCAGCCGAATCGCTTCGACAGGATCGCGCGCATCCAGCACCACGCAATCCGCGTTGCAGCCCACTTCGATGCCATACCCTTCGAGCCCGAGAATCCGCGCAGGATTTTTCGTGACCGCATCGAAGCACGCGCGCATCGCGTCGACGCCCGTCATCTGCGCGACGTGCAAGCCCATGTGCGCGACGTCGAGCATGTCGCCCGAACCCAGGCTGTACCACGGATCCATCACGCAATCGTGCCCGAACGCGACTGTGATGCCCGCCGCCATCAGTTCCGGCACGCGCGTCATGCCGCGCCGCTTCGGGTAAGTATCGGAGCGCCCCTGCAACGTGATGTTGATGAGCGGATTCGCGATCGCATTCACGCCCGCCTCGCGCATCAGCGGAATAAGCTTGCTGACGTAGTAGTTGTCCATCGAATGCATCGACGTGAGATGCGAGCCGGTGACGCGTCCATGCAAGCCGAGCCGATGCGTCTCCGCAGCGAGCGTTTCGATGTGGCGCGACATCGGATCGTCGGACTCGTCGCAGTGCATGTCCACGCGCAAGCCCTGCTCCGCCGCGTATTCGCACAGCAGTTTCACCGATGCCGCGCCGTCCGCCATCGTGCGCTCGAAGTGCGGAATGCCGCCGACGACATCGACGCCCATCGCGATCGCGCGCTTCAGATTGTCGAACGCGCCCGGGCTGCGCAACACGCCGTCCTGCGGAAACGCGACAAGTTGCAGATCGAGATACGGCTTCACGCGCCGTTTCACTTCGACGAGCGCTTCGACGGCCAGAAGCCGCGGATCGCACACATCGACGTGAGAACGGATCGCGAGCAATCCGCGCGCGACGGCCCAGTCGCAGTACTGCAGCGCGCGCTCGACGAGCGCTTCCTGCGTGAGATCCGGCTTCAATTCACCCCATAGCGCGATGCCTTCGAGCAGCGTGCCGGACGCATTCACGCGCGGCAGGCCGTAGGAAAGCGTCGCGTCCATATGGAAGTGCGCGTCGACGAAAGGCGCGGTGACGAGCGAGCCGTTCGCATCGATTTCCTCGCGCGCGGTGGCCGCAAGATGCCGCTCGATCGCGGCGATGCGCCCCGCCTCCATGCCGATGTCGACGAGTTCGCGCGAGTGAGCGAGCGCCGCGCGGCGAATGATCAAATCCATGTGCGAAACCTCCGTGCCGGGCTGTTCGTCCGATTGTATCGGGACATAAAAGCCGTGCGGAGGCGCGATTCAACCCGTCAATCGATGACGGCCGACGATCGCGAAACTGAGCGGCAGCGAACCGCGCGGCATCGTGCGTTCCGTCGTGCGCTCCGTCTCGTGCGCAAGCGGATGCGCGTCGAATACGCCGAGGCGATTGCCGCTGTGCGAACCGCGCCGCGCCGCACTCGGCATGCGATGACGCACGCGCGCGCCGCCGGGAAAACATATCGCGTAGCTGTCGAAGCGCCCGCCGTCTTCGGTGCGCTCGATCCAGCCGACGCCCGCCGCGACGCCGCTTTCATCGACGGCGGCGGCGATCGCGTGAATCGACGGATCGTCGAACGGATCGGCGCGCGAATCGTCGATACCCGAAGGGGAAAACAGCGCGAGCCACACGCCTTGGCGCGCGGCATAGGCGAGCTTTGCGGCGATGAATCGACAGTCGAGCGCGGCATCGCCCTTCCGCGATTCGAGCGCGATGACGGCGACACGAAACGATGCGGCATCCAAGTGGAACTCCCGATGTGACGAGTGAGTATCCTCATTGAAGCGCTCGGCAATCGATAAGTAAAATGAATGTTTCGACGTGTTCGATCGCCAAATGGAATTAAAACTCCTGCGCTCCTTTCTCACCATCGCCGAATTGCGTCATTTCGGCCGTGCCGCCGAAGCGCTGCACTTGAGCCAGCCTGCGCTCAGCAAGCAGATTGCGTCGCTCGAAGAAAGCCTCGGCGCGCGCCTCTTCGAACGCGGACGCCACGGCGCGGATCTGACGACGTTCGGCGCGGGCTTCATCGGCGATGCGCAAGCGCTCGTGCGCGACGCCGACGCCGTGCTGGCCCGCGCACGCGAAGCCGCGAGCGGCGCGCGCGGATTTCTGCGCGTCGGCTTGTGCCTGTCGACGCTCACGCATGTGCCGAAGCTGATCGCCGAATTCGGCGCGCTGAATCCGGACGTGAGCATCACGCTGCACGATCTCTCGTCGCACGAACAGACGCGCCGCATCCTCGCGAACAAGCTCGATGTCGGATTCATGCGGATGCCCGCGAGCGCCGGGCTTTCCGGCTTCACCGTGCTCAATGAAACGCTCGCGCTCGCCGTGCCCGAGCACACGCGCTACGAGCGTCTGCCCGCGAATCTGAACGAACTGAACGAACCGGGATTCATCGCGCTGTCGCGTGGGCGCGGGCCGGGGCTTGCTGCGCAGATCGATCGCTGGTGCGCGGAGCACGATTTCGCGCCGCGCGTGATTCAGGAAGCGGACGATATCCAGTCCGTGCTCGCATCGGTGGCGGGCGGCGTGGGCGCTGCGTTCCTGCCATCGCGCGCGCAGTACTTGCTGCGCGATGCGCGCGTGCTGACATTGCGCGATCGAGCGGCGGGCTGGCGCGTCGGACTTGCATGGCAAGACGAACGCGACGACACCGTCACGCGCCGCTTCGTCGCGTTCATGAAGGCGCGCGTGAAAGCGCTGAAGGCGCGCGCTACGCTCGACGCGTGAGCTTGGCGAGCAGCATCGCTTTGACGTCGGGCCATTCGTCGTCGATGATCGAAAAGCGCACCGAATTGCGCTTGCGGCCATCGGGCATGATGCGCTCGTGCCGCACGATGCCTTCCTGTTTCGCGCCGACGCCGAGTATCGCCGCGCGCGATTTCGCATTGAGCTCGTCGGTGGTGAACTGCACGCGCACGCAACGCATTGCTTCGAACGCGTGCGCGAGCAGCAGAAACTTCGCTTCCGTGTTGATGCCCGTGCGCTGCGTCGATGCCGCGAGCCACGTATGTCCGATTTCGAGCTTGCGGTTCACGCGGTCGATCTTCCAGTAACGCGTGCTGCCGACGACGCGCGCATCGCTGGCGCGCACGATCACGAACGGCATCACGGTGCCGGCATCGCGGCCCGCGAGGGCGGTGTCGATATAACGATCGATGGTGTCTTCGTTCGGCACGACCGTCACGCTCAGATTCCAGAGTTCGCCGTCGGCGGCTGCATCGAGCAAGGCGGCGCGATCCTCGCGTTGCAGCGGACGAAGCTGCACGCGCTCGCCGTTCAAAGTCGGTTGGCTCATCGTTGGTTTTCAGTTTGCTCGTGAGCCGACATCATAATTCGCCGCGTCAGACATCGTCCGTTCCCGGCGCGGCCGCCTTCGAGTCGACATCCTCGTCGGGCGGCAATTCTTCGGGCGGCGCATCGTTGGCCGGCAGCGTGAACCAGAATCGTGCGCCCAGAATGCGCCCGTTCGCGTCCGCGCGATTCTCGACGCCGATGTGCCCGCCATGCGCCTCGACGATCGCGCGGCAGATGGCGAGACCGAGCCCGATGCCCGGTTGCGCCGATTCCTTCTCGCCGCGCGTGAACTTGTCGAAGAGACGGTTCTGCATGCCGGCCGGCACGCCCGGCCCTTCATCGTCGATGCACACGCGCACGAAGCGCGCATCGCCGTCGTGCGCGAGCGCCGCGCCGATGCGGATCGGCGTCGCGGGCGGCGTGTACTTCGCGGCGTTTTCCAGCAGGTTGGCGAAGAGACGCTCCATCAGCACGGCGTCGAGTTGCAGCAAGGGCAGGTCCGCCGGCACGCGCGTCTGTACGGGACGCCCGGCGAGCACGCGGCGCGAACTCGCGAGCGCGGCGCCCACGGTTTCTTCGAGCATCGACCATTGACGATTCAGCCGGATCGCGCCCGCCTGCAGACGCGCCATGTCGAGCAGATTGATCACGAGGCCGCTCATGCGCAGCGCTTCTTCGTGGATCGCGTGCACGAGTTCCTGCGATGCCTCGCTCTGGCCGCCTGCTTCCCGCGCCTCTTCCTCCAGCACCGAAGCGAAGCCGACGATCGAGGTGAGCGGCGTGCGCAGATCGTGCGATATCGCGGATAAAAGCGAGTTGCGCAGGCGCTCCGATTCCATGTTGACGAGCGCGTCCTGCGCGATTTCGACGTAATGCACGCGTTCCAGCGCAAGCGCGATCTGCGACGCGAACGTTTCGATCATGCGGCGCTGCTCGGGCACCGCGAGTTCGGCTTCGCGCCCGGTCACGAGCGCGAGCACGCCGCGCGTGCGCATCGGCGCCTTGAGCGGCAGATAGAGCGCCTGGCTCGCGGGCAAGGTCTCGGTGCCGCGTCCCGCCGGTTTCTGCTGGTCATAGACCCATTGCGCGATGTCGAGATCGAGACGCGCGGCATCGAGCGTCACATCGGGATTCGGTTCGTCCACTTTCTGCCACACTTTCTCGGCGGCGTCGGGCAGGAGCATCACGACCTTCGCCTGAAACACTTCGGCGACGTGGCGCGTGCCGATCTCGATGATCTGCTCGGTCATCAACGCGGCGCCGAGTTCCTTGGTCATCGCGTACATCGCGCCGGTGCGCCGCTCGCGTTGCGATGCGATGCGCGCCTCGCGCCGCAGGCTCGACGTCAGATGACTGATCGTGAGCGAGGTCAGCAGCATGACGAGGAACGTGAGCAGATACTGCGTGTCCGTCACGGAGAAAGACAGCTCGGGCGGCACGAAGAAGAAGTCGAACGCGGCGACCGACAGAAACGACAGCATCACGCCGGGACCGCGCCCGAGCCGCACGGCCGCGAAGATCACGCCGAGCAGATAGAGCATCACGAGATTCGTGATTGCGAACTGACGGGCGGCGAGCATGTCGGCGACGAGCGTGATGCCCCCGCCGATCGCGAGCGCATGAAGATAGGCGCGCGGCGGCGAGTGCGCGCCGTCGCGCCAGGTGCCGAACGCTTGCGTGATCGTGCGGCGTGGCTCGTCGCGTGTACCGGTCGACACGAGCGTCACGTCGATATCGGATCCTTGCCGGATGATGCGCTCGCTCACCGGCCGAGCGATGAGACGCCGCCATTCGCCGCTCGCCGACGCGCCCGCCACGAGCTTCGACACGTTGCGCATGTGCGCGTAGTCGATGAGCGTCGCGGCGGCATCGGCGCCATCGAGCGTGACGGTTTCCGCGCCGAGTTCGGAGGCGAGCTTGAGCGCGTCGAGCGTGCGGCGGCGCTGATCGTCGGAGAGGCGCTGCAGCTTCGGCGTCTCGACGTACACCGCGAGCCAGTCGGCCTTGAGCGCCGTGGCGAGCCGCGCGGCCGCGCGCACGAGCGTCGCGCTTTCCGGTCCCGGGCCGATGCACGCGATGAGCCGTTCGCGCGCGCGCCAGATGCGTTCGATCGACTGATCGGCGCGGTATTCGCGCATTTGCGCGTCGACGCGATCGGCCGTGCGGCGCAAGGCGAGTTCGCGCAGCGCGATCAGATTGCCCTTGCGAAAAAAGTTGCGCACGGCGTGCTCGGCCTGCGCCGGCAGGTAGACCTTGCCTTCGCGCAGACGGTCGAGCAGTTCTTCGGGCGGCAGGTCGACGAGCGTGACTTCATCGGCGAGGTCGAAGATTCGATCGGGCACGGTCTCCCAGACCCGAATGCCGGTGATGCGCCCGACGATGTCGTTGAGGCTTTCGAGGTGCTGGACGTTGACGGTCGTATAGACGTCGATGCCCGCGTCGAGCAGTTCTTGCACGTCTTGCCAGCGCTTCATGTGGCGCGAGCCGTGCACGTTCGAGTGCGCGAGTTCGTCGACGAGGATGAGTTGCGGTTTTCGGGCGAGCGCGGCGTCGAGGTCGAATTCGGCGAGCAGACGGCCGCGGTGTTCGATGCGTGCGGGCGGCAGCGTTTCGAGGCCTTCGACCAGTGCAAGGGTTTCCTTGCGGCCATGCGTTTCGACCAGGCCGACGACTACTTCCACGCCTTCATCGCGGCGGCGGCGTGCGGCCTGCAACATCGCGAAGGTCTTGCCTACGCCCGCCGATGCGCCGAAGAAAATCTTCAGTCTGCCGCGCTCGCGTTTTTCTTCCTCGCGGTGGAGTTTGTCGAGGAGTTCTTCTGGGGTTGGGCGGGGCATGGTTTTTTTTGGGGTTCTTGCTGGCGCTTGTTGTGGTGGTTCGCTTGCGATTTCGCCGGATCCCGTTTTCGTGTCGGTCTGTTAGCACTGCCCCTGTGCGGGGCGGCAGTCACTTTCTTTGCTGCTGCAAAGAAAGTAACCAAAGAAAGCAGCTCCCGATACGCCCGCGGTCACACGCAATTTGGGTAGTCCTCTCGTCCATCGTGGGCTGCCTAAAGAGTGCCCTCATAGGCCCCATCGGGCTTGGCTCGCGCACGGTCTGCCACATCGCACCACACACCAAACTGGTTCAGCACCAAACAGCTCCAGCCCGCTTCGCGGCCGACCAGTCAATCGGGTCTGCGCGTGCTTCTCTACTAACGTCTCCATCTCTCCGCAAGTGCCGCACGTTGGTTTCCCTTGCATACCCGGCGGCAGCGCGTAGCGCTGGGCCGAAGCTCTTTCGTGCTGAACCAGCGCGCTCGACGCATTCGGGCGGCAGACCGCGCGCGATCCAAGCCCCGTTAGTCCTTTGAGGGCACTCTTTAGGCGAGTGCCACCTTGGACGAGAGAACTACCCAAATTGCGTGTGACCGCGGGCGTATCGGAAGCTGCTTTCTTTGGTTACTTGTATATTGAATCTGGCGTCC